>JBOFIR010000021.1:0-11632 GCA_051650265.1 Cellulosilyticaceae bacterium
AGGTATCGGGCAGCATATGTTAGCATTCGCCGAGGATTATGGAAGGGCAGAGCAAGTAAGTGCACTGCGTCTGGATGTCTATGAAAAAAATATCCCAGCCATTTGTTTGTATGAGCGTGCAGGTTATAGATATATTGACACAGTAAGCCTAGGTTTAGAGGCGTATGGGTTAAATGGCTTTAGATTATATGAAAAATTATTGTAAATGTTTTTAAAAAGGAGGGAAAGAATATGAAACATTGTGGAACAGAAACGATAGAGACAGTTAGGTTGCATTTACGCCAGTTTGTGAGAGAAGATGCAGAGGCAATGTATCGTAATTGGGCTTCAGATGAAGATGTCACACGTTTTTTGACATGGCGGGCGCATTCAGACGCTTCTGTAAGCAAACAAGTGTTAGTAGAATGGATCAACAATTATGCTAGGAGTGACTTCTACCAGTGGGCGATTACGCTGAAAGAAGATGTTACGGAACCAATTGGGAGCATAAGTGTTGTTGCATATAATGATCAGATTGGGAAGGTGGAGATTGGATATTGTATTGGGCAACAATGGTGGCATAAAGGGATTACTTCAGAGGCACTACAAAATGTAATATCCTTTTTGTTTGAGAAGGTTGAAGTATCACGTATAGAGGCAAGACATGACCCACAAAATGAAAATTCAGGTGAAGTGATGAAAAAATGTGGGATGAAGTATGAGGGGACCATGCGACAGGCTGATTGGAACAATCAAGGGGTATGTGATGTATGTTATTATGCATTGTTAAAAGATGAACGGTAAAAGAATAGGGATTAAGGTGCAAAGGCAAGGATGGATCACATAGACCATCTTTGCCTTTATTTATGGTGAAGGGATTCGGCGAATTACCATAATTATTTAAAGTTATATAATGGTATGATATAATCTATTTTAATACATAGAGAAAGGGTGATGTCTTATGAAAATCACGATGAATAGCAAACAAACAACACTTAGAACAGGGAGGGTGACACAAATTTAGCTCTCCGAAAAATCAGGAGGATGAAGATGAATAAAGATTTAGTTACAGTAAAGATGGATCAAGTATCATTTCAGTTGAGAGAGGCCCATGATTTTGAATGGCTTCAAGCATTGGGCAGTGTATTTTGTGTATTTGCAGAGCAAGATTCAGGGAATATTGCCTTTGGGGTAGAAAAAGATGGGGAAAAGCATTTTGTGAAATATGCAGGGGCACAGACCGCCGAGTATGAAGGGGCAACATCTGATGCCATTGAACGTCTCAAGGCTGCAGTATCTATTTATGAGGAATTGAAGCATCCAGCCCTGATAGAACTGGTGGATCACTTCGCAGTAGAAAATGGGTATGCAGTAGTTTTTAGATGGGTGGAGGGAGAGTGTCTTCATGCACATTGGACATTTGACACGTACCCAAAGTATACCCATCCAAAGTCAGCCTATTATCGCTACAAGCAGCTCCCAGTGGAGAGGCGACTATGTTCGTTAGCAACCCTCTTTGCCTTTCACAAAGAGGTGGCAGCACGTGGGTATTTGGCAGTTGACTTTTATGATGGCAGTATCCTATATGATTTTGAAACTCATAGAACGACTATCTGTGATATTGACTTTTATCAAAAAAAACCACTTGTCAATCAAGTTGGTGATGACTACTGGGGATCACCACGCTTCAAAGCACCTGAAGAAAGTGAAGCGGGAGCAGTAATTGATGAGCGAACTAATGTGTATACCATGGGGGCTATTGCTTTTGGGCTTCTAGGTGGTGAGACAGATCATTCATTTGAGAAGTGGGAAGCTGGTAGGGCGCTATATGAAGTTGCAAAGCGTGCAACAGCGCAAGATAGAGATAAGCGGTATGGATCAATCAGCGAACTTTATGAAGAGTGGATGAAATACATAGGCTGAGTGAATAAAGAGGGGGAGAGAAGAAGTGCCAATTATAGGTATTAAACAACCAGAGATCATACAGATAAGCAATGAATTAAGATTAAGAAAGTATGATGGCCTATGTGACTTTGCTCTCAAGTGGTATCAGGATGAAGAAACACTACTACTTGTGAACAATAACCCAACGCCATATGATGAGGATCAGCTAGGACGTATGTATAGCTACTTAGATACGCAAGGAGAATCCTATTTTATTGAAGTATTAGAAGGTAGCGCTGTAATTCCTGTAGGCGATGTTACTTTTTCTAAAGAGGATATGCCAATCGTCATTGGTGAAAAGAAGTATCGTGGACAAGGGATCGGGAAACAAGTGATTTATGCGCTCATTGAACGTGCAAAATTACTTGGTTATTTAGAAATAAAAGTAGATGAGATTTATCATTTCAATAGGGCTTCTCAAAATCTATTCCAAAGCTGCGGCTTTGAGCAGTATGAGCGTACAAGTACTGGGTTTCGTTACAAATTAATACTAGCAAATGAATAGTTTTGCTGATTTACTAGAGTAGCTTAACGTGAGGGGGGATCATGATGATTATAAAATTAAATCAGCTTTCAGATGTACAGGCACAGTTGTTAATGCCAGTCTATGGAGAAAGCAACAGACAAAATGTGCCGAACTTCTTTCCGGAAGTAACTGATATTGAAAAAGGGCTAACGCTGGTAGAAGAGGCTTATAGCCAGTGGCTAAGAGAAGATTTTTTTGAAAAAGATAATACAGCATGCTATGTGTGGGAGGAAGAAGGCGTTTGGCTCAGTAGCTTGCGTTTGCATGAAGTTGGGGATAGGGAGTATTTTGTAGAAGCGTTAGAAACGCACCCAGACTATAGAAGGCAAGGCCATGCAGAGAAATTACTAAAGGGTATGATCAAAGCATTAAGCAAGGCGGGAGCTGTTCGCATACATAGTTATACTTCGGTTAAGAATGTTGCATCTCAAAAAACACATCAAAAATGTGGGTTTAAAGAGAGTGAAGGAAGGGTATTTGACTACACGACACAAGAGTATGTGAATCATGTAGTGGGCTTTTTGCTAGAGGAGGAAGCAGCGTGGACCTATCCGCTGATTCAGCCAAGGCTCTTAGAGAAAGTGGAGCAGGTGAATATTTAGTAAGCGCTAACAATGAAAGTGCCTTGGCAGTTGATGGACAAGGCACTTTTGTTTTGTGCTAATTATTCTATACATATAAAAATAAGATTAAAGCTATGAGGAAAAATGTCGAAATATGATAAGGTGGCATTATGTATAGAAAAAGGAGACATTATGGGAAAGACATTAACTAGAATCGTAATAAGTATATTAATGGGGGTATTATTTTTTTCGTCAACAATAGTACATGCAAAAGTAATTAACGCACAGTCGCTCTATACTTCTGGAATAAGTCATAAAACAAATTTTGCATTAGAAAAATTACATAATACTTATCCAGAAAGTACAGAGCTTAAGACAATAGGGGTATCTCAGGTAGGGGGAAAACCTATTCAAGCTATAAAAGTAGGGAAAGGTGAAAAGTCTATTTTGATTAATGGGGCGCATCACGCCAGGGAGACAATGACAACTATTTTAATTTTAGACCAGATAGAGTATCTGGCGAAAGCCTATGAAGAAAACATGATCATGAATGGTCAAAATGTAAGAGAAATATTGAATACAGTGGCTATCTGGTTTGTGCCTTTGGTCAATCCAGATGGTGCAGATAAAGCAATGAGTAGTAACCCTAGCTGGAAGGCAAACGGGAGAGGTGTTGATCTTAATAGAAATTATCCGACGCCGCTTGGAAGGACTAAGCCAACAAGGACGCCAGGATCACAGGGATATGCGGGAACAGCTCCGTTTTCAGAATCAGAAACAAAGGCTTTAAGAGACTTGTGCTATGAAGAACAATTTGAAACGAATATTGCATATCACTCGGCAGGGCAGATTATCTATTGGTGGTTTTACCAGAAGGGGGAGGTATATAACCAATCGGTACATTTGGCTAGAATATTAGCGAATATCACAGGGTATGCTTTGGTGCCTAGCAATCAGTCGATGGGAGGGCTAGGATTTACAGATTGGTTTATCCAGGAATTCAACAAGCCTGGGTTTACGCCTGAAATCGGTAAAGTAGCGAATGGCAGGCCACTTGGATGGTGGGAATATGCAAAGATTTGGAAAGATAATAAAGATGTGCCCCTTAAAATGTGTCAAGAAATTATAAAAATAAATACAGGGAAATGGCAAGGCGAAGTAAAAGGGGGAGCTGTTCAGGCGCCTACAGTATTTGGCAGAACGATTTTACCTATAAAAGAGATTAGCAATATCATGGACGTAAAAGTAACCTATTTATCTGAATCACAGCAACTGCATCTATCAAAAGGAAATGTAGTGTTAAAAGTAAAAGTGGGAGATCTAACGGGTACATTGAATGAAGAACAGATTATGTTACCGATCCCTATCTATCAGAAAAATGGAACCACATACATACCTGTGCGTACAATGTTAGATCTATTTGATTTTACAGTTCAAAATAATGATGTAGAAGAAGAGAATACTGGTACAGAAGAAGAGAATACTGATGTAGAAGAAAATATTGGCACAGAAGAAAACACTAATATAGAAAATGAAGAAAATCTAGACGTGGACGCAGATGCTGATGGAGGAACACAAGGGGATTCCGAGATGTAATGAGTCTTTGATGGGGCATCTAAGAAAATACAAAAAAGCTGTAGAAAAAAATCTACAGCTTTTTTGTATTAAAGATCTGCAAGCTTGCGGAGGAAGTCTACGCTGATCTGGTCGTAGTCTCTGAAGTTCAGAGACATAATCTCGTCGGCGTTGCGGCGATGAGATCCTTGCATCTGTTCGAGGGTAGCTACTTTGAGGATGCTTTGGATAGCGTCTATGACGCCTTCCTGGTCACCTGTACGTGCGATGTACATCTTGAAGATCATATAATCTCTGATACCGCGCTTGAGGTTCTTGTAGCGGAGGCTATAGAGTGGTGTACCTGTTTTGCTAGGGTACACAAAGTGTGTGCCACCTGCTTGGAACTTCTGATAGTGGTAGCTATCGTAGTTGTAAGGGTCGTTTGGCCAGAGCCAGATGGCCCATCGGAGGAAACCGTCCATATTCATATAGAGTGAGAGCCATGGGAGAATACGACTTTCTGCCAGGTGACAGCGTAAAAATGTATTTGGCGTCTTAGGATCAATAGCCACATAGTAGCTCATGGTACAGTCTTGTTCCTGACGGATCTGACGGATGCGTTCTTCGTCAGAGAGGATCAGCGGGAGATTGACCACATAATCATTGACACCTTCAAAGTTTGCTTGGAGCACCTTGAGGCTACAGATAGTTACTTTGAACTGGATATGTGGGGTGAGGGTCTTGAGTGTAGAGAGTGTCTCTTGGAATGCCTGTGTATCATGTGGCTCATCACAGACAATCTTGGCAAGGTGAGCCCAGCCGTTGATGGCGATATTTTCATCCAGTGCACGGATGTAGCCTTCCAGATCTTTGCGGCTACGAATGTATTGGTAAGTACCTGTGGCTTCGTCGCGGTAGCGGATGCGCACAGCATCTTGGCTATCGGTGATTACGGCGCCAAAACCTGCATCTGCCATAGTCCAGATGCCCAGTAGCCCAAAGATTTCGATCTCTTGGTCGATATTGTGAGCCAGGCAGAGTCTGATGTAGCGGTTCATGGCCTCGAAGTCATAGTGCCAGTTGCCAGTGGCATCTTTGCGAACACTGATCATATTGTACTCAAAGTAGTCAGATGGATTGGTACGATAGTAGGTAGACCATTGACCTGACCATGGCGCATCAGAGACGATAACAGTAATCGCTTTTTGACCAAGTTCTTGGAGTACTTTGAGGTGGCTTGCCATCACGTCGAAGTGGGCGTCGCTCCAGAGAGGAACTTCGTATGTACGCGCAAGTGATGTATGGTGTTGCCAAAGGTCGAGATAGAAGTCGCCTTGGTCAAGAGACTTTAGCGCTATAGGGAGTACTTCTACGGTTACAGTCAGTTCTTTGAAGAGTACTTCATCCTCCAAGAGTCTGGAGTGGTAGACGCGTACTTTCCCCTCATAGCTACCAGCAGGTGTGGATGGGGATGTATGGACCTCAATCCAGATAGGCTGGACTTTGAGGCGTTCATTGTATTTGCGTTGTTGGCTCAGCAGAACCTCAGACTTATAGTTCCCATCATCATCACGAACAAGTTCTACAAGGTGTGTGTCTACGTGTGAAGCAGGGATGCAGTCAAAGTCCACTTCTATCCGTACAGTGTGTACAGGATAGGCTTCGTAGAATGCAGGTGAGTGGTCAAGTGTCACCATCAGTTCCTCTTGGCTATATAATAATAACTGAGTGACAATACTATCATTTTGTGCACAGGTGAATTGGTTGTGCTCGTTTTGGACAAAAGGTACCGTCCAAGGATTGAAATTGCCATAGTGGTATTTGAACATTTCATTGGCAAGGCCACAGTATAGATTCATCATTAAACTCCTTTTTTCTATGTAAACATAAAGTATTAAAAATATTTTAACTTAAATTTAAATTTATTTCTATTAAATTTAGTAATAATATAAAATAAATAGAAAAAAGAATGATTTAATTTTGGGTGATTTTTATTTTGAACAGTTCTGACGGCTATGATAAGATATAACAATAAGTTCAATCAAAGACTAACATGTGAGGGGGAGAAATATTGAACAAACTATTAACTTATGCCTTACAAGAGCGTGTGCTTGTATTAGACGGCGCAATGGGCACTTGTATTCAAAACTATGGGCTTAAAGAGGAAGACTATAAAGGTGAGCGTTTTAAGGCCCATCCTTTACTCCAAAGAGGGAACAATGACCTTCTGTGTCTGACAAGACCAGAGATTATCGAAGAAATTCATAGACAGTATTTAGAAGCAGGCAGTGACTTGATCGAGACCAATACATTCAATGCCAACCGTATTTCCCAAGCGGACTATGGGATGGAAGATGTGGTGTATGAGATGAATAGAGTTGCAGCAACTATCGCCAGAGCACAGGCAGATGCGTTTGGTAAGCTGACACCAGAAAGACCAAGATGGGTATTCGGATCAGTAGGGCCAACAAACAAGACATTATCTATCTCACCAGATGTGGAAAATCCAGCTTATCGTAATCTGGATTTTGATGAACTAAGGTCTGCTTATGAAGAGCAGGTTCGTGGCCTTGTAGATGGCGGGGTGCATGGGATCTTGGTAGAGACGATCTTTGATACACTCAATGCGAGAGCAGCTATCTGTGCCATCCATGAGGTGGGTCAAGATCGTGGTAGAGAGATTCCAATCTTTATCTCAGGGACACTTACAGACAAAAGTGGGCGTACTTTGAGTGGGCAGACATTAGATGCATTTTTGGTGTCGATGAAGCACCCATGGGTCAAGAGTATTGGACTCAACTGCGCATTTGGTGCAAAGGATCTGATGCCATTTATCAAAGAGATTGGAGAAAAGACAGCTTATTATGTCTCTGTTTATCCAAATGCAGGGTTACCAAACGGATTTGGTGAGTATGATGAGCGCCCACACACGACAGCGATGCTTCTTTCAGAACTAGCGGAGGGAAGCTGTGTCAATATTGTAGGGGGATGTTGTGGAACGACGCCGGCACATATTGCAGCGATCGCTGAGGTATTTGAAGGCAAAGTGCCGCGTGTACCGAAGAAGCTACCAATCGAAAGTCAATTTGCAGGGCTTGAAGCAATGCACATTACCCGTGAGACCAACTTTGTCAATATTGGGGAGCGTACCAATGTAGCGGGATCAAAAATCTTTTTGCGTATGATCCAAAACAAGCAGTACGAAGAGGCGCTTAGCGTGGCAAGGCAACAGGTAGAAAATGGTGCCCAAATGATCGATATCAACTTTGATGATGGGCTCTTAGATTCGAAAGAAGAAATGGTGAACTTCCTACGCCTACTTGCAAGTGAACCTGAGATTGCCAAAGTGCCTGTTGTCATCGATTCTTCCAGATGGGAAGTGATCGAGGCAGGGCTCAAGGCGATTCAAGGCAAGGCTGTTGTAAACTCGATCTCACTTAAGAATGGTGAAGAAGAGTTCAAAAAGTACGCTCACTTTATCAAAGCGTTTGGCGCAGGTGTTGTGGTCATGGCCTTTGATGAGCAGGGGCAAGCAGATACTTACGCGCGTAAGATAGAAGTATGTGAACGTGCTTATCAGATTTTAGTGGATGAGGTGGGCTTCCCTCCAGAGGATATTATATTTGATCCTAACATCTTGGCCATTGCTACAGGGATTGAGAGTCATGACGGTTATGGCCTAGACTTTATCCGTGCGACTGAGTGGATCAAGAACAATCTCCCTTATGCCAAGGTCAGTGGGGGTGTGAGTAACTTATCTTTTGCGTTTAGAGGAAATAATACGATTCGTGAAGCCATGCATTCTGTATTTCTATACCATGCTATTCGAGTGGGGATGGATATGGGGATTGTCAATCCAGGAATGATTCAGATCTATGATGACATCGATAAGGAATTGGTGGCGGCTGTAGAGGATGTGGTCTTAGATCGTTACAAGGGTGCCAGTGAAAAACTGATGGAACTTGCACAAAAGTATCAAGGGCAGGCCAGCCAAAATGATGAAAAGACAAAGCTCGAGTGGCGCAGTAAGCCTTGTGCTGAGCGTCTTGGTTACGCCCTTGTCAAAGGGATTGGAGACTATATCCCAGAGGATATGGCAGAAGCCCTTGCAAGCTATGGGTCACCACTTACGATCATTGAAGGCCCACTCATGGATGGGATGAAGATGGTAGGCAGTCTCTTTGGAGAGGGCAAGATGTTCTTACCTCAGGTGGTGAAGAGTGCTCGCGTGATGAAGAAAGCTGTAGGTGAGCTGCTACCACATATGGAAACAGGAGATGGCATGGGTGCTAAGAAAGCAGGAAAGATTCTATTAGCCACTGTCAAAGGAGATGTCCATGATATTGGTAAAAATATCGTGAGTATTGTCCTAGCATGCAACAACTTTGAGGTGATTGATCTTGGCATCATGGTGCCATGTGAGCAGATTCTAGAGGTTGCCCAAAGAGAAAAGGTGGATCTGATAGGGCTTAGCGGGCTGATCACCCCATCACTAGATGAGATGACTCATGTGGCCAAAGAGATGGAAAGGCTCGGTCTGGATATTCCACTACTTGTAGGTGGCGCAACGACTTCCAAGACACATACAGCAGTAAAGATTGCACCAGAGTACTCAGGACCAGTGATCCATTCACTAGATGCGTCAAAAGCTGTAGAGGTGGCCAAACAGCTGATGGATCCGAACAAACGTGAGGATTATAGTCAAAAGGTACGTAGCGCCTATGCGAACATACGTGAGCGCTACTTGGCTGAGCGTGCACCGCTCCTAGCTCTTGATACTGCCAGAGAGCTGGCGCCAAAGCAAGACTGGCAAGCGATGGCCATCACACGTCCACAACGTCTAGGTGTGAGCGTGGTAGAAGATGTGAGTGTAGAGACGCTTTGTGAGTATATTGATTGGAATTACTTCTTTACTTCTTGGGACTTCAAGGCGCCATATCCAAAGGTGCTAGAGCATCCTGTGTTTGGTCTGGAGGCACAAAAGCTCTTTGTCGATGCCAAGGAGATGCTGGGGCAGATGGCAGCCTATGGGGTACAGCCAAGAGGGGTATACGGACTCTTCCCAGCGCAAAGCGATGGGGAGCAGATCAAGATCTATAGCGATGAACAGGGCGAAGTTATACGTGAGACGCTCTGTACACTGCGTATGCAAAAGACTGACAAAACAGGTCACTGCCCAGCACTCGCAGACTTTGTGGCACCGGCCACAAGTGGCAAGATGGACTATATTGGGGGCTTTGTGGTGACTGCAGGTTGTGAAGTCGAGGTAATGGCACAGCAGTTTGAAGCCGCAGGCGATAGCTACAATGCCATCTTGGTCAAGGTGCTAGGAGACCGCCTCGCAGAGGCTTTTGCAGAGTATCTGCATTATCAAGTACGTAAGCAGTACTGGGGCTATAGCCCAGATGAACAGCTTGTATTCAAGTCACTTTTTGATGTGGCCTATGAGGGGATCAGGCCAGCTATTGGTTATCCAAGTTTGCCAGATCACTCAGAGAAGGAGACACTCTTTAGGTTACTAGATGCTACAGTGCATACAGGTGTTTCTCTTACTGAGAATTACCTGATGACACCTGTAGGCTCTGTATCGGGGATCTATCTTGCGGGTGCTATGAGTCACTACTTCAATGTAGGTAAGATTGGGCAAGATCAGCTCAGAAGTTACTGCGAGCAAAAAGGAATTACACCAGTATTTGCACAGAAGATGATGGGCAATCATATCGATGAAGTTTAGAACCACCTAAA
This sequence comes from Cellulosilyticaceae bacterium, assembly GCA_051650265.1. Lineage (GTDB taxonomy): Bacteria > Bacillota > Clostridia > Lachnospirales > Cellulosilyticaceae > JBOFEH01. Next base: position 10,315 of record JBOFIR010000021.1, read on the forward strand.
GTGGGGATGAATCAAAAGGGCGAGGGTCATCCTACGCCCTTTTTTGTAAGGCGCGGTAGCTACGCGCTGCATGTGTGAGGATAGAGGGGGAGAGAAAGTGGCAACTAAAGAATGTGTAGGTTTGGCGGAGCGCCTGAGAGAAAAAGGAAATACGCCGTTGGCATATGCGCTACTGAGAAAACAGTATGAACAAGGGGCATGGCAGGCAGAAGAAGCGCTGGTGCTGACTCAAAACCTAGAAAAGGCGACGCGTAACACCTATGAAACGAAGCTTCTTGCCCTGAGGGCAGAATATATAGGTATGAAATAGTGAACCTGACATATATATAACAAGGCAGAGGTTATATATATGAGGGGGTGCAAGCGATGAAAAAAATATTAAAAAGATATAGCAGGTTACTGTTGTTTGTGATTGGGATGGGGTTAGTGATACTAGGGAGTGTGTATACCTGGGACAACCAAGCAGCAAGCGCAGTATCTGAGACTATAGATGAGGTATCAGGCGTACGTGTGATTGAGAAAGAACAACTCTCACTGAGTAACTAAAACACCATGCATGGAAGTGTAAAAAGGGCTGCGGTGTGTGTGCTACAACTGTGTTATAATAGAAAGAACAGTAGAAATAGCACCTTCAAAGAGGGTGTTATTTTTGTACAAGGGGGATAAGCAGATGCGTCAGGTACAACGAAAAGAAGTAGATGTGAAGAAGCTCCTTCGCACATCTTTATGGATGAATATGATCCAGCTGATCTTAATTGTGGTGGTGATTGGCTATGCACTGGTACAGCGTAATACAGATTTATATAGTTTGATCTATGTAGCACTTGGAATCACAGCACTCAATGGTGTGATTACTATCGGGTGGTATCGCTTTACATTTCAGAGTAAAAGTGAAAGTCTGATGGATACGCTTGGCAATCTAGAAGCACTCAACAGCAAGCTTAGAGAGCAGCGCCATGATTATCTCAATCATATTCAAGTGATCTACGGTTTACTAGAACTTGAGGAATATGAGGAAGCAAGAAAGTATATGGAGCCTGTGTATAAGGATATCCTAAAGGTGAGTAAGGCGCTTAAGACAAGTCATCCAGCGATCAATGCTTTACTGCAGGCAAAGATGCAGATGGCGGATAACTATGGAATTGATCTATATCTTGAGATCAAGTCTAATCTTAAGGCGATCCCGCTTGAACCTTGGGAACTCTGCAAAGTACTCTCGAACCTTATTGACAATGGGATGAGTGCACTTGGCACAAAGCATGGTGTGCGTAATCTGTATATCGATGTGAGTGAAGGTGTGGACGCATATGAGATTCAG
>JBOFIR010000022.1:0-4972 GCA_051650265.1 Cellulosilyticaceae bacterium
GTCGATTGGAACTGACACATGAGGAGATCAGAGAGGCTAAAGATGAGCTCTGGAGATTGAGTAGGGATTCAAAAGAAAGAGAGCTGTATGATATGAGGGAAAATTCCTTAAGAGATAAGATGAGTGCGCTTCATACAGCGGAACAGAAGGGTATGCAGAAGGGTATGCAGAAGGGTATACAGGAAGGTATGCAGAAAGGCATCCAAAAAGGTATCGAGCAAGAAAAGCGTGCTTTAGCACAAGCATTATTGGACATATTAGATGATGAGACGATTGCAGTGAAAACAGGATTAACAAAAGAAGATGTATATGCATTAAGAGGTTCTAAATAAGATAAGATATTGAAGGATAGATTAGATGATGAAATGATGTACGTGAGTGGTGGGTATACTTCTTATTTTTTTATAGAAAAGTAGTAGGGATGTGATCTTCTGGAAGCATTTATCAAATTAGAAAATACTATTTGATAGATGTAGAAGGGAAGATGGGCGTATGCGGATCTGTTTGGATTATGGACATGGTGGTAAAGATGTGGGTGTCACTTTTGGCAATCGCAAGGAGTCAGAGGATGTACTCATGATAGGAAAGGTGATTGCGCAGCGACTGAGGGACTATGGGGTAGAAGTGGGTGAGACGCGGACGACAGATCGTAGTATAAGTACTGAGGAGCGGATTCGTTTTGCTAATGAAGGGGGATATGGCTACTTCATCTCTTTGCATCGCAATGCATGTGCACCTGCGACTCAAAAGGGTGTGCAGGTATTGTCTGATCAAGTAGGAAGACAGACGAGGTCGGGGAGGTTGGCGAGGCGTTTGCAGGCGGGGCTTGTACGGGTAGGCTTTGATGATAGAGAGGTCAAGAAAATTTGTTATTATACGCTGGTGGGGACGCATATGCCTGCGGTACATATCGAGTTAGGATTTATCAATCATCCTGTGGATCAGTTTCTGTGGGATGTATGCCAAGAAGAGATGGTAGAGGCTATAGTGAAGGCGATAATAGGATAATCATACAACAAAAAAGACCATGATTAGGGGGAACTAGATCATGGTCTTTTTTTGTCTTAAGAGAAGCTATGAGAGTGCTTATCACGGGGGATGTGATAAGTACTGCGTAATAGAAGTGTAGTCTGTAAGCGATGAGTTTATACAGTAATAATCATTTTATTTTAAAAAAAGAAAATTAAAATGATTATAAAATAATGTTAAAATAAGGAGTAAATGATACATTAAATAAATTGGGGGATAGGATGAAGAATATATATCAAATGATTTCAAAATGTGATGTGGTATATCATACCTTAGGTGAGACGGACCGTAGTGCAATGCCTATAGGCAATGGGGAACTTGCTGCAAGTGTATGGGTGGATCAATTAGGAGACATTTGTTTTTATTTATCACGAACAGATGCCATCAGTGAATTAGATCGCACGATCAAACTAGGGATGTTTAAAATCAGCTTGGAACCGAGACAGTTTAGTGCAGAGTGCTTTAAGCAAACGCTAAAGATTGGAGATGGGACGATCTCACTAGAGGGAGCAGATGGTGCGGTAATGATCTGGATCGACCGAGTGGAAGCGTGTGTCTGTATAGAGGGGGATTTCCGTCAGGAGGTAAGGGCAAAGACGCAGTTTATCAATTGGCGAACAGAAGAGAGGGGGCTGCATGGTTTTAGTGCACATGAAACGCGAGTAAAGGAAACGGCAGATCATGTGATAAACGAAGCAGGTGAAGTACTGTTTTATCATCAAAATGGTCAGAACACAATTAATGAATTGGCGAGACTTCAGGGGATGGAAGACTATGTGGATCAGATTCCAGACTTTTTGACCCATCGTATTTTTGGTGGGATGACAAAGACAAGGCAGCATGAGATGGGATTTGAATTATGCATCATGACATTGAGTGAGCAGACAACAGAGGAAGCGTTCACAACCGTTTTAAGAGAAAGACTCAATCACTTTGTTTTGATGCAGGAAAGTAAGCTGCGTACACAGACTGCATGGCGTACTTATTGGGAAAAAAGTTATATCTTTATAAAAGGTGATCCAGAACTTAACAATCGCTATAACGAAGATTTAGAACCTTTTATAAAAGAACCTACAGAGTATACTTGTGAATGTGAGTCTAGTATTACAAAAGCATATATCTTTACAAAATATATGAATGCGTGCTGTAACGAAGGGACTTTTCCTGTGCTCTACAATGGTCTGTTGTTTAATTTATGTCCAGGAGGAAATCAGCATCTTTCAATAGAAAATTTTGGGAAGGTTTTCACCAGTCAGCCAGAGTCTTATAATCTTCAAGTCAATCCAGACGAACGGTCTTGGTGTAGAGAACATCTTTGGCAAAATATCAGACATCCGTATTGTTCTTTGTTAGCAAGAGGGGAAGGGGAAAAACTAAAAGTTTTATTGAGGTACTATAGGAACTTTTGGGGACTTAATCGTGCAAGAGCAAAGGTGTATTATCATGCACAAGGTCAGCATAATACAGAGATGACTCTGAGCTGTGGGTTGCAGACTGCAGGAATCTATGGCATGGATCGTACGGATAAAGCACCTGGTTATGCAGAAAATAGATGGGGCGGGGCAGTTGATATTTCACCAGGGCTTGAATTGGTGTCACTTATGCTAGATTACTATGATTTCATGAAGGATACAGATTTCTTGGAGACAGAAGTCTTACCTTATTTTAAAGAATTACTGCAATACATTGAGACGCGCTTCCCAAAGATTGAAGATAGGAAAATGAGTATTGGGCCAATCAATGCCGTCGAGACTTACAGAGATACGATCAATCCTATTCCAATTATTGCAGGGCTTCGAAGTACCCTTGAAAGAGTGCTTGCAATCGGGAAAGTGAAGGGATCACCTGATGATTATTTTAAGGCCTACTATGAAAAGGTACCAACACTGCCAATGGGAATGCATGAAGAGAGACCTATCTTGCTCCCCGCAACTGGCTATGAGGAAGAAAGGTTTAATGTAGAGATTCCAGAGCTTTATGCATGTTTTCCTTTCAAGAACTTTACCTTTTATAAGCCAGATCAAGAGCTTGCAGCCTATACGTATTTGGTGAGAACGAAGCAGTATGCACTGAGAAAGTGTTTCAGCATAGGGGAAATGCCTAGTACACCAAGTTATTCTGGCTGGCAGTATATGGGGGTGGTAGCAGCGCTACTGGGACTCAAGGAGGAAGCAAAAGAAATCCTCATGCATAACTGTACTTTGCAAAACCCAGGTACGAGATTCCCAGGTATGTGGGGACCGATCTATGATGCAGTGCCAGATACAGATCACGGTGCAAATATACTCAATCAGTTGCAACATATGGTGATGCAAGTCTCAGGTGATCACATCTATATCTTGCCAGCATTTCCTAAGGAGTGGGATGTTGCATTCAAACTGTATGCCGATCAGGAGACAGTAGTAGAGGTGAGTTACCAACAAGGGAAAATAGAAGAACTCAAGGTCGTTCCTGAAAGTCGATTGAAGGATATTAGGCTAGGATGATCTCATAGAGCTTTTGAAATAAGTAAAAATTGGGTATAATGAAGAACAAGCATTATTGGACATATTAGATGATGAGACGGTTGCAGTGAAAACAGGATTAACAAAAGAAGACGGATATGCATTAAGAGGTTCTAAATAAGATAAGATACCGATGTGAATAATGAGGAGGTCAAGACAATGGCAGGGATTAAATATGAGATCGAGCAAACAATAGGGGTTTTGTCAGAGAGTAGCAAAGGGTGGAAGAAGGAACTCAGTCTGATTTCTTGGAATGACAATCCAGCAAAGTACGATATACGTGAGTGGGACCCAGAGCACCAAAAGATGGGTAAGGGTGTGACGCTGAGTAAAGATGAAGTGATCAAACTCAGAGATATGCTCAATGGACTTAATTTGTAGTAAGAATACAAGAGGTAGACTTCTAATAGGAAGTTTGCCTCTTTTTTGCTTTTAGGGAATGTTTTATGAAGAAAATGAAGTTATCCAAGTAGAGCGCTATAATGCAGTATATAGAGGCATGATTCAGATAAGTCTAGGGTATCCTAACACTAACCTAGAAGATACCAAGTCGGTTGAAGATCATGGAGGGACTTATGAAAAAAGGTGTTTTTAAAAAAGCAATATTAGTACTACTTATCTTATGTATGGCTGTGCCAACGGTCTATGGGACTGGGCCGGTCACAAAGGCCTACGTGACAGGAGTGAGTGAGCAACTTGATACCGTTAGGAAGCAGCTCATGGCAATTGCTGAAAATGGGTATATCAATCATGTCAATAAGCAGTCCAATGCAGAGAATATCAAGCGGGTGAAGTTCTTTATGGAACCACTTGCAGGCCTTAAGACGGAGCTTAAGGATTATAAGGAGCAGGAGACTAATGCTTTCAAGAAGAGAAATCTCAATGGGCTATTGGTAGTAGCTAACTATCTAGAGGACATGGGAGATAACCTGGTGCAGTATCTTAGTGTGGAGGATCCCAAGCAGCAATTTGCTTATAATAATATTAATTCACTCACCAACCAATTTATCATTAGCATACTGGGTAGTATTGAGAATGCAAAATGGGAAGAATACGGCAATTAGAAGCCATTGAAGTAACAATTTTCTAGAGCAAAAAGGTCTATCCTAACTGTATAGGGATAGACGCTTTTTTTGTGCAGGGCGTCTATCTAATGGGACTTTTAGAATAGGATGGATTTGGGTATAATAAAAGGTAATAGAAAAAGTAGATGGTAGGGAGGTTACATATGTCAAAGGGACTACTTAGCCCAAAGGTAGATTTTATTTTCAAGAAAATATTTGGATCAGAACAACACCCCAGAGTATTGATATCATTTCTAAATGCGACGATGAAGCCAGAAGATCCGATTACGCAGGTTCAAATTAAAGAAACAGACATTAATAAAAATTTTTTAGAAGATAAATTCAGTCGATTAGATATTAAGGCAACAACTAATA
>JBOFIR010000023.1:0-2005 GCA_051650265.1 Cellulosilyticaceae bacterium
TAATAGCGTAATTGAGTTTGAGATACTCGACGTATTGAATGAAACACTATAGCAGCATAGGAGGGACAACATGAACGAAAGTTATTACAGCAAGGTAGAGGGCATACTTTATGGCTTTCCAAAGCTAAAAGTTGAGATAGATAACCTTAAGCTAGACCTAGAGGAGGTGAATGAAATTGTAGGCATAAGAGGGGCTAGTCCCAATGAGAAGGCAGGAAGTACTACATACGCTTTCAGTAGCGCTGTGGAGAATGAAGTGATTGAGCGTGATGAAAAGCTAGAGGAGAAACTACAAGCCATCACAAGGGCGATTGTGGGCAAGGAGAGGCAAGCTAAGAAGATTGAAAATATACTTGCCACCCTAACAGAAGAAGAAAGCATGCTGATTGAGATGAAATACTTCAAGCGGTATACAGTAAGTAGGATCTGCGAGATACTGGACATTTCATCAGATACATTTACTAAGAGAAGGAAGAAGATTATTGTGAAACGGTTGATGCCTTTGTTTAATTTAAGGTAACTGGATTGATTTGTCAAAGCTTGTAATCAATGAATAGCCGCAAAGAATTTGAACCAGTAAAACTAAAGATGAATTATTGAGGTAGAAGTTAGCTAAAGTATTAAATGGCGTAAGTGGTGCGAATGGAAGAAGTGATAAAATAAATGCAGGGATCGTTATGATCACCAACTGAGATAGGTCAGGTTGCCAACTTTTATGGCGAAGTTCGGCTCGTGTAAGTATGACATTGAGACCTAAGGTAGCCCCAAAGACGATATTGAGCAGAATGTGTAATGAAAGTAATAGGTAATTAGAAAAAGAGTGACTAATGATAAGCTGCTTAGAGACTGAATAAAATATAGCATTGGTTAGCAGAGAAAGAATGATAATAAATAACCAGATAAGGTGTTTCTTTTTAATCATAGTGAGGGACTCCTTTACAAATGAAAATGTTTGAATGTATTGATTTAAGGGTGAGCTACTTTATTCTAGTATATTTTTGCCACCTATGAGGGATTAAGTCAAATAGCAAGAAGGCAATGAATAGAAATATGCCATAAAGTACTACTTTGAGAGGTCTGTTAAGGGGTGTGGTATTCATAAAAATAATTCCGCTAGTAAAAGTGATTATAAAGTAATAGCTGAATTTATATAGGGTAGGTGTGGGTTTGTAAGTGGAGCTGCACTGGGGACATATCAGAATACCTCTTAGGTTAAAGAGTGCTTTTACCTTATCAGAAAATGTAATGTGATACTGACATTGAGGACAATGGTGCATATGAAACCTCCTTAATTAATAAGTTATTAAAATTATAGTATAAATTCTGCTTTAAGTACATGGGGTTTAGTTACTATTGGAGATTTAAGTCAGAAAATTATAAGGTATTGCGTTTGTTTTGTGTATCATAATATAATAATTACATAAAATTAAAACAATTTACTATGAAATCAGTGGATGGGATGAATGGATTATGAAACTAAAATATGTACTTAGTGTATCGGCTGTAATTACTTTATGGGGGATGTCCTTGAACATTAGTGCTATGGATAGAATGCCTATCAGTAATAGCATAACAATATTAGAAGGAGATCTTGGGCAATATGAGAACAAGTTTGTTCGAATGGAAGATGAAAACTACTATATAAGCAAGGAAACGTTTTATGAAGAAGGCCAGTTGAAAGACCAAGGAGAGTGTGTAGAAAAAAAGCTTCATACTTGGGATAAACAAGCTGTGGATACGAAGAAGTATATGTATGATATATCTAATAGTGAGTATAGTTATTGTTACCGAATTGATAATCTTTATAAAAGAAGTTGCACAGAAGCAAGCTGTGGAGCAACACAATTTTTCAGTGTGTGGAAATATAACAAGGAGCATTCATGGAACGGAATCTTTTGCAGGAATATGAGTGATACGAGAGGCTGTAGTGCGCTGAGACACTGGACAACCTATAAGCGTGAATTAATGTGGACAAATGTACAAGGTGTATTTTCAGACTTAGATT
>JBOFIR010000024.1:0-52900 GCA_051650265.1 Cellulosilyticaceae bacterium
CGGGGGCTGTGGTATAAGCTGGCTGAGGCGGTTAGTCAGGTGGTAGACACTATGAGTCTACAGGAGCTTGCAGATCGCTATACAAAACAAGATCAGGAGGTACCTTATGAAGATTTCTACTAAAGGAAGATATGGCCTAAGGTCACTGATAGACCTTGCAGTCCATGATGAGGATGCACCGATTTCTTTGGCAATCATCGCAAAGCGCCAAGGGATTTCTATGAACTACCTAGAACAAGTCATAGCGATTCTGAAGCGTAGCCAGATTGTCAAAAGTATCAAGGGGGCAAATGGGGGATACAAACTCAATACTTCAATCCATCAGTTAACATTGAAAGAGATCTTGACTGTATTGGAGGGAGACTTAAAAGTGATAGAATATGACGCACTACCAGAACAAGAAACACCACTCGTGAGATGTGTGCGAGAAGCAGTTTGGCAACCTATTGATGACGCTGTCGATAAAGTGTTATGTCAGCTGACGTTAGCAGATATGGTAGAGGAGTATCGCTCACTTGAGCAAGGAAAACTAAGCTATTTTTATAGTTATATTATTTGAGACACCAAAGGGAGGATTAGGAAATATGAAGAAGAACTTAAGATTTGAGACATTACAGCTTCACGCAGGGCAGACTGCAGATCCAACGACAGGCTCACGTGCAGTGCCTATTTATCAAACATCATCGTATGTATTTGAAGATACCACACATGCAGAAAATCTCTTTTCGCTCAAAGAGTCAGGTAATATCTATACACGTATGATGAATCCGACTACAGCTGTATTTGAAGAACGTATGGCGGCACTTGAAGGCGGTGTAGGCGCGGTTGCAGTCGCATCTGGGTCAGCAGCGATCACATATGCAATTCTCAATATTGCAGGTGCAGGTGACGAGATTGTTGCAGCATCTACACTATATGGAGGGACATTCAACTTATTAGGCAAGACGCTACCTAAGTTAGGGATCAAGACTGTATTTGTAGATCAAGAAGAAGTAGGAAACTTTGAGCAGGCAATTACAGAACGTACCAAAGCTATCTATATTGAGGCACTAGGTAATCCTGGGATCAATATTATCGATATGGAGGCAGTGGCACAGATTGCACATGCGCATGGGATTCCATTAATCGTAGATAGTACATTTGCTACACCTTACCTTCTTAGACCGATTGAGTGGGGCGCAGATATTGTCGTTCATTCTGCTACAAAGTTTATCGGTGGGCACGGTACGACGATCGGTGGTGTAGTTGTAGATAGTGGTAAGTTTGATTGGGCAGCTAGCGGACGTTTCCCAGAATTTACAGAGCCAGACGAGAGTTACCACGGTATCCGCTATGCACAAGACTTAGGGGAAGCAGCGTATATCCTTAAGCTCAGAGTACAGCTTCTAAGAGATACGGGGGCGTGTATTAGTCCTTTCAATGCGTTCTTATTACTCCAAGGGTTAGAGACACTGTCTCTAAGAGTAGAGCGACATGTAGAGAATGCCAATAAGCTTGCAGCGTATCTTGCAGCGCATCCAAAGGTGGCTTGGGTAAACTACCCAGCACTAGAGGGCAATAAGTACTACGAGCTTGGCAAGAAATACTTCCCTAAAGGTGTGGGAGCTATCTTCACTGTAGGGATAGAAGGCGGCGAAGCAGCTACGCGTCAGGTGATTGATCGTCTAGAGATTTTCTCTCAGCTTGCAAATGTAGCAGATGCTAAGTCACTTGTAATCCATCCTGCAAGTACAACGCATCAGCAGCTTTCAGAGGCAGATCAGCTTGCTGCAGGTGTATCACCAGATATGATCAGACTTTCTATAGGTCTTGAAAATATTGAAGACCTCATTGAAGACTTTGAACAGGCATTAGCCTAAATAAACGTCAAAAAGCAGTCTCTTAGAGACTGCTTTTTAACGTTTACTGTTTGAGTTGTATGAGAAGCTGCTCCATCTCAGGCAACTGATCTTTTTGGGTCTGGACAATCTGTTGTGCCAGTTTGTGCACCGCAGGATTGGTGGTATAAAGCAGGATATTCTCTGCCATAGCAATAGCACCTTTGTGGTGAGGAATCATCTCTTCTAAGAAGAGCACATTGACATTGGAACTATTGGGCTGGGCGGACATACCTTTGTCCATTTCTGCCATGATGGCATGGTAGGCTTTGATATATTCAGTATCATCATCTTTGGCAAGATCACTACTTTGCTGAAGTTTGGCGATGAGCCCTTTCATCACACCAACCTCTTGTTCCTGTGCTGTGATGATCTTTTGTGCAAGTGTCTTGAGCTCTGCATTATCTGTGTATTTCAGGATGTTCTTGGACATCCCAATGGCAGCTTCATGGTGCGGGATCATCTCGTAGAGAAAATCAAGTGTGGCATTACCAGTAATAGGTGCTTTGTCCATATGATCCTTCATGGTATGATAAATATGTTTGTAGGTGGCAATATACTGGCAAGTATGTTGTTTGCAAAGTCTACCTTCTTGTGGTGTTGCATAAATGGATTGGGTACTTCCCAACATGAGGAGTGCCAAAAGAAAAAGGGTTCTTAAAACATGTTTCATCTAGAATACCTCGTTTCGACAATTTCATAAGTTTATCCCGCTTAGTATGTACTAAACTAAGAATTTTATGATAAAATAACACCAATACTGACAAAAGAAAAGGAGATTAGATATGCTAAATACAAATAAACCAAACGTTGTGAAGTGGTCTGTACAAGGGAAGATTCATCATCCAGTAGGTGGAGGGTACCGTATCACACACGAGGGAGTACCTATGATTTTACCAGCTACAGGCGGTATTTCTTATAATGTAAAGATTGGAGATTCTGCTTTTGGATGGGCTGGGGATCATGTAGAACCAGGGGTATCTATTCGTAATGAAGATAACAATGAAAATGCAGCACTCATGACATTTGCTTGTGTTGGGAATGAAGTACGTGTCACAACAGGGGATGCAAAAGGTTCAAAAGGTTATGTGACAGGGATGCATGGAGGAATTGACCATGTACTGATCCACTTTGATGAAGAGACATTAGAAAAACTTGCAATCGATGATAAGATGATGATCAAAGCTTATGGACAAGGCTTACAACTCACAGATTATCCAGATGTGAAGCTTATGAGTATTGATCCAGATCTGTTCGAAAAGCTTGGAATCACAGAAAAAGATGGTAAGCTTCAAGTACCTGTAGTAGCAACAGTACCACCATACCTTATGGGATCAGGGATTGGTTCACCAAGTGCTTACACAGGAGATTATGATATTATGACTGCTGATATGGAAGAGATCAAAAGACTCGGCCTTGACCAGCTTAAATTTGGGGATTTAGTTTTATTAGAAGACTGCGATAATAGTTATGGTAGAGGGTATTTCAAAGGTGCTATATCAATTGGGGTAGTCGTACATAGTGATTGCGTGAAAGCTGGACATGGACCTGGTATCACAACGATTATGGTGAGTAAGACACCTATGATTGAAGCAGTAATTGACCAAGAGGCGAATATCGGAAACTATATGAATCGTTAGTATCAGGCGATAGGCAAACATTTGACAGCGAAGGAGACAACAATGAAAACTCGAAATGAAAAAGGAAATCCGTGGGCGCTGATCCCGATTGTGATTTTCCTTGTATTATTTATTGGATCAGGGATTGTAACAAAGGATTTCTACAAGATGCCAGTACTTGTGGCATTCTTTATTGCAGCAGCGGTAGCACTAGGGATGAATCACAAGGAAAGCTTGCACACAAAACTTGAGGTGTTTTGTAAAGGTGCAGGTAATAGCAATATTATGATGATGTGTATCATCTTCTTATTGGCAGGTGCTTTTGGCAGTGTGGCAAAGGAGATGGGGGCAGTTGAGTCAACAGTAAATCTGAGTCTTACCATTTTACCACCGCAGCTTTTAGTACCAGGACTCTTTATTATAGGATGTTTTATCTCTGTAGCCATGGGGACATCTGTAGGAACGATCACAGCGCTGACACCTATAGGGCTTGGGATTGCTGAGACAACAGGCATTTCGGCTCCCCTTATTATAGGGGCAATCATCAGTGGTGGGATGTTTGGAGATAACCTCTCTATGATTTCAGATACCACGATTGCAGCTGTACGTACCCAAGGTTGTGAGCTTAAAGATAAGTTCAAGACCAACTTCTTTATTGTACTACCAGCAGCTATCATTACATTTGTGATCTTGACAGTGATGACGCTGAATGTACAAGGTGGATTAGATGCGCAGCATCCATTTGAACTTATCAAAGTACTTCCTTACTTAGCTGTACTTGGTGGTGCACTCATTGGAATCAATGTGTTTGTGCTACTAGGAAGTGGTGTATTATTTGCAGGTGTGATTGGTCTGGCAACTGGTGCTTTTGATATCTTTGGCCTCGCACAGACTGTATCTGCAGGGATGATGGGGATGGAAGATTTGGCGATGCTCTCTATCGTAGTAGGGGGAACGCTAGAACTGATAAAACATCATGGTGGGATCGACTACCTCATGTACTTTATCAAGAGTCGTATTCGCTCTAAGAAAGGTGCAGAGTTTGGTATTGCAGCACTTGTAAGTATCGTAGACTTATGTACAGCTAACAATACGATTGCAATCGTTGTGGCTGGACCAGTTGCAAAAGAAATTGCAGATGAGTATGAGATTGATCCAAGAAAGACGGCAAGTATCTTGGATATCTTCTCAGCTTGTTGGCAAGGTATTATTCCATATGGTGCCCAAGTATTAGCGGCAGCAGGCCTTGCGGGGATTACCCCAATGGCGATATTAGGTTACTTACATTACCCAATACTAATGGGGATTTGTGGACTGATTGCAATTGCAATAGGTTTCCCTAAGTTACAAAGAAAATAAGTATATAAGCTTATCAAAGAGACATCTACTACCATGCACAGATGTCTCTTTTTTTATGAGTATTATTTCATCTAAAATATATGGTATAATCTAAAATAATAACAATAAAACAAACTAAAGGAGAGACATTATGACGACAAAAAATACAGGACTTGACCAACTTACAATTGAAGATGGGCGTGTCATCTTTACAAAAGCAACAGGTGAATCAATGGATATGCCAAACCTCACTAAGATTGTAGCACTCTATGAGGCGCACAAAGCAGATGAGATTGGTGCACGTGCCAAAGAAGTATTAGACCGTGGAATGGGTGCATTACTCATCACAGAAGTGATGATGGATATGACTAATGACAAGACGAATGAGCGTTTTGAAAATGGTGAGATCAGTAAGACAATGAGACATGTCAACACATACAATATCGTACTTGAGAGTCATTTAGAGCAAGCAATTGCAGGTTTTGATGGTGATTTTGAGACATGTAAATTTGCAGAGTTCCCATATGGAATCGTGATCGAGAGAGAAAAGTACCCAACTTACAAAAATACAACGTATTGCATCGATGCGATCCGTCAAGTGATCGAAGCATAATTAGAAAATAAGATGAGGGAGGAATAGACATGACAATATATGAAGCAGCGAAACAAGCCCGCAAAGCGTCTATACAGCTAGCAGCAACTCAAGGTGATATCAAAAACAAAGCACTTCAAGGGATTATTGATGCCCTAAGAAGCCGCACAAATGAGATCTTAGAGGCAAACCAAAGAGACATTGAAAGAAGTGAACAAGAAGGTTTGGATATGCCGCTCCTTAAGCGCCTAAAGTTTGATGAAGCAAAAATAGAGGATTGCATCAAAGGGATTGAAAGCCTCATCGCTATGGAAAATCCAGTAGGTAAAGTACAGCTTCAAACAGAGCTTGATGATGGGCTCATGCTCACACGTATCTCATGTCCTATTGGGGTGATTGGTGTAATCTTTGAGTCACGTCCTGATGCGCTGGTACAAATCTCTAGTTTATGTCTCAAGAGTGGCAATGCAGCCCTACTCAAAGGTGGTAGTGAAGCAAAGGAAACCAACCGTATCCTCTATGAGATCATTGCTGAAGCTACTGAGGCAATGGGTATTGCACCAGGCTGGATCGTGCTTATGGAAAGCAGAGAAGATGTAAGTGAGATCCTCAAGATGGATAAGGAGATCGACCTTCTGATTCCTAGAGGATCAAACGCTTTTGTAAGTTATATCATGAAGAACTCGAATATCCCTGTAATGGGACACGCGGATGGGATCTGCCACTCTTATGTAGATCAAGCGGCAGATATTGATCTGGCAGTATCAGTAGTAGCAGACTCAAAAGCGCAGTATGTATCTGTGTGCAATGCACTAGAGACATTACTTGTACACCAAGCAGTAGCAGAGACTTTCTTACCAAAACTCCAAAAAGAGCTTGTGGCAAGAGGCGTTACGATTAAGGGGTGTGATAAGACACGTCAGATTATCGATGTCTTAGATGCAACTGATGAAGATTGGCAAACAGAGTATCTTGATTATATTCTCTCAATCAAGGTCGTAGCGGATCTTGCAGAAGCGATTGAGCATATCAATACGTATGGTTCAGGTCATACGGATGCGATTATCACAGAAGATTTAGAAGCCTTCAATACCTTTATGGCACTTGTAGATACAGGGAATGTGTTCCATAATGTATCAACACGCTTTAGTGATGGTTTCCGTTATGGCTTTGGTGCAGAAGTAGGTGTCAGTACATCTAAGATTCATGCACGTGGACCAGTAGGAATCGAAGGGTTACTCATCTATAAATATAAGCTAACAGGGCATGGTCATATTGTAGGGGACTATGCTTCAGGTAAAAAGCAGTTCAAACATCGCCATATTAGGGGCTAAATAAAAAGGAGACTTCAGTGAAGTCTCCTTTTTGTTTGGATTATAATAGATCACCCACACTCAGCTGATCATCTTCATCTGGTGCAATAGCAATCTTGATTCTATTAATACGGTTGTTTGTTGTTTCTTCGATCGTCATTGTAAGATTCTCAAAGGTAATGACTTCACCTTCATCAGGGAAGCGATCCAATAGACCGATTACAAACCCACCAATTGAGTCAAACTCATTTGAGCTAATATCAATACCTAAGTATTCATTCACTTCAGGGATACGACATGTACCTGCTACAAGCCATAAGTTTTCTTCAAGTTCTCTAAAGTTATCTTCTGAGATATCATATTCATCATCGATGTCACCAACGATTTCTTCGATCAAGTCTTCCATGGTTACAAGACCTGAAGTACCGCCGTATTCGTCTACGACAATGGCCATACCGATTTTTTTGAGACGCATTTCTTTGAATAATTCATCGATGCGTTTGAATTCATGGATAAAGTAGATTTCTCGGAGGAAGTCTTTAACTTTGAAAGTTTTTGGATCAAATTGCTTAAGAAGCAAGTCCTTTATATATAAAACACCAACTATGTTATCGTATGTTTCTTCAAATACAGGCATACGTGAGAACTGTTCTTCTTTGTACAGTTCCATGATTTCCTCATATGTAGCATCTATATCGATGGCAATCATATCTGTACGAGGGATCATCACATCTTTGGTATAAGAATCACCAAAACTGAACACGTTGTAAATCATAGTTTTTTCTTCATCTTCCAGTACGCCTTCTTCGTGGCTCACTGTTACGATCGTTTTTAACTCATCTTCAGTGATGAATGGCTTGTTGGTATCTATCTTTCCACCAAATAATGTAATGATGGCATTTGAAATAAACATGAGCACCTTAACGATAGGACTAAACAATGCGACTACCACAGCAATTGGTTTTGAAACCTTTACAGCTACTTTTTGTGCATTCTGTGTGGATAGAGATTTTGGTGTGATTTCTCCAAAGATTAGAACGAGAAGCGTCATAATCCCTGTTGCAATACCTGCCCCAGCGCTACCGAACGCATTTGTTGCGATCACCGTTGCGAGAGAAGAAGCACCAATGTTAACAATGTTATTACCTACTAAGATCGAGCCCAAAAGTTTATTAGGATCTTCAATGAGTTTGCTTACGAGTTTTGCACCCTTGATGTTTTGCTCAACCATGTGTCTTGCATCAATCTTGCTAATAGACATCAAGGCTGTTTCAGATGCAGAGAAGAAACCTGACCCTATTAATAATAAAATAAGAATAGAAATTTGTACCAACTGTACCGAATCCAATTTTAAATCACTCTCCTAAAAGTTGAAAAAATGTATTATCTTAATTTGATATTTAAATTATATACTATTATATAATTATGAAGTATATATAAAAAATAGCAAATTATAGTTAGAGTTATTATAAGATAAATACAAGGTTTTTGCAACTAAGTTTAAATGGTAATGCTTTAAAGTATATCTATGCATCTGTGTACTTAGTATGTGTCAAAAACAGTCAGAGTATTAAAGATTTAATATTTCTAAACCGACATATATAGCAGAAGAGCGAGGTGAAACTGTGATCAAAACAGTCGGTAATCATCCTTACGAACGTTATGAGATGAGTAATGTTCATAAGAAAGAAATAGAAAAAAATACTCAGATGAGAGAAAATAGCCCCAAATGCAAGGATTTGAAGGAAAAACAGGTGTATGAACAGTTCCTTTTTCAATATAAAGCAACAGATGGTGAGGAATTCACTACCAAAGGTGAGTGGGAGAAATTCGTAGAAAAATTTTCTAATAAGGAAGAAATTTGCGGGAAACTATTTGCAAGTGGGTATACGCTAGAGGATCAAACGTCACAGGAATTCATGTACCACACGTATGCGCAAGAAAGCATCAAAGATCAGGGAAATCAAGTTAATCAGAGTGTTAAACAAAAGATTGAGAAGGTACAAGAAAGAAATGACAGTATGTACTATTACGGAGTACAACATCAAGGAACGATTACCCTCAATGACTTGTATAAATGGAGTTATAGTGGAGGAAATGCTAAGAGTACCAAGTCATATAGTAAACCGCAGATGCAAGGCATCTTAGGAATGAATGGGCTAGATGCTTCGCAGGGGAATATGCAAGCAGTTGAAAAATTGCTTGGATTGGGGCTGGAAGTTACGCCATCTCATGTGACCAAGATCCAAAACCTAGAAACAGCAGTCAATGGACTAGAGCAATATGAGACAGATCAGAAAAAACTTGAGGAAACAACCCCTTTGCTAGAAGATGAGAAAATCCTTTATACAGACAAGGATATTCAAGATATCATAGATGATCTCAAAAAAGTAGATGATCAGACAATAGGACAGGTGATTGGAGAAGGAAAGGATGTCACCATTGGCAATCTGAGAGAGACCCTTCATAAGAATACAGAGAAAGCACTAGGTACGCAGCAGCATGCCAAAGTGAGCCAAGAGTCACCTGTGTCACCACAAGATCAGCCAGATATGATCAAGGAACAAGTCAAAGAGATTCGAGCGAAGCTCAATGTAGAGACAGCTCAGAAGATAAGTGAAAAAATGCCTTTAGAAAGTACGCAGCTTTCAGAGGTAGCAAAGGCACTGACAGAGACTGTAGAAGTACAAGCAGAGGGGGGACTAAAGGCTGCAGAAGTGCCGATAACACCTGAAAATAAAGCCCAGGTGGTACAGGTAATAGATGCAGTGGTGGCAATGGGGCGTCAAAAAGCAATAGGAATCAAGATGCAGCATGAAGATGAGGCTGTGACGGTAGAGCAAGTTCATCAGGCTGTAATCGCTTATGAGGAACAGGCGCTTGAGCCTGAGAAGCGGTTCGGCGAGACAATTGGACGTGTAGAAGGTCAGATTGAGGCCTTTTTGGAAACACATGATGTGACGGTAACACCTGAACAAATAGATGCAGCAAAAGCACTGATTTTGCAAGAATTGCCACTCACCAAAGAAAACCTAGATGCTATGAAGCCTGTTGTATTGCAAATGAATACATTTCTGGAAGAAATGACACCGGCTCGAATTGCTAGCTTTATTAAAGAAGGGATGAATCCTTATGAAGCATCTATAGGTAGCTTGATGGAGAGTCTAGCAGCTGAGCGCTTGCCGAAACTCAAAGAGAGTTTAGGAGAGGCCATCTATGCGCTAGAATCCAAGGGTAAAATAGATGCGAATCAAAAGCAAAGCTTGGTAGGTGCATATCGGATCTTAGCAGGGGTAGAAGCACATAAGTTTGAGGTAGCAGGCTATTTGTACAAAAATCAGTTGCCACTTACTATGGCAAGGTTAGAAGAAGCACTTAGGTATTCACAGAAGGAAGAACATGTTGCAGTGCAGGTGGATGATACATTTGGGATGCTAGAAGAAGTGAAGTATACCAAAAAAACAGCAAGGATCATGATGGAAGAAGCAAAAGATCAGCAAACCCATGTGGTTGATTATCTTAAAGTATTAGAGCAGCTACAGATTCCGCTAGAGAATGATGAAGAGGTGGCAGATTATGCACAGCTTAGTCAAAGGATCTATCCTTTCTTAAAGAAAGAATTGAAGACAAAACTAGAAGGATTCAAGGGAATAGATACTTTACCAGAAAGCTTTAAGGAGAAGATGGCCGTAGCAAAGAAAGTAGGTCCAGAAGTGATTCAAACTTTGGAAAAGCATCAGGTACCTGTGACATTAAATCATATCTACTGGATGCAACGTTTGATAGATGATCCGGAGCTTTATCAAAAGTTTTTAATTGCTGAGCAGAAGGAAGCCAAAGCTTTTCCGAAGGATTTGGAATCGCATGAGAAGCAGATGGATGAGGTATACCAAGAAGCCAAGGATGCTAAGGAAACAGCAATGGCATCTGGTGACTTGACCAATTATAAGCAACACAAGCAATTTGAAGAGTTGATCACCCTTCAAAAGCAGTTGATGGATAAGGAAGGCCTTTATCAAATTCCTTTTATCATAGAGGGTGAACGCAAGATGGTACAACTCTACATCAAAGAGAATGCACATAAGAAAGCTGAAGATCCAGGACGCATCAAGATTGCGATCAGCTATGACACGAAGCGCCTAGGTGAAGTGAATGCTTACTTGGAGATCACTGATCAAGAAATGAAATATGAGGTATTTGGCCAAAACAAAAAAGCAACCCAGGAACTACGGGGGCAAGATCATAAACTGAAGGCACTACTCGAACAAATAGGTTATGTCTTATTGGAAGGGAATTACCAAACAGATGCCAAGAAAGCAACTGTAGTGGATCCGATGCCTAGACGCGGTGATAGTGAATTTGAAGCTATGGTATAAAGAGGTGAGCTGATGAAAGAAGAGCCTAAGAAAGTAGATGAAAAAATCTTACGTGTGGTGGAGCAGTTTGTTGGTTATTTTGAGATTGTAGATAAAAATCAAGAAGAAGAGGATGAAACTGTATGATGACAGCAGCAACGATAGCACATGCATCCCAAATAGAATTACTTTGCCTGACTTATGAGCTGTTCTTAGAAGACATAGAGCAAGCATTAGCCTGTAGGGGAGAGGTCAGAAAGAAGCGTATTGCTCATGGCCGAGAAGTACTCCTTCAGCTTGTAGAAAGTCTAAACTTTGAGGAACAGATCGCAAAAGAACTTTTTCAGATGTATATCTATATCCAAAATATTCTTATTAATGAGCTGGAAAAAGACGATAAATTAGATGAGGTGAGGCGTCTGATGCGTACCATTTATGAGGGGTATGCACAGCTAATGAATCAGCAGGTAGATGCACTACCTGTGATGAATAATGCCGAAAATATCTACGTGGGAATGACTTATGGAAAGGGATATCTGAGTGAACTCGTGGTTGGAAATAGCCAAAGGGGCTTTAAAGCATAAATTAAATAAAAGGATGTGAAGGTGTGAGAATCAATCATAATATACCAGCGCTCAATACGCTTAATCAATTGGAAAAAGTAAATAACAAAACAGCTAAAGCTATGGAACGCTTATCTTCTGGATTACGTATTAATAGTGCAGCAGACGATGCAGCTGGCCTTGCTATTGCAAATAAGATGGATGCACAGGTAAAGGGGCTAAGACAGGCCAATCGTAATGCCATGGATGGAATATCTTTGGTACAAACTGCAGAGGGAGCACTCAATGAAGTGCATGCCATGCTTGGGCGTATGAGGGAGCTATCTGTACAAGCAGCCAATGGTACAAGTTCAGATGAAGATCGTGAAAAAATTCAGGAAGAAATCAATGCTTTAATAGAAGAGATTGATGGGATCTCTGAAAGAACACAGTTCAACGAGATGTCTTTGTTTAGTGGACCAGGAGATACCAATATTACATTGCAAATTGGAGCTAATGCAAATCAAAATATGACGATTGGTATTGCTCAAATGGATACAACAGAGCTAGGGATCAATACACTTAGTGTGGGTACTCAAGTGGATGCAGATACTGCGATTACAACAGTAGATAATGCAATAGAGGCAATATCAAGACAGCGATCATTATTAGGTGCTTCTCAGAATCGTCTAGAGCATACTGTGAATAATCTCTCTGTCAGTGAAGAGAATCTTACATCTTCTATGTCACGTATACAAGATGCAGATATGGCACAGGAAATGGCAACTTTTACACAACAGAATGTGCTTGCTCAAGCAGCAAATTCTATGTTGGCACAGGCTAATCAGATTCCACAACAAGTACTTCAATTACTACAAAGATAATAAAACAGGCTGGAGTGTGGTAGACTATACTCTAGCTTGTTTTATTATGTAGAACTTAATAAAATATCTATACGCATGATGTATGATAGAATACAAAGACCAAATCATCCAATAGGATAGTAAAGAAAGGAAAAAGAATATGGAACATATGAAAAAATATAGAGAGGAGATCAGAAGAGGTGCTTTTTGGGTTTTTGTCGGGACACTACTTTTTATCACTTATCAACTGGTACAAAACGGTACGTTTGTTTTGGGTAGTATAGGCAATGTAATAGCACACTTCGTAGATGTGATCTCACCTATATTGTGGGCATTCGCTCTAGCATATCTCTTGTATTATCCTGTACGAGGGATACAAAAACTCTTGATCAAAGGGTATGAGAAACTAGCAAAAAAAGAATTAGGTGCAAGAGGTTATGGAACAACAAGAGTATTGAGTATTGTCATTGTGCTATTTATTGTCATCTACTTGATCAAACTCATGATTCTATTTATCTTTCCGCCACTGATTGAAAATATTGAAAGTCTTATTCATGGATTACCAGCATTTAGTGAGCGTGTCAGTGTATGGCTTAATCAACTTACTAATTTTGTCGGGACATTCCAGATTGATTGGAACCTTGTGTGGGATCGCTCTATTGAGATGATGAAATCTGCATTAGGTACAGGATTGCAACTGCTTGTGAGTTCACTCACGGCAGCTATTGGCAGTATTAGTTCCTTTGTTGTAGATTTTGTGGTGACTGTTATCTTAACGTTCTACTTCTTAAAAGACAAAGAAAAGATCTTTGCAGCACTTAATAAGTTCTTTACCATTATATTTAAAGAGAGCACATTGCATCATATCAAAGGATTCTTAAAGGACTTAGATGATGTAGTTGGTAAATTTTTGGTCGGTACAATCTTTGCATCGACAGTAGTAGGGATTATTTCTTCAGTGCTGATGCTCCTAATCAAACATCCTTTTGCAGTACTAGTGGGTGTTGTAGCGGGTATAACCAATGTAATCCCGTATGTAGGACCACTGATTGGTGCACTTCTCGCACTTGTATTGGGTATTTTCCAAAGTGTGCAGATTGGTGTATTAGGATTTGTATTACTCATTATCTATCAACAAATAGATGGAAACATCATACAACCAAAGATTGTAGGAGAGAGTGTTGGTGTTGCTCCGGTATGGATTTTGATGTCAGTGTTGATAGGTGGAAGCTACTTCGGTGGGATTGGCATGATTATCTCAGTACCTATTGCAGCTTTGGTAAGTGTTTATATTGAAAGAATCTATCAAAAAAAGATTAGAAGATAAATGTATAGATAGGTGTATAAATAGGAGATACTCCCCCTATAGTGAGGAGGAGAAACGATGAAAAAAAAAGCTTATCGTGAACAATTACAAAAGCAAAAAGAAGAAGCAGACATTTTGGCAAGAGAGGTCAACTTGGTACAAAATGAGATGGCTGCAACGATGAATAACTTTTCTGGAACGACTGATCCAGAGCTTTTAGAATATTATACCTACTATTACAAAGCAAATGAGATCAAGCATGGTTATTTACTCAGGAAACTGAAGCAAATCTATTATGCAAAGGTCAAGTAAATATTAAGCATGAGATCCCCCCTCCTTGCGTACATTAGTTAGAGAAGTACAAATGGAGGGGGGATTGTATGTTTGGGATTCATCCTGCAATTTTGAGTGGGCTAGGGATCTGCATGGTGCTACTTATCTATACCATATGGGAAGAGTATGTGTTGAAATTTGTTACAAGAGGCGTATTTGGTATATTAGTGATGTGGTTAGGCAATATGATTGTACCCTCAGCGTATCTTTTGGAGTGGAATTTTGTACATATTTTAATAGCAGTTGTGTTTGGCATCCCAGGAACAATTGGTATGTTTTTGGTACGTTATTTTATGACGTAATAGATTATTCACAGAGACCTGTGTAAATTGTGGATTAAATGTTAATAGAATATGTGTATAAAAGAAATCTTATCAACAAATTGTGGATTAAAAGGATTTAATTATAGAAAAAGAGAAAAAACAATACAAAATAAGTAAAATATAAAGAAAATATTGACATATATGGACAAGAGATGTTAGAATGATTGTGGATATAGTTGTGGATGAATTATTCACATCTATGTGTACAATTGATTTAACTTATATCAATCCTGTCCTTGGCCACGCGAGTGGTCTTTTTTTTATGTATAAATCTTCCTATTTTTGTATACACTAAAACAAAAACAAATTTAGGAGGATCTAGATGGATTTACTGTCCTGGGTAAAACAATACGGTGAATATATTAAAAAAAATCCTTATGTCTATGAATTACAAAAGCAAGGGATTGATCTGTTTGCAAAATTTCTTGAACAGAATGAATATAGGAAAGCAAAGACCTTACTTACATCAGATACAGCAGAGCATTTTCTAGTTTATTGGATTCCTAAAGTAAAAAAATACTTAACTGAAATTGAGGCGTATAATATTGTCTATACCCTACAAGATATAAGTACTTATATTTGGAATGGACAAGCTCAGGAGGAGACTTTAGAAGTACCTCTTATATTGGAGCAGTATGGCAAAGAGTATATGAGGCTCTACAAAGCTAGGCGCATGATTAATGAATTGGTAGGTGATCCGGTTATTGCCACCAAGCCGTTGACGATCGACCTTGCCACATACAAAGAGTACAAGAGCAAGCAAACAAAGAAAGATAATATGAGCCTTTATGAAACAGGTTGGTTTAGAGTAGATGAAGTGCACAAAGATGGTTATATTTCCTTACACAAATTCGATACAGATAAATATTTTAGGGTACTTTTTGCCCCACACCTACTGGCGTATTTCAAGCCAGGTGATGTCCTTCAAATTACACTGAAAAAGCGGATTTTCTTTGTTTATTGGGAGTTGTCAGAGATCAAAGGATTTTATTTACAAGAAGTGGTAAATTATATTAATTAGAACAATTTGGTAAAATGTATAACAATTTCTTTAAATACAGGATATAATTAGATATAATGACAATAAGGAATAAGGTTTCATGATATCAATTATAGGGGTGTTTGCACATGAGAGGAAAGCATTATGCCAAAGCAACAGCGATATGTTTTTGTGTGATCAGTTGTTTAGCAGTTATTGGGCTCATAGGGGTCAAACATAAAACAATAGATAAAAAAGTGATCACAACAGTTACAGATACAACACTACTGCGTACAAGCATAGCTGCAGAAGGTACAGAGGCTATTAGGGAGTACAACAAATACAACAGTGAGATTGAACTGATGTCAGACGGTTATTTTTCAGGGATTGAGACGATCAAATATGTCCATGAATATAAGACATCTACAAATAAAATCCTCATCAAACTAGCACTCAATCGTTTCTCAAGAGACTATGAGGAGCAGTGCCTCAAGGAGGAAGAATCAAAGACTTTGGAATACTATGGGAATATCTATGTCACGGATGTAATGGTAAATGGAGAGAAGGTAGCTTTTAATCAAGATATCACAGAACTTTGGATCCAATTGAATCAAGATATAGTACAAGATCAGGAAGTGACGATTTCCCTAGCATTCCATGGTAAGTTGCCACAGATGAGCGGTGAACGTAATTTTCCAAACTATGTAGAATGGCAAGGAAATATACTACCTCAGATGGGTGTCTTTAGTGAGGTCTTTAGTTGGGATCAAACCAAAGACTATGAAGCATTAGATCAAACTTACTCAGAGATTGGGGATTACAAAGTTACTTTACTTGTTGAGGAAGGCCCGATGCCATTAGCCACAGGGACATTGATAGAGGATCAAGAGTTAGAAGACGGGACACAAAAGTATGTGTATGAAGCCAAGAAAGCCAGAGACTTTGGCGTTTACTATGGCAATAAATTCAACGAATATGTGATCAATACCAATATTGGCACCACTGTACATATCTACACACATCGTAGATTAGATGTTGCAGTAATTGGTGCAAGACTTAATGAAGTTTTCAATTATTATGGGTCAATGCTAGGGCGCTATCCTTATGAAAAATTTAAGATCATTGACTATGATGGTCTAATAGAAGATCAATCCTATTCAGGAATGTTGATCACAGATTTGAATATGGCTACAGTACACTATGAACGTCTCTATGAGGGTGTAGGTAGACAATGGATTTCACGTATATTACAACATCACCCAAAGAAAGATGCATGGTTGAATACGGGCTTACAGGTATATATTGCAAAGCGTGGCACCACAAGTCTTGAGGGGATGAAGCGGTATTTGAGTGTATCTAGAGAAAAATACAGCACACTCAGTCGATGGGAAAAAGAGCGACTAGATCATTTGGAAGTATTTTATGAGATTGAGGAAATCTTAGGTGCAGAAGAGTGGAATCGTTTATTGAAACTTTACTACAAGCAAAATGCTTTCAAGGTATTAAACTCACAGAGTTTTATCAAGCTTCTATTAGAAGAAAGTGGACAAGATCTTCATTACTTGTTTAATACATATATGAGTGGGTCACAAGTACGAAAGGAACAAGAACAATGAAAATATTACTTTTAGTTGCAAATTGTTCAGGGGAGATTTTTGAACAAGTCGCAATACATATTCAAAAAGTTTTAGGTGAGTTAGATGTAGAGGTAGAAGAATTTGATCTCTTACAACTGCCTTATTTTAGGGGGCAGACAGAAACGCAGATGGCAAACTTATCCCAAAAGCTCAGTGAATGCAAAGGGGTCGTGGTGTGTAGTCAGGTCAATATAGGTGGGATGCATGGTGCCATGCAGACCTTTTTTGACCATATGGGCTTGTGGCATCAAAGTATTAAGGGGCAGCCCTTATTTGTAGTGACTTATACGAATTGGACGGGTGAAGTGAAGTGTGCCAATGAGATCCTAAGTCACTGGGAGCTCCTTGGAGGTGTAGATGGGGGTAAGATCTGCCTCAATCAGAACAATCAATTTGAAGAAGCTATCGTTTCTTTGGAAAGAAGCATTGAGGGCTTCTACCGTATGATCAAACAAGCACGTGTACCATTGGTTTCAAATGAGCGTCGTATGTTTTTAGAACATTTTACACCAACCCAAGAACAACCAAAGGTCAATCATATAGATCTTTCTACGGAAGAACAAAATATCAGGGAACTCACAGCACTTCTAAAGGGTCAGATGCAAAAACCCGAGGAGGAGCAATTTATTCAGTATCAAAAACCTGGTTATCAGAGACCACAAACTGAGAGTAGTCGCGTCATAACTAAGAAGCTTCAAGGACTTCCGCATTATTTTGTAGCCAAACATGACAAAGTTTTAGATTTTAGTGTGCAGTTTACGGTTACAGATACAGCAGAAGAGGGGTTACTCACTATTCAAGATGGTGATTGTATCTATCAAGAAGGTAAGAGTGAAAATGCTACTTTAGAAATTGTGACGACAGATCGCATTTTGAGTAGTATTTTGAGTGGTGAGATGACCTATCAAAAAGCATTTATGCTAGGTAGAATAAAAGTCAAAGGGAACTTCATCTATTTATCAAAGATTGATCAAGTCTTTAAAAGTGCATAGGCTTGTATGAATAAAACAAAATTTCCTCACATATATATAGATACTATAAACGAATATAAGGGGGGGAAATTTGCTGTGAACTTTCAAGACACGATGTATGATGTATTAAACGAGTTATTAAAGGACAAACAGAGCCAAAGGAGATGTGAAGAAGCGCTCATTCGATATTTGCCAAAGCCATTATATAGAAAATGGTTAGATGAAAGGGTTCAGATGCAACTTAAACATGAACGTATTATAGGGGATGTTTGTAAAAATTACTTAGGAAAAGTAGTAGAGCCTGAGGAAAATAAAAGAAATATCCAGATGAAGAGATATGTTGTGGATGAGCTCGAAGTAAGATTAGATGATGTGACTAGAAACATCCAATTGTTAAATCAGACTGTTCAAGGAGTAGATGATTTTAAGACCTATAAGATGCTTCAAAGTATTCTTGTAGAAGAACAACTGTATGAAGGACAATTAATCAAAATGTTATGCCAAAGATAAAGGAGAATTAAAATGAGTGACTGTATTTTTTGTAAGATTATTGAAGGTGAAATCCCATCTTTCACAATTTATGAAGATGAAATTTTTAAAGTGATTTTAGACCGTTTTCCAGCTAGTAAAGGACATATGTTAATCCTTCCTAAATCACATCATGTAAACATATGGGATATGTCAGAAGAAGTAAGTACTAAGATTTATGGTTTAGCCAAAAAGATGGCAAATACTCTAAGTGAAGCCTTTCAAGTAGATGGTATCAATATCGTACAAAATAATGGTGCAGCAGCAGGACAAAGTGTATTCCACTTCCATTTGCATCTTATCCCAAGATATAAGGGAGATGATATCGTCTTAAACACAACAATGCAACAAGATATGACTTTAGCAGAGCTTGAGAAAGTAGCAGAAGAACTAAAGTCGTACGTTAAATAAGAAATCAAACATAAAAGTTTACTATAAAAAAAGCGGGCTATAAGCCCGCTTTTATGCGTTGAAATATTGACTATGCCATACTAAGAACATAAATACAGTCCAGATTTTACGGCTATTGTCTGCTTTACCTGAGCGATGATCGTCTAACAATGCAACAAGCATTTCATGATTGAAGTATTGTTTTGCAGTATCGCTTGTAAAGTATTCTTTTACAATATTGTAATAACGGTCTTCTTTGAGCCATACACGTGTAGGCACTGGGAAACCGAGTTTTTTCTTGTTTGCAGTTGCTTCAGGCATATTGCGTTTTGCAGCAAGACGCATTGCATACTTTGTATTTTCTTTATTAACTTTATATTTTACAGGGATACTCATAGCTACTTTACAAACTTCTTTGTCAAGGAATGGTACGCGAAGTTCAAGTGAATGCGCCATACTCATCTTATCAGCTTTGAGAAGGATATCTCCCGCTAACCACATATGCATATCAAGATATTGCATCTTGCTCACATCGTGTTGACCTTTTACTTTTTCGTAGAAAGGCTGAGTGAGTACAGTAGGATCAGCAGCAGGTGTTTTCACTTTGAGAAGTGCTTTACGCTCTTTTGGTGAGAACATGTAAGCATTTCCGATGAAACGTTCTTCGATTGTCTTGCCACCACGGATGAGGAAGTTCTTGCCTTTGAAGCCAAATGGAAGGCGAGAAGCAATTTTTGAAAGAAGTACACGAAGTCCCTGTGGGAGTTTGCGGTAGCCTTCATTATCAATTGGTTCTTTGTAGATGTTGTAACCACCAAAGAGCTCATCTGCACCTTCTCCAGAGAGAACAACTTTTACGTGTTGGCTAGCAAGTTCACTTACAAAGTAGAGTGCAACAGCAGCAGGATCGGCTAAAGGCTCGTCCATGAAACGTTGTACTTTTGGAAGGACATTCCAGTATTCCTCAGGTGTAATCACTTTGCTATAGTTATCAATACCGATTTCTTTAGAAAGTTCTTTTGCATAACTGATCTCATTATATTTTTCGTTGTCAAAGCCAACAGTGAAAGTCTTATCGCCGTTGAAGCAGCAAGCAACATAGCTTGAGTCCACACCACTAGATAAGAAGCAACCTACTTCAACATCACTGATCTTGTGTGTTTCAATAGATTCTTTCATTGTTTTATCAATCAGATTCACATATTCATCAAGAGTTCCATCTGTCTCTGTAAAGACAGGTTCCCAATATCTTTTTATATCTAATTGGCCATCTTTGAAAGTGAAGTAGTGTGCAGGTGGTAATTTGAAAATACCTTTGAAGAAAGTTTCTTTCATAGGTGAGTATTGGAATGTTAAGTAGTGCTCTAGTGCTTCTGTATTAAGCTCACGCTTTACAGAAGGATGCTTAAGAATAGACTTGATCTCAGAACCATATACAAAACGACCACCATCATGATGATAGTAGAATGGTTTGATTCCGAAGAAGTCTCTTGCACCAAATAAAGTTTGTGATTTGCGATCCCAAATAACGAAGGCAAACATCCCACGGAGTTTTGAAAGAAGGTCTGTACCGTATTCATCATATCCGTGAACAAGAACCTCAGAGTCTGTATGTGTCTTGAATACATAGCCTTTTGAGATTAAGTCCTCACGAATAGATTGATAGTTGTAGATTTCCCCATTGAACGTCAAAACAAGAGTTTGATCTGAATTATAAAGAGGCTGAGCGCCCTCAGCAATATCAATGATACTGAGCCTACGGAAGCCAAGTGCTGCAGTGTCATCTATAAATTGTCCGTCACTATCAGGACCACGATGGATAATTTGGTCCATCATAGTAGAAAGGATCGTTTTTTTATCTTCTAATTGTGTATCTAAAAAGCCGCAAAAACCGCACATATGTAAGGGCTCCTTTCTTATTCAAATATACATAAGACTTTATCACAGATTAATGTCAAAATCAATGAACCATTTGTTTCTAAGTATTGCCTTAAAAACAAATGATAATCCATCTTTAAATGAAATTTCTCTTAAATCATAGGAATACCTTGAGGCTAGTTGACTAATCAAAGGAGCGAGTAGTATGATAAATAGAGATTAATAAAGAAAGACTGTTCTGAAGAAAACAAAAATAATATGACATACTTTTGAATAGATATGAAAAGTGAAGGTGCAGAAGCTGCCCAAATCAGCAGATCATTAAGGAGGCAAAAGGCGTGAAAACAATCGTTATGACAGGTGGAGGGACAGCAGGTCACGTAACACCTAATATTGCATTGATACCAAAACTAAAAGAAGAGGGTTGGGATATCAGGTATATAGGAAGCCACAATGGGATAGAAAAACAGCTTATTAATGAAGTGAATGTACCTTATTATGGGATCTCATCAGGAAAATTAAGACGCTATTTATCAGTAGAGAATATGAAAGACCCTTTTAAGGTAGTTAAAGGACTTTTTGAAGCCTATTTACTACTTAAGAAGCTTGCACCACAAGTTGTATTTTCTAAAGGAGGATTTGTAACAGTACCTGTTGTACTAGCTGCAAAGTTCTTAGGCATTCCTGTTATTATCCATGAGTCAGATATTACACCAGGGCTTGCCAACAAAATTGCGTCAAAAGGTGCAAAAACTATCTGTGTTAACTTCCCAGAGACACTTAAATATGTAGGTGCAAAAGGTGTCCTTACAGGGACGCCTATCCGTGATGAACTCTTTAAAGGTGATAAAAATAAGGCAGCCCTGCTCTGTAAGTTTAAGGCGGATAAGCCGATACTACTAATGATGGGCGGAAGCCTTGGATCTGTAAAGGTGAATACTGTATTAAGAGAGGCACTAGAGCAGCTTACACCAGATTTCAATATCATCCATATTTGTGGTAAAGGCAATGTAGAAGCAAGCCTCACAAGCGTAGAGGGCTATTATCAACTTGAATATGCAGGAGAAGAGCTTCCACATTTATTTGCAGCAGCAGATGTCATGCTCTCACGTGCAGGGGCCAATGCCCTCGCTGAGATTGTTGCACTACGTATTCCAAGTTTATTGGTACCATTATCACAACAAGCGAGTCGTGGTGACCAAATTCTTAATGCCAATTCTATGAAAGCCTCAGGCTATGCTGAGATATTAGAAGAGGAGAACCTAACAGTACAGACACTGGTAAGTGAGCTCAAGAATGTCTATGTTAATAGAGAGTGTTATGTACAAGGGATGAGAGCAGGACAAAGTGCAAGTGGTATCGAAAAAGTAATGCAGCAGATCCGTAAGTATAAATAAAATAGACTATTGCGGGGGAATACGATGTTTAATAAGAGACAAAATCTAGAGATGATGAAACAACTTGCTGCGGGAGAGTTCGATAGGTTGCTCAGTACTATAGAAGGGCAAAAAAATGCTTTACTACAAGCAGAAACAGTGGAAGAACTTATCCAAATCAAACAAGTGGTATATGAAGTAGCTACCAAGCAAGATGCAATGCTCAGCGAACTTTCTGCTATTGAAGAAACTGTAGTGCAAAAAGAGCATAAAGTAGGAGAAGAGCTGCGTAAGGTAGATCATATCGCAGGTGAGTTAGATCATATAGTGACTGCAGTTAAGGGGATTCAAGATGAGCTGAAGCAGCATTATATGACGATTCATGAGGCGCTTCAAGGTGTGCTAGGTCAAGTCAAAAAGTCCTCAGATAAAGTGATAGGCAATGAAAAACTCTTAGATGGTATCCTCCAAGATATCCGGAATATGGAAGTTAATTCTGGAACGATGAAGCAACAAGTCGGTACATTTATTGATGCGGCAAAAAACGTATCAGATAATATGGCAGGCATTTCAGCTATAGCAGAGCAGACCAATCTACTCGCACTTAATGCTTCAATTGAAGCGGCAAGAGCAGGTGATGCAGGGAGAGGCTTTGCGGTAGTGGCGGAAGAAATTCGTAAGTTATCAGATGGTACCAAAGTACTTTTGGAGGATATGACGCAGTTTGTTCATGCCTTCCAAGAAGCTTCGCTCCGTACCAATGAAGAGGTAGAAGCAACAACTGCAGGGATCTCTAAAGTAGAAAAAGAGATTGAAACGATGGTAATGAGTGCCAAAGAAGACCGCGAATTGACGCTTTCTGTAAGTGGACAAATTGATGCAGTAGCGGCGCAGATTACTTCTTTTCAAAAGCTTGCTAAAGATGATTATGAAAAGTTTGACCATATGACGAAAAATATCTTAGCAGTTACCAATATGGCGCATAGTCTTGGTCAAGTACAAAGCGAACTTAAAGTATTAAGAGACCAGATCCATGTAGTAGGTGGAATGACTAAAGCACATACAGCGCAATTAGATGCACTCAAAAAATTGAATATCCTAAAATCATAACTGATGACACAAGAGATACGCACTAAGAAAGAAGAGGGTTAGGCGTATCTCTTTTTTATTGGATAGAAACGGTTAAAAGCCTTATACATAGTTACTAGAAGAGTAAATTTTGCTAAATAGGACCTGACTACATGAATTGGAATATACGTTCACATACTACAGTTAATTGATTAAATTTAATGAGGTGAGGAAAATGTCCACGAAGTATATATTTGTCACAGGTGGGGTTGTTTCAGGGTTAGGTAAAGGAATCACTGCAGCATCCTTGGGAAGATTATTAAAAGCAAGAGGTATGAAGGTTACCATTCAAAAATTCGATCCATATATTAATATAGACCCTGGAACCATGAGCCCTTATCAACATGGAGAGGTATTTGTAACCCATGATGGTGCGGAAACAGATTTAGACTTAGGACATTATGAGCGCTTTATAGACGAGAAACTTAGCAAATATAGTAATGTGACAACTGGTAAAGTGTATTGGTCAGTGATGAATAAAGAAAGAAAAGGGGACTATCTTGGTGCGACTGTGCAGGTCATTCCACATATTACAAATATGATCAAAGAATGGGTTTATCGTGTGGGGAAGACAGGTGAGACCTCAGATGTGGTCATTACAGAGATTGGTGGAACAGTAGGAGATATAGAAAGTCTCCCTTTTTTGGAGGCCATTAGACAAGTTGCAACGGATGTAGGAAGAGAAAATATACTGTATATTCATGTGACACTCATTCCTTACCTCGGAAAGTCAGGTGAAATCAAGACCAAGCCAACGCAGCACTCTGTCAAAGAATTGCTATCAATAGGGATCCAACCCGATATTATTGTATGCCGTAGTGAGTATGATCTATCGGATGAGACAAAATATAAGATTGCACTTTTTTGCAATGTAGAAAAGGATTGTGTTGTACCTAATCTTGATGCAGACACACTTTATGAAGTACCACTTATGCTTGAGAAAGCTGGACTTGCTAAGATTGTATGTCGTAAGCTACATCTTCAATGTGACGCACCAGATCTTGCTCAGTGGAAACGTATGGTGGAAAGGGAAAAGGCACCGGAGCATGAAGTGGAGATTGCTCTTGTAGGCAAATATGTTGAGCTACATGATGCCTATATTTCCATTGTAGAAGCACTACATCATGCAGGTATAGCTCATGCAACCAAAATTAAGATGCGCTGGATCAATGCAGAGCAAGTAGATGAACACAGTGTTGGAGAACTACTAGAAGGGGCTGATGGTATTTTGGTGCCAGGAGGTTTTGGTGACCGTGGGGTAGAAGGCAAGATCGAAGCGACGCGTTATGCAAGGGAACATAAGGTACCGTTCTTTGGAATTTGCTTAGGCATGCAATGTGCAGTTATTGAATATGCGAGACATGTAGCTGGACTTGAACGTGCCCATAGCTCGGAACTGATGGCAAATACGCCATACCCTGTTATTGATTTGATGGCAGATCAAAAGAATATTAAAGATATGGGGGGGACAATGAGGCTTGGGGCTTATCCTTGCCAAATTGAAGCCAATACTTATTCCTATGAGGCTTATAAGGAACACCATATTGAGGAGAGACATCGTCACCGCTATGAATTCAATAATGAATATAGACAGCTTCTTCAGGATAAAGGTTTGGTGATTGCAGGGAAATCCCCAGATAGTAGACTTGTTGAAATTGTAGAAGTCAAAGATCATCCTTGGTTTGTAGGCGTACAGTTCCATCCAGAGTTCTTATCTAGGCCGAATGCACCACATCCGCTCTTTGTAGATTTTGTAGGAGCAACACTTAAGCAAAAGATGAATTAAAGAGAAATAAAAAAGAGTCTGTTTTATAAACAGACTCTTTTTTGATAGGAAGCTGTTAAGCTTACCATCAGTTTTTTTAGATAACTTTTGTTGTCCAGTCTTCAACGTTCCATACATCTGTGATGAAACTTTCATAGAAGTAAGGTTCGTGGCATACAAGGATCACTGTTCCTCTAAATTCACGAAGGGCCTTTTCTAATTCATCTTTGGCTTCAACGTCTAAGTGGTTAGTTGGCTCATCGAGTACGAGTAGGTTAAGCTCTTCGTGAAGAATCTTACAAAGACGTACTTTAGCATTTTCACCACCTGATAATACTTTCATAGGGCTTGTGATATGCTCTGTGGTTAGACCACATTTAGCAAGCTCAGAACGTACTTCATGGTTTGTAAGTGCAGGGTAAGCATTCCACATCTCATCAAGCGCTGTGTTGTTGTTATCGCGAGAATCTTCTTGAGCAAAATAGCCATAGTCTACATTCTCACCAAATTCGATAGATCCAGCGATTGGATTTAATACACCGAGTAATGTTTTGAGGAGTGTCGATTTACCAAGACCATTCACACCACAGATAGCGATCTTCTTGCCACGCTCTACTTGGAAGTTGAGTGGGCAAGTAAGAGGCTCATCATATCCGATTACAAGGTCTTTTGCTTCGATGAGGAAGCGGCTAGGTGCTTTCGAGAACTTGAAGTTAAAGATTGGCTTTGGTTTTTCTTGAGCTTTCTCAATGATATCCATCTTATCAAGTTGTTTCATACGGCTCTTTGCCATCCCTGTTGTTGCCACACGTGCTTTATTACGTGCAATAAAGTCTTCAAGTTTTTCGATTTCTTTTTGTTGCTTTTCGTAAGCTTTTTCATGTTGACGTTTTTTGAGTTCGTAAAGTCTTACGAAGTCATCGTAGTTACCTACGTAACGTGTGAGTTCACAGTTTTCTACATGGTAGATGAGGTTACATACATCATTGATGAAAGGCACATCATGTGATACAAGGATGAAGGCATTTTCATAGTTTTGTAAGTAACGCTTTAACCATTCAATGTGGTTGACGTCAAGGTAGTTAGTCGGCTCATCTAAGATGAGGATCGTTGGATTTTGAAGTAAAAGCTTTGTAAGAAGTACTTTGGTACGTTGCCCACCACTGAGCTCGTCTACTTTTTTATCAAGACCGATATCTGAAAGACCAAGACCTTGAGCTACCTCGTCAATTTTTGAATCAATAATATAGAAACCACTACTATCTAAGATATTTTGGATTTCAGCTGCATCTTCCATAAGTTTTGTAACTTCTTCATCAGTTGCTTCGCCCATTTTGTCATATGCCCCAAGCATCTCTTGCTCAAGTGCAAATAAGTCGTCAAAGGCAAGACGAAGGTTATCTCTGATTGTTGTGCCAGGTGTTAGCGCAGAATGCTGATCAAGGTAACCTGCAGTCACGCGGTTTGACCATTCTACAGTTCCTTCATCTGGCATTAATTTACCTGTGATAATATTTAGGAAAGTAGACTTTCCTTCTCCATTTGCTCCTACAAGAGCAACGTGTTCACCCTTTAAAAGTCTAAATGAAACATCCTCTAAGATGCTACGAGATCCAAATCCGTGAGTGACATTTTTGACTGTAAGTACGCTCATATATGTTCTCCTTTTACCGTTATTAACTCAATCATACTTACTTATGATAATAAAAAAAACGCTAAAAGTAAAATGTTGATAATGGAAAAAGCGAAAAAACTGGTTTAATAAGGATAAAAGCGTACTAAAAAGCAATAAAAAAAGCTATAAAAGACATGGAGTAGCGTAATAACTGCGTAGACACCTAGCACAATATTTAGGCAAATATTGCATAAACCAAGGTTTTGGTCGGGGAGCTTGTCGATTTCTGTGAGTACATAGATGATAAGTAATGCAGGAATGACGAGTTTGAGAAGGATCCCGTATATAGGATTTCCAATCACAGGTACCATGAGTTTATTGGCTTCATAGAAGAGGCCTGTTTTTACTAATGCAAAAGTAAAGACAATATCTAACGCATTAAGTACATATAAAAAAGTAAGCTTTGTTTTGAGATTTGAAATAGAAGCATTTTTGATAAATTTGACCATAATGCACCTCCTAATAGAAGTTTTACCAACATATAGGAAGTTTAACCCAATCTATAGCTTGACAGTTAAAATAGAGTTGGTTATACTTAGCCTATAAATTACTTTGAAAGACAAAGTGTTTTAAAATCAAAGTATTTACCTCAATATACATTATATACCTGGGAGGCGGACTATTTGGATAACACAGTAAAGGTAGTTAATGCCCTGTTGGTGGAACTATTTAATGAGATTTTAACGGTAGAAAAAACTGCCCTACAAGAAAGTGCATTTAAGGATTTATCCATTACGGAGATGCATGTATTAGAGGCTATCGGAATGAGTTCTAGAACGATGACTGATGTGGCAGAGCAAATTGGAATTACAGTAGGGACACTGACTACTTCAATTAATAGATTGGTGAAAAAAGAATATGTGATTCGTAACCGCTCAAAGGATGATAGACGTTTCGTAGAGATTGAACTTTCTCATAAAGGAAAGCTTGCCTATCGTATTCATGAAGCCTTTCATGCAGAGATGGTTCACTATATGATTGAAGAATTAGCCAATGAGGATCACCAAGTCTTGATTGATTCACTTAAGCGTGTCAGTGATTTCTTCAGAGCCAAATACCGTGTCTCCAAAACATCGGGAAAGGACTGATTATGTGAATGGCGTAAAGATCACCGGAGTAGGTAAAGCTACTCCAAAGAAAAGTATCACAAATGATGACTTAGCACGTTTTATGGACACCTCGGATGAATGGATTAGAAGTCGTACAGGCATAGGAAGTCGTTCGATCTCGGAAGGTGAGACGACAGCTGAACTGGCTGCAGCTGCAGCTAAAGTAGCACTAGAGGATGCAGATCTTGATCCTAGCTGTATTGACCGTATTATTGTAGCAACAATCTCAGGCGATTATGTGATGCCAAGTACTGCATGCACAGTACAACATCTCATTGGCGCGGTGAATGCCACAGCATTTGATCTCGCGGCAGCTTGTAGTGGCTTTTTATACGGTGCAAGGCTTGCTACTGAAGCAATTATGGTCGGCTCATGTGAGCATGTACTTGTAATTGGTGCAGAAGTACTCAGTAAGACAGTGGATTGGAACGACAGAGGCACATGTGTACTTTTTGGTGATGGCGCAGGTGCAGCTATTTTTTCAAAACATCATAAAAATCACATATTAAACACTTATAGTGGAAGCAATGGTGAGATGGGTAAAGTTTTAACGTTACCTGGTAGAGCAGTTAACAACTGTCTTGTACAGAGTGAAGCAGTCTCACCATATATGTACATGGATGGCAGAGAGGTTTATAAGTTTGCAACGACTGTTGTACCGAAGAGTATTGAGAAAGTACTAGAGGGAACGGACTGTGCTTTGGAGGATGTGGATTATTTCATCTTACATCAGGCCAATGCCCGTATCATGGACAGTGTTGCGAAGAAACTTAATGTACATCCAGATAAATTCTATAAGAATTTGCATCAATATGGTAATACGTCAGCAGCAAGTATCCCAATTGCACTTGCAGAAGTGAAGGAGCAACTTAAATCAGGAGATCGTGTGATTCTTTGTGGTTTTGGTGGTGGCCTGACATGGGGAAGCATGCTGATTGAATGGTAACATGACACTAAGAGGCACTGCCTTTTAGCATAGATTAAATAAAAAATTAATTTAAACAATCAACGGAGGTATTTAAAATGATTTTAGAAAAATTACAAGAAATCGTAGCAGACAAATTAGGTGTAGAGGCAAGTGAAGTAGTAGCTACAGCAAGCTTCAAAGAAGATTTAGAGGCAGATTCATTAGACCTTTTTGAAATCGTTATGGCTCTTGAAGATGAATTTGGTGTAAGTATTTCAAATGAAGATGTAGAGTCAATCAAAACTGTTGGGGATGCAGTAAGCTACATCGAAGCAAGACAAGCTTAATTAAGGGGTGATATGGATGAATAGTATTTGTGAAATGCTACACATTCAATATCCTATTTTTCAAGGGGGGATGGCATGGATTGCAAACCATGCTATTGCCGCCGCTGTTTCAGAAGCAGGAGGACTTGGCATTATAGCAGCTGGTAATGCACCAGGAGAATGGCTTAGAAATGAGATTCGTGAATGTAAGAAGCTTACGAACAAGCCATTTGGTGTCAATATCATGCTCCTTAGTCCTCATGCAGATGAAGTTGCACAGATTGTTGTTGAAGAAGGTATTACCATCGTCACAACAGGTGCAGGCAACCCTGGAAAATATATGGATGTGTGGAAAGAAAATGGTATTAAAGTGATTCCTGTAGTACCTTCAGTAGCCATTGCAAAGCGTATGGCAAAAGGTGGTGCAGATGCAATTATCGTAGAGGGTGGCGAAGCTGGTGGTCATGTGGGTGAACTCACAACTATGGTACTCACACCGCAAGTCGCAGATGCAATTGATGTTCCTGTGATTGCAGCAGGTGGTATTGCAGATGGTAGAGGGTTTGCAGCAGCACTTATGTTAGGTGCACAAGGTGTTCAGATTGGTACGAGATTCTTGGTTGCAAAAGAGTGTCAGGTTCACCAAAACTACAAAGATCGCGTGCTCAAAGCAAGTGATATTGATGCAGTAGTGACGGGTAGATGTACAGGGCATCCTGTAAGAGGGCTTCGTAACAAGCTTACAAGAACTTTTGATCAACTTGAGAAAAAGGGTGCGACAATGGAAGAGATTGAAGAACTTGGAAAAGGCGCACTTCAAAAAGCAGTTATTGATGGTGATGTGATCCATGGCGCGGTGATGTCAGGTCAGATTGCAGGGATGATTGTCAAAGAGCAAACAGCAAAAGAAATTATTGAGGAACTTGTGGCAGAAGTTAAAGAGCTCATAGCAAGTGCTTCAGATAAAGTACAATTTTAAGTAGTACTTTGAAAATCAAAGTAGAACACACAAATCATTAAATTTTTTGATGCATTAAATAATAGAAAAGTAGAGGTGGTAAACATGAAAATTGCATTTTTATTTTCGGGGCAAGGTGCACAATATCCAGGAATGGGCAAGGACTTATATGAAAATTATACTGAAAGCAGAGAAATCTTCGATCAAGCATCCAAAGTGTTAGACTGGGATGTGAAGGAAGTCTGCTTTGAAGATTCAAAAGGAATTATTAATCAAACACGTTATACACAAAGTGCACTTTTTACCACCACTATGGCAGCATATGAAGTTTTAAAAGCACAGGGGGTTACTGCTGAGGCTGTCATTGGTTTTAGCCTTGGCGAGTACAGTGCTTTGGTAGCAAGTGGGATTTTGAGCTTTGAAGAAGCGCTTAGACTTGTTGAGAAGCGTGCTTGCTATATGGAAGATGCAGCCCAATCAAGAAATGGTGGCATGGCGGCTGTAATAGGACTTGAAGCATCAGCTATAGAGGCTGTATGTGAACAGGTTTCAAAAGAAGGATTTATTGTGACACTAGCCAATGACAACTGCCCAGGGCAGGTAGTCATCTCGGGAGAACAGTCAGCGATCGACCAAGCAGCACTCCGACTCAAAGAAGCGGGTGCAAAACGTATTATGCCACTTCGTGTAAGCGGTGCGTTCCATAGCCCACTTATGGATGAGGCAGCAACAAAACTTAGTAGTGAATTAGATCAATTTGAGTTCAAACAAGTGGCAGTACCGATTGTGAGTAATGTGACTGCAACATATATGCAGGCAGATGAAGCAAGAGAGAACATTCCACTTCAGATTGTGAATGGTGTGAGATTTAGAGAAAGTATTATGAAACTTCTGGATGAGGGCTTTGATACTTTTATTGAAATAGGCGTGAAGAAAACGCTATGCGGATTTGTTAATAAAATATCAAAAGACGCAAAAACGTTGAATGTAGAGGATACAGAATCCCTCAAAAAAGTATTAGAGGAATTAGGAGGCGAAACATGCTAAGAGATAAAGTTGCAGTTGTAACAGGAAGTAGTAGCGGTATTGGAAGACAGATTGCATTAGCTTATGCGAAGCAAGGTGCAAAGGTAGTTGTGAACTATCCATTTGAAGGGCTCAGAGAAGATGCAGAATCTGTAGCCGCACAAATCAAAGAAATGGGTCAAGAGGCAATTGCAATCCAAGCAGACGTTTCTCAATTTGATGAGGCTAAAAAACTTGTAGATGAGGCAGTTGGGGCATATGGACAAATCGATATCTTTGTGAACAATGCTGGGATCACAAGAGATATGTTGCTTCTTCGTATGACAGAGGCAGAATTTGATCAAGTCATCGAAGTCAACTTAAAAGGGGTATTCAATTGTACAAAGCATGCTTCAAGAGCGATGATGCGTCGTGGTGGAAGTATTATTAATATGGCTTCAGTAGTAGGTCTTAGTGGAAATGTTGGACAATGTAATTATGCAGCTTCAAAAGCAGGTGTTATTGGATTTACCAAAGCAGCGGCTAGAGAATTTGCAGGCAAAAATTTGAGAATCAATGCCATCGCACCAGGCTTTATCGTTTCAGCGATGACTGATAAGTTATCAGATACTATTAGAGAAGGTGTACTCAAAAATGTACCAATGGGACGTTTTGGTGAAGCAGAAGAAGTTGCTAATGTGGCACTATTCTTAGGTAGTGATTTATCAGCATATGTAACGGGTGAAGTGATTAGAGTAGATGGCGGAATGGCCATGTAGGAGGACCACAATGAAAAATAGAGTTGTTATTACAGGTGCAGGGGTTGTATCCCCTATTGGAAATACAGTAGAGAGTTTTTGGAATAACTTAAAAGAAGGTGTATGTGGATTAGACCGTATTACACGCTTTGAACTAACAGAAGGCTTTGATGTGAGTATTGCTGGGGAGGTCAAAGATTTTGCCCCAGAGAAATATATTCAAAAGCGTGAGCTTAGAAGATTGGATAAGTTCTCTCAGTTTGCGATTTATGCAGCAATGGAAGCAATGGCAAATTCGGGAATTAATATGGAAGAGGAAGATGCAACAAGAGTAGGTGTGATTGTTGGATCTGGAATCGGTGGTATTGAGACAATCGAGCAAGAGGTTAGAAAGCTTGTTGAAAAAGGACCAAAACGTGTTTCACCATTTTTTGTACCTATGTCAATTACCAATATGGGAGCTGGCAACGTGTCAATCTACACAGGTGCAAAAGGAATTTGTAGTACTGTAGTAACAGCTTGTGCTTCAGGAACACACTGTATTGGAGATGCTTTTAGAGCACTTCAAAATGGCACAAATGATGTTATTATTGCAGGTGGGGCAGAAGCGTCTATTACACCACTTGGTGTTGCAGGTTTTCAGGCACTTACAGCACTGAGCAAGAGTGCAGATCCAAAGCGTGCATCAATTCCTTTTGACAAGGAGCGTAATGGCTTTGTTATGGGTGAAGGTGCAGGGATGGTTGTCCTTGAGACGTTAGAGCACGCACAAAAAAGAGGTGCACATATCATGGCAGAAGTTGTAGGATACGGTGCAACAGGTGATGCATACCATATCACTTCACCATCACCAGATGGAGAGGGTGCAGCACGTGCAATGCGTGGAGCTTTAGAAGATGCGGGTATTGCCCCAGAAGAAGTAGGGTACATCAATGCACATGGTACAAGTACGGAGTATAATGACAAGTTTGAGACATTAGCCATCAAAGCGGTATTTGGTGAAGCTACCAAAGTGCCTGTGAGTTCAACAAAGTCTATGACAGGGCACTTATTAGGTGCAGCAGGAGCAGTAGAAGCAATTACTATTGCCAAAGCATTAGAAGATCATTATTTACCACCTACAATTGGCTACGAGGTGCCAGATGAAGATTGTGATTTAGACTGTATCCCAAATGTAGGGCGCACAGCAGAAATTCGTTATGCAATGAGTAATTCACTTGGATTTGGAGGACATAACGGAAGTATCTTATTCAAAAAATGGGAAGGGGATAAGTAGATGAAAATCGAAACAATTAAAGAGCTCATCGGTGAGTTCAAAACATCCGACCTGACACGACTTAAGATTAATGCTGAAGGATTTGAACTTGAATTAGAGCGTGAGAAAGAAGTGGTTTATGCATCGGCAGGGGTACCTATTACAATGGCAGCTCCAGCACAAGTGAATTCCACAGAAGTGACAATCACAACACCAGATGCATCAAGAGGATCTGAGGCAAGTGGACGCAGTATTACATCACCAATGGTGGGAACGTTCTATTTGGCGAGTTCACCAACAAGTAAGCCTTTTGTAGCAGTAGGCTCAAAGGTGAAAAAAGGCGATGTTGTGTGTATTATTGAAGCGATGAAACTCATGAATGAGGTAGAAGCTGACCAAGATGGTGAAATTGTAGAAATTCTAGTAAGTAATGAAGATATGGTAGAGTTTGGTCAACCACTCTTTATTCTAAAATAGGGGGACATCATGTTAACAATACAAGAAATTATGGAAATTATTCCACATAGATATCCATTTTTATTAGTAGATAAAGCAGAGATTCACGAGGATGGTTTAGGCGCAACAGGGTACAAGAATGTAACAATGAATGAGCCATTTTTCCAAGGACACTTTCCAGGGCTTCCTGTGATGCCAGGGGTGCTCATCATTGAAGCACTTGCACAAGTAGGTGCGATTGCACTGCTTTCACAAGAAGAACTTAAAGGTAAAGTTGCTTACTTTGGCGGGATCAAGGAAGCAAAGTTTAGACAAAAAGTTGTACCAGGAGATGTTCTTAAATTAGAGTGTCGTATTATTAAGCAAAGAGGACCTATGGGTATAGGAGAGGCAGTTGCTACAGTAGATGGGAAAGTTGCTGCAAAAGCTGAGCTCATATTTGCTATAGGCTAATAGGAGGTGAAAGGATGTTTCACAAAGTACTTGTTGCTAATAGAGGTGAAATAGCAGTACGTATTATTCGTGCATGTATCGAAATGGGTATTCAAACAGTTGCAGTTTATTCTCAAGCAGACAAAGATTCCTTACATGTCAAATTAGCAGATGAAGCAGTGTGTATCGGTAAAGCACTTCCAAAAGAGAGCTACCTCAATGTCGAGAACATTATTACAGCTGCTATATGTACTGGCGCGGATGCTATACATCCTGGATTTGGGTTCCTATCAGAAAATGCAAAGTTCGCAAGAATTTGCGCGGAGTGTCATATCAAATTTATTGGGCCTACAGCTGAGATGATTGAGTTGATGGGTGACAAAGCAAAAGCAAGAGAGATGATGATCGCGGCAGATGTTCCGGTAGTACCAGGTTCTGAAGGGACAGTAGACAGTGTGGATGAGGCAAAGTTAGTGGCACTTGAGATTGGTTATCCTGTGATGCTCAAAGCATCTGCGGGTGGTGGTGGACGTGGTATGCGTATTGTTTGGAAAGAGTCTGAGATTGAAAAGGCTTTTCTTACAGCAAGCGCAGAAGCTCAAACCGCTTTTGGAGATGGGAGTATGTATCTTGAGAAGTATATTCAGGAGCCAAGACATATTGAGTTCCAGATCCTTGGGGATATGCATGGCAACGCCGTGCATCTTGGAGAGAGAGACTGTTCTATGCAGCGTAGACATCAGAAAGTGGTGGAGGAAGCACCATCGCCATTTATTACAGCAGAGCTTAGAGAGCAGATGGGTTCTGATGCGATTAAAGCAGCACGTGCAGTGGCTTATGAGAATGCAGGTACAATTGAGTTTATTGTAGATAAAAACAAGAACTATTACTTCATAGAGATGAACACACGTATTCAAGTAGAACATCCTGTTACAGAGATGGTGACAGGGGTTGACCTCATCAAAGAGCAGCTAAAGATTGCAGCAGGGCAAGAAATTAGTTTCTCCAAAGAGGAGATTCAGATTAAAGGGCATGCCATTGAATGTCGTATCAATGCGGAGAATCCAAAGCTTGGATTTAGACCATGCGCAGGACGCATCACAGGACTACATCTTCCAGGAGGAAGAGGACTTCGTATGGAAACACATATTTATGATGGCTATCTGGTACCACCAACTTATGATTCGATGCTTGCAAAGGTCATTGCTTATGGTGATACGAGAGAAGAGGCCATGAGTGTCATGAGAAGGGCGTTATCGGAGATCATGATTGAAGGTATTGATACTAATATCGATTTCCAATATGAGCTGATTCACACAGAAGCCTTTGAAGAAGGAAATTTTGATACATCATTTATTGAGAAACATCTTGATCAAATATTAGAAGGTGAGGAGGGTACTCATGCTAACTAGTTTTATTTCTAGACAACGTAAATATGCTAGAAGCAAAGGTGCTGCTCCAAAAGCTGAGATTCCCGAGGGCATGTTTAGCCAATGCCCTCATTGTAAAAAAAGCATCTATGTGATTGATTTGATTGCAAATACAGGAGTATGTCCTTTTTGTGAGGAACATCTACCTATTTCACCCAATGTAAGATTGAGTAAACTTGTGGACCCAGAGTCTTTTGAAGAACTGGATAAACATATGAAAAGTGGCAATCCACTTCAATTTGAAGGGTATGAGAAGAAGGTTCATGCCTACAAAAAGAAGACGGATGAAAACGAAGCAGTTATTACGGGTATAGGTAGAATTGGAGGCATGGAAACTGTACTTGCTATTATGGACTCTCGTTTTATGATGGGAAGTATGGGTTCTGTAGTCGGAGAGAAGATTACCCGTGCGATCGAGCATGCAACAGCTTATCGATTACCAATTATTATTTTCTCTGCTTCTGGAGGTGCTAGGATGCAAGAAGGGATTTATTCCTTAATGCAGATGGCAAAGACAAGTGCAGCAATTGCAAAGCATGATGATGCGGGACTTCTGTATATTAGTGTGTTGACACATCCAACTACAGGCGGTGTAACGGCAAGTTTTGCAATGCTCGGGGATATTATACTCGCAGAACCAAAGGCGCTAGTAGGCTTTGCAGGGCCGAGAGTTATTGAACAAACGATCAAGCAAAAGTTGCCACAAGGTTTCCAAAGGGCAG
Source organism: Cellulosilyticaceae bacterium (assembly GCA_051650265.1). Lineage (GTDB taxonomy): Bacteria > Bacillota > Clostridia > Lachnospirales > Cellulosilyticaceae > JBOFEH01. The sequence goes on from JBOFIR010000024.1 coordinate 36,147, forward strand.
AGTTTTTGGTGGAGCATGGTATGGTGGACGCCATTGTAGAGCGTTCTAAGATGAGAGAAGCTTTGAGTAGATTGTTGAAGCTTCATACAAAGGAGGACTGCTGATGCAAGATTTATTAAAGAAAATTGATCAGCTTTATACTTCTTTAGAAGATCTCAAAGGCATGCCTCAGACTGAGGAGATTGCAGAGCAGATCGAGAAGCTAGAAGCTGTCTTAGCAGTTATGGAGCATAAGGTATCTAACTCTTATTCTGCATGGGATAAGGTTCAAATTGCACGTATGATCGAAAGACCTCGTGGAAAATTTTATATTGATCAAATCGTAGAAGATTTTGTAGAGCTTCATGGTGACCGTAGCTTCCAAGACGATCACGCTATTATTGGTGGGATTGGGAAGATTGGCAACCATGTAGTGACTATTATTGCGCATAATAAGGGTAATAATGCCAAAGAAAATATCGAGAGAAATTTTGGAATGAGTCATCCTGAAGGATACAGAAAAGCACTTCGTCTCATGAAGCAAGCTGAGAAATTTGGTAGGCCTGTAGTGTGTCTGATTGATACACCAGGGGCATACTGTGGGTTGGGTGCTGAGGAACGTGGTCAGGGTGAGGCTATTGCACGTAATATGATGGAGATGTCTAGACTCAAAGTCCCTATCGTAGCAGGTATTATTGGAGAAGGTGGTAGTGGTGGGGCATTGGCACTTGGGGTTGCTGACCGTGTGTTTATGCAGCAAAATACAACCTATTCCATCTTGTCGCCAGAAGGATTCTCAAGTATTCTCTGGAAAGACAGTAGCTTGGCTGAAAAGGCTGCAGGGATGATGAAGATGACGGCAGATGATCTGAAGAAGATGGAAATTATTGATGCCATTGTTGAAGAACCTACAGGTGGTGCACATAAGGCACCAGAAGTTGCAGCAAATTATTTAAAGGATTACATTGTGAGCCAATTAGATGCACTCACGCAGCTAGCACAGCCACAATTATTAGAAGCGCGCTATGAACGCTTTAGAAAATATGGTGAGTTCATAGAGTAAGGGAAAGCATATGCTTTCCCTTTTTTCAGTGTATCTGATAAGGGTTTAGTGGATTTCACTACTTTAAGACAACTTTGCCGCGTATAATAAATGAAAGAAGATGTATCAAGGAGGAGTCGCATGTTAGGTCTGAAGAAGCAGTTGATCAAAAGTTATATTAATATCAAGGTAGTGCAAAATTTGCCAGGGGCACTGACACTTAAAATATCTAATCTTTCAAAAATAGGGGATCAATATAAGGGATACGATGTGCAGGTATTTGAACTGATCAAAATGTTAGAGGGAATTAGTGACATCAAGGTGGATTTTAATAGTGAGCTTGCGACAGTTTATTATGATCAAACAAAGTTGACACCACAGCAAATCCTGAAGTGGCTTAATGTAGTAATTGATACAACAATTGATCAATTAGATTTGATTAGTAAGTATTGGGAGACCAATACAGACTACGTCGTGCAAACAATGAGTGATTTGCTAAATAAAAAGCTAAAACTTTATTTTTAGTGATAAACAAGCAGATTTTGAGACAGAATATGGTATAATAAGCTGACAATCGAGAAAGGAGTACCTTAAGATGAAAACTATTGGAATTATAGGTGCTATGGAAGAAGAAGTTATTGCGCTTCGTAGAAAAATGCAAGTTCAACACAACCATGAGATTGCAACAATGGTATTTTATGAAGGAATGATGGATGAAACAAAAGTCATTCTTGTAAGATGTGGGATTGGTAAGGTCAATGCTGCAATCTGTACACAAATTTTAATCGATAAATTCGATGTAGATTATATTATTAATACAGGTGTAGCTGGTGGGCTTCACCCAGAGATCAACATTGGTGATATTGTTATCTCAAGTGATACAGTACAACATGATATGGATACAACAGCATTTGGTGATCCAAAGGGTGTTATTCCACGTATGGACTGTTCTTTCTTTGAGGCAGATGCAATCTTAGTGAATGCAGCTAAAGAAGCAGCTGAAAGCTTAAAAGGCGAGCAAAAGGTATTTGTAGGTCGTATCGCAAGCGGTGATCAATTTGTATCAAGCCTTAAGGTAAAAGAAGACATTTATAGCACATTTACAGCATATTGTGCTGAAATGGAAGGAGCTGCAATTGCACATGCATGCTATCTCAACCATGTACCATTTGTAGTAATTCGTGCGATCTCAGATAAAGCTGATCATAGTGCGGAGATGAACTTTGACGAGTTTGTAAACTTAGCAGCACGTAATGCAAGTCGTATGATTGAAGGCATTGTAAAAACAATTGCCTAATACGTAAGAGAGGCCCTAGTGGCCTCTTTTTTATTAAATTCTTAATAAAATTGATTAGTCTAAAAGTCTTTGCTATAATTAAATACAATAGTAACTAAATTTATAATATTGAAACCCTAAGTTACTAAAAGGTGTAATTGTGCAAATTATGATAATGGGGGGAATATATGATTTCAGTATTGTTTGGGGTTAATGTGTTCATATGTATTATTACATTTCTAGCGACTAGCATGTTACAAAATCATTTCAATAAAATTCATAGAAGTATGGCTATTTATTTAGACACCAAGGCTTATCGGCCCAATAGCGAGGTGAGTTTTATCAATAAGGTGCTGACACGGTATCAAGAGCTTTCAAGTAGTCAGTCTGAAGAGAAAGTGATTGTACCACACATTGATGTGGAAGTAATGATTCATAAAGCGCTTTATGAAGAGCACATTGGGAAATTTTCTTATTTGGGTGTGCAAAGTATGGCCAATAAAGGAAAAGTCGTCATGTGGGGGATTTTGATTGTTCAAATTGCATTAGATATTATGAGTGGACAACCAGGTAGATCTGTCATCAATTTTATTTTTATTGTGGCAAGTACAGCACTTTGTATGGTTGCAACCCTTTATAGTATTATCAAGAGTGTGTGTGATAAAAGAGAGCAGTTAGTCATAAAGGTACATGATTATGTGGTCAATACCTATCCTGTTGATTTGTTGGAGCGAACAAAGCAACAAGAGATTAAGGAACTCATGGAACGCATTCAAAAGCTTGAAAGTGAACTAGAAACTTATCAGCAACATGCACAAAAGCCTCAAGGAGAAAAGATGAGTGGTAAGGAGCTCATGCACCTTTTTAGTGAAATCGACATGCATGTGTAAGAAAAGGTCGATTACAAATATTGGAAAAAGCACCACATTGGAGTATAATTAACGAGAACAAACTATTAACTTATTTGGGAGGAAAAATGATGCATAAAATTTCTTTAGATTATTCAAAAACAGGTGTACAAGCTTATGAACTTGATTTTTTGAAAAACCAAGTATTATCAGCACATGAGATGCTTCATGAGAAAACAGGCGCAGGAAATGATTTTTTAGGGTGGATTGACCTGCCTGTAAATTATGACAAAGAAGAATTTGCACGTATTCAAGCAGCAGCTTCTAAAATCCAGAATGACTCAGATGTTCTAATTGTCATTGGTATTGGGGGTTCATACTTAGGTGCTAGAGCATGTATTGAAGCGTTATCACATACATTTTATAATACACTTTCAAAAGAACAAAGAAAGACACCTGAAATTTACTTCGTAGGAAATAATATCTCAGGCACATACCTTACAAATCTTCTAGATGTATGTGAAGGTAAAAATGTAAGTGTTAATGTGATCTCAAAATCAGGGACAACTACAGAGCCTGCGATTGCTTTCCGTGTGTTCAAGAAGTTCATGGAAAATAAATACGGTAAAGACGAAGCAAAGAATAGAATTTTTGCAACAACAGATGCTACTAGGGGCGCACTTTTGACACTTGCAAAAGAAGAGGGCTATGAAACTTTTGTAATTCCAGATGATGTAGGGGGAAGATTCTCAGTTTTAACTGCTGTAGGTCTATTACCAATTGCTGTAGCAGGTATTGCTATTGAAGACTTGATGGCAGGAGCTGCAGAAGGTAGAGATGAGTATGCAAATACAAACATCGATGAAAATCCATGCTATCAATATGCGATGGTGAGAAATGCACTCTTAAAGAGAAATAAAAATACAGAGATTATGGTCAATTATGAGCCAGCACTTCAATACTTTGGTGAGTGGTGGAAACAACTTTACGGAGAAAGTGAAGGAAAAGACCAAAAAGGGATTTATCCATCATCAGTTAACTTCTCTACAGATCTTCATTCACTTGGTCAATACATCCAAGATGGTCAACGTTTCTTATTTGAAACGGTACTCAATGTAGGTTGTCCAAAATTAGATGTAGAGCTTGAAGTTGAAGATGTAGACTTAGATGGACTCAACTACCTTGCAGGAAAAACAATGGATTTTGTAAACAAAAAAGCTTTTGAAGGCACACTTTTAGCACACGTTGATGGTGGTGTACCAAACCTTATCGTTAATATACCTGAGCTTACAGCTTTCAACTTAGGAAAGCTGATCTATTTCTTTGAAAAAGCATGTGGTGTAAGTGGGTACTTATTAGGTGTGAATCCATTTGACCAGCCAGGGGTTGAGGAATACAAGAAAAATATGTTTGCACTTCTTGGCAAAAAAGGTTATGAAGAGCTCAGAGAAACACTTGTAAAGAGAATAGAAGGTTAGTAAAAAGCGGACAATTTGTCCGCTTTTTTTATGAATTTGGGAGAAATGTGATAAGATAAGGGAAAGAAGGTAAAGAGGTGAAAACATGGATGGACAAAAACGTAGGATAGAAATTTTGAAGATGTTGAGCGCGGCAAATAAACCTTTGAGTGGTGTAGCCATTGGCAAGACATTTGGCATTAGTAGACAGATAGTAGTACAAGATGTAGCGCTACTTAGAGCTGAGGGCCATGATGTCTTAGCCACTGCGAGAGGTTATATTTTGAATAAAGAAGCGGGTCATCTTGCAGTAAGAATGGTCAGTGTCAAACATACTGAAGCACAGCTGCAAGATGAGCTCAATACGATTGTAGACAATGGTGGGCGTGTAAAAAACGTCATTATTAGTCATGGAATCTATGGTGATGTAGTAGGTGACTTGATGCTCAAAAATAGAAGAGATGTGAAACTTTTTGTGGAGCGTGTGCAGGTAAGTGGGGCGTCACCTTTATCAAGCTTAACTGAAGGTGTGCATATTCATACGATTGAGGCGGCTACAGAAGAGGAACTTGATGCGATAGAAGAAGAACTAAGAGAAAAAGGGTATATCTATGAATATTGACACCTGTCTTGACAGCATGGTATCATGAAGTCAAGAATGGGGGGATTTGATGAAAACGAAAGATACATTTAACGTGTATGTAAAAAAGTTTGTGGACCGTTATTTGATTAAAGGGCTAAGTGGTATGGCACAGGGGTTGTTTTGTACCTTACTCATAGGTCTTATACTCAAGCAGATAGGAAGCTTTATTCCAGATACAACTATAGGGATATTGCTTATTCAAATTGGTCAGATTGCAGCAGTACTTACAGGTGTAGGGATTGCTGTTGGTACAGCACATCACTTAGAAGCACCTAAGCTTGTGATGTATGCGAGTGCAATCAATGGTTTGTTGGGTGCTTATGCAGTGAATCTACTAGGTGGTAAGTTGATCTTAGAAGAAGGTATTTTGCTTACGGGACCTGGTGACCCGATGGGAGCTTTCTTGGCAGCAGTAGTTGGTATGGAGATTGGACGGAGAGTATCTGGCAAAACAAAGCTTGATCTTCTCATAACACCTGCCGTTACACTGTTGGCTGGTGGGATTACTGCAGTGTTGTTAGGGCCACCTATATCAGCTTTTATGGGTGTACTAGGTGGATTTATTGAAACGGCAACAGTACTAAGACCCTTTGCGATGGGTGTGGTGATTTCAGTAGCAATGGGAATCTTCCTGACACTGCCGATTAGTTCAGCAGCTATAGGAATTATTCTTGGGCTATCAGGGCTTGCTGCAGGGGCTGCAACAGCGGGCTGTGCGGCGCAGATGGTTGGCTTTGCGGTTATGAGTTATAGAGAAAACAAGGTGAATGGACTGCTGGCTCAAGGACTTGGAACGTCTATGCTCCAAATCCCCAATATCGTCAAAAATCCAAAAGTATGGATTCCTCCTATTATCGCCAGTGCCATCACAGGGCCATTAGCGACAGTGGTCTTTAAGATGGAGAATATTCCTGCGGGATCTGGGATGGGAACATCAGGACTTGTGGGGCCTATTATGACTTGGCAGACAATGATTCAGTCCCAGGGTGGGTTGTATGTAGGAATGAGTATCTTATTGATTCAGATTGTATTACCAGCACTTATTACTTTAGGGATAGCAGAGTGGATGCGTTATAAAGGATGGATTAAGTTAGGTGACCTAAAACTTGAACTGTGATATAATTTTAAGCATCACAATGACTAAGGGGGACTTGCAGTGGAAATCTTAATCTCAGAGTTTAAACGTGGTTCGAAAGTATACATAGGGGAAACACTGTCCGTATTTGCACTTGCTTTGTTTTTTGTATTTCTTCCAAAAATGACAGGGCTTGTCGCGTCAGGGATAGGTGGGAAGATTGTATTGGCTTGGTTTGTGATCAATGCCGCAATCGTAGCAGTATACAGTATTGTTGATTTTGTAAAAATGATGTTAGAGGGCGTAGTTTTAGAGCGATCTTTTACGCAATCTATGATTTTTAAGGTGATGTTTTTTGGGATTTTCTTTGGAACAAATATGTTTATCTTAATTATTGGAAGTAGTATAGCGGTGCCAATCCTGGCACTCATGGGCACTTATCTTGTGTTAGCTATGACCAAGGTGTATTTCAATAAGAAAGTACCCTATGTGTGCTTAGGGATCCTTTGGTTTATGACGCTATTGGTTGTAAGCTATGTGAGTTATAGAATGTTATATATGATGTTGTTTGCAGTTATTTCAAATCAAATGGTAGTGAGTTTATTGGGGACACTTGTGTATTTCGGACTAACTTTTTTTATATTCATTCTACTTCTTAAGAAACTTAATAAAAAAAACTACGAAGTAAGGGAAGGGGCATAAATGCTCCTTTTTTTGTTGGTTTTAATACGGATGATCAGAGTGTGAAAGAGTTTGTCTATAATGCTTCCAGAGACAATAGCGCATTCCAGAAGCAATAACATCTGCCATTTTCATTACAACAGAAAGTCGAGTGTTTTGTAAAACGACCATATTCATCAAGCTACTAAAGTTGACAATACCTGTGATATGAAGATGTCCTATAGGTGGTAGATCTTTTTTGACACCAGCACCTGGCTTAATAGCCCCTTCACCCATACTAATAGAACCTACATTTTGCATACTGCCAAGACATGCATCAATGGCAATCACAAGGGCCGAAGGGTGAAAAGTATGAATATGTGCAAGTGTTTCATCTAGATTTTTTGCATGCACAGGTTGTTCGAGCGTGCCGTATATGCTGACATCTTTGAACTGGATATCTAAAAGTTTGTAGCCAATAAGTGGTCCTAAGCTGTCACCAGTTGCGCGGTCTGTACCAATACAAACAAGCACAAGTTGATTGTTGTGGAGTGGGAGGTGAGTCTCTAAATAAGAAGATAAGAGGGTACAAAACTGAGTAAAATGTTTTGGATCACTGATACTAATATAATTTTGTTGAGGGCTAGTATCTACTTTTGTATACATTGTTCATCACCACTTTCGCATATATTATCATTTACCAAATAAAACGAAATTATTTATGGTTATTAATGGAAGAAACTGTAAAAAAATAGAGATAAAAAATTAGAAAGCCTCGACAGGAAAGATTAAATTATTTAGAGCAGGTATAGTATCCTATCCTATATGTAAGAATATGGAAGGAGAATACTATGGGAAAAATAGTGTATGAACCAAAGAAAAATGAGGAAATCTCACAACAGGAGACAACAGGTGAAGCTAAAGCAGAGGCAAGATATCATTCTTTGATTGAAAGTATTGATTCGGTAAGACCAGTTGGTGATACCCAATGTGAGTATGGCGTTTACCTTGAGGACTATGCATATACTTATACGTATCAATTTGCAGCGACAGATCTTGGAAGTGAACACTCAGGGGTTCTGCTTGGAGAGTACTACAATGAGACAAAAGAAATGATTATTTGTGGTATGATGCCAATTTCACCAAGTGAACTAACAGATGGTAGTGACTGGATTAATGAAGAGGCTGTTGAGCGTATTGTTGCACAGAAAGACAAATATTTCCCTGGTACAAAAGTATTAGGTTGGTTCCACATGCAACCAGGATACGGCACGATGCTTACAATGAAAGAAGTTAAAATACATAGAGAGTTATTTGACTACGAAGGCACTTTGCTTCTTCTTGTAGATCCAATCAATAAGATTGAAACATTCTATGTGTATGAAGAGGGTACACTCAAAGAGCAGACAGGCTATTTCTTATATTATGATAAGAACCCAAGTATGCAACAGTATATGCTCGATAATCCTTTTGTAGAGTCACAAAAGGAGGAAGCAGATGATACTGCTGTGCACCAGTTTAGAGAAATAGGAAAGATTAGAAAAAAAGAGTACCAACAAAGAAAGCGTACGAATTTTACAGTGGTAGCAGCAAGTATCGCAATCTTAGCATTAGGTGCGGTTGTGATTAAGATGAGTGACCAGAATAAACTCATTGCAAGTATGCAAAGTCAGTTAGAATCACAAAGTGTACAAGCTAGTAGTGGCGCGGTAACCGAGGGTGATTCTAATGGTCTAAGTGAAGATCAAGTACAGTTTATTATCAATGGAGATGATCAAAAAGCTGAAGGGGAAACTGCAGAGACAACGGATGAAACAGCTCAGACAGAGGAAACTTCAGAAGCAGGTGTAACTGTTGTAGATAATACCAAAGTAAATTTGACACCAAACCAAGAAGAAGAAACTGATACTGATGAAGTGGTAAAAGAGGAAACTACCCAGAACCAAGAAGAAGTAGCTAAAGCTGAGGAAGTAGTAAAAGAAGAAGCACCAGAAGTAAAAAAAGAAGAAGTGAAGAAAGAAGAGCAAACAGCAAAAGTGGAAACAGAGGAAGAGCCGGAAGGTAATTATCTTTCTTACACTGTACAAGAAGGCGATACACTACGTAAGATCAGCTATGATCATTACAAAACAGAGAAACGTACAAAGGATATTATTAAACTTAATGATTTAGAAAATGGGGACGAAATCTACGTTGGACAAAACTTAAAATTACCTGAAAAATAAATCTAAATATTGAGAAAATAAATAGACTGATGTATACTATATATTATTGTTCTAGGAGGAAATACGTGTGAAAAATAGACCATTAAAATGTTTATTTGTTGCTTCTGAAGTTGTTCCTTATGCAAAAACTGGGGGATTAGCAGATGTTGCGGGGGCTTTACCAAAGAAGCTCAAAGAACTAGGGGTAGATGTAAGGATTGCGATGCCATACTATGGAAAGATGCAAGGGAAATTCTTTGACCATGAGGCGCATTTTTTGACCAGTTTTGATGTGCATTTGAATTGGAGAAGAGAGGGTGTAGGGATTTACTACGATGAAGAGATTGTACCTACATACTTTGTCAAAAGTGATCATTATTTTGGTAGAGATGAGTTCTATGGCTACCAGGATGATTATGAGCGCTTTGCATTTTTCTCAAAGGCAGTGCTAGATATGTTAAGACATATTGATTTTGTACCAGACATTATTCATTGTAATGACTGGCAGACGGGACCAATTTGCCTATTGCTCAAAGAGAAGTATCGTTATGATCCTTACTATGGGAAAATTAAAACCGTATTTACGATACATAATATGAAGTATCAAGGTTTATTTGGTAAAGATGAGGTGCTAGATGTATTAGAGCTTGGGGAGCACTATGCAACTTCTGATAAATTGGAATTCCACGGGGCGTTGAGCTTTATGAAAGCAGGGCTTATCTATAGTGATCAGATCAATACAGTAAGTCCAACTTATGCAGAAGAAATCAAAACTTGGGAGTACGGATGTGGACTTAACCAACTCCTTAGTGATTCACTCTATATGAAGCTTTCAGGCATTCTTAATGGGATTGATTATGATGTGTATGATCCTATGACGGACGAGCATATCTATGAGCCATATGATACGGAGCATCTTGAACTTAAAAAAGTTAATAAATTAAAGTTCCAAGAAGAGTATGGCTTGGAACAGAAAGATTGTATGATGATTGGTGTGATTTCACGTCTTACTGATCAAAAAGGTTTTGATCTTTTTAAACAAACAGTTGAGAATAAATGGTTCATGGATAAGATGATGGATTTAGACGTCCAGTTTGTAATCTTAGGAACAGGTGAACCAGAGTATGAGAACATGTTTAAACACTTTGCCCAGGTTTATGGTGAGCGTGCAGGTGTGTTCTTATCTTTCAACGAAGCATTAGCACAGAAGATTTATAGTGCGTGCGATGTCTTCCTTATGCCTTCTGCGTTTGAACCATGTGGCCTTGGTCAATTGATGGCGATGCGCTATGGTGCCGTACCTGTTGTGCGCCAAACAGGAGGTCTTAAGGATACTGTTATTCATTATAATATGCAGTCTCAAACTGGAACAGGATTTGAATTTAAAGACTACACAGCATATTGGATGTACCGTAAGATTGAAGAAGCTTATTGGTACTATACTTACCACAAAGATCATTTTGAGCAGATTCAAACAAATTGTATGGAGAGTGTATTCTCCTGGGAAGAGTCTGCGAAGTCTTATCTTTCACTTTATGATAAGATCCGAATCTAAGACATATCCTATAGACGCTTGTCATATACTGAACTAAAAACTGTTTAGGGGGACAAGTATGGAAAATCGGTTGAAACGTATTTTGCAAGTGGCAAGCGTCTATATTGGTACAGTGATTGGAGCTGGCTTTGCCTCAGGGCAAGAGATGCTCAGTTTCTTTACTGTATATGGTATTAAGGGAATGATAGGTTTGGTCTTAGCAGGAGTCGCTTATGCCCTAATAGGGATGGTGCTCTTAGAGGTGATTTATGAGAAGAAATTTGATCATTATAAAGAACTCTTAAAAGATGTGATGGGGCCAAAACTCAGTGTGATGATTGAGTGGACTGTCAACATCTTTTTGTTTATTTGTCTCAGTACAATGATCGCCGGGGCAGGTGCAATTTTCAAACAAGCATTCAATCTACCTACGTGGGTTGGGGTGGTAGGGATGGCACTTGCAGCACTGTTTACCTTTTTTTCAGGAGCACAAGGTCTTGTTAAAATGAATGCACTACTGGTACCTATTATGTGTATAGGTGGGATCCTGCTGGGAAGTATTATTATGATCTTTAGAGATTTACCTGTATTTGCTGTAGTGGGAGGTGACACACCTGCTAGACATTGGTTGTTATCGGCTGTACTCTATGTGGCTTACAATATGATTACTGTGATTGTAGTACTTTGTAGTTTGTATGATCACTTGGATGATATCAAAGTTGCAAGGTGGGGTGGTATACTAGGCGGTTTAGGGTTGGGGGTACTCGGTTTATCAATAGGCGGTGCAACTTTTTTTTACTATGCACAAATCAACCAACTTGAGATTCCTATGTTAGGCATTTTGGTGAATTATCCTAAGTACATACAAAGTCTTTATATGGTTGTCTTAGTTCTTGCGATGTACACAACGGCTATTGCTAATGGACATGGTGTCATTGAAAATCTCAAGGTAAGGCTAACTTGTAATGAAAAACTTTTGATGGTTGCAATTGTGGGATTGGCGATGCTCAGTGCTAAGATAGGATTTTCAAATTTGGTCAGTCGTATTTTTCCTATGTTCGGATATATTGGACTCTTTGAAATCATTATGATAATGGTGTATTATAGTTGTATGAAATGGGAGCATAGGAGGAAATAAAGTGGAGGACCACAAAAGACAAATGAAATCTAAAAATGCAACGATTACATTGATTATTATTGGTATGATCATTGTAATCGCTATGATTACCTCATGGACAAATTGGCGACAATCAAATAGTGTAGCTTTGAAAGTAGATCGTGAAATTTTAAGTTTTGATAGCCTCAAAAATACTCAAATTGAGATTGTAGGTAATCAAGTAATCAAAGTGACACAAGATAGCATTACAGCTTACAACTTGGAAGGTGAACAACTTTGGACAGATACGCTCACATTAGATTCGATTGTGATTCAAAAGCGAGGCAATTATATTGCTGTATCCAGTAAAAATGGACGTAATATTCACATATTCAATGAAAAAGGAAGACAAGGTCAGGTTGTTGTGCAGCATCCAATCATTAGCTTTTCAGTAAATAAAAACGGTCAGGTTGCTGTGATTGAGCAGTTTTCAGAAGGGCATCAAGTCTCTACTTACAATGAGAGAGGTGAGTGGAGTGGTGTGAAGCGGATTACCTATACCAAGACAGATGGTTATCCAATGACTGCTGAGATTAGTCCAGCAGGTATGGAACTTATAGTGAGTTATATTGATATGAATCAACCCAAGCTCACATCATGTATTCAAGTAATTCCGATGCAGAAGCAATCAGAAGAAAAAGTCGATCAGGTCAACTATGGTCTCAAAGAACAAAACAACCTTGTTTTTGAGATTGAGTTTATTAGTGATACAGTATGGGCAAGTATTGGTGATACAGGGACAACACTCTATATGTTAGAAGATGGAAAAGAAGTGAAGCATTTGCCAAAAGTCTATCCAACCTATGTGCCGTACCTCAATCAGCTTCCTAGAAATGGGGGGTATCTCCCTATGGTAGTGGGAGAGATGGCACAAGGAACAAGTATCCACAACAAAGAAAAGCTTATGATCTTTGATCAAGAAGGCAATGTTGTTTTAGAAGAAGCTATGGATCTACCAATTACATATTATTATGCAGATCATAGAGGTGTGATTATCGGCAAAGGTAGACTTTTTGAAGGGTATAATAAGATGGGTGTCAAGCAGTTTGAATTTAAGGCAACTCAAGATATACAACGTGTTGTTTATATGGGACCAAAATCAGTAGCGATTACGAAAGATAAAGTCCTTTTACTGAAAGAGGAAATGAGGGGAAATGAGTAATGTTAGATTTGATTGTATGTGGTTGTATTATAATAGGGGTTCTGGTAGGCGCTAAGATAGGATTTGTGAGAGAGGCCTATGGTATGGTATCAAGTTTGCTAGCACTTGTACTTGCATTTGTGGTGTATACACCAATCAAGGCAATCTTAGCAGTGACACCACTTCAGCAGATGATCTATACATGGAATGTAGAGAAAGTATCTGCATTACCAGTTGTTCAAGGTGTACAGTCGCAGGCGCAAGCGATTCAGGATGCGACTGCATGGCTTCCGAAGTTTATTGGAGAAGAACTAATCAAGAATAATAACTCCGAAGTGCATAGTCTAGTGGGTGCGACTAATCTTGCAGAATATATCAGTAGCTATATCACAGATTTATGTTTGAGTGTACTTGCTATTATTTTAGTATGGGTTGTTGTCAAACTGATTTTGAGTATTAGTGTCGGGGCACTTGATCTGATTGCTAAGCTTCCTGTAATCCGTACGGCGAATAAAGTATTAGGATCTGTACTCGGAGGCTTAAAGGCAGTAGTGAGCATATGGATAGTAGGGCTTATCTTTCCAGTACTTGTGATGATTCCACAGCTGAGTCAGTTACAAGTGGCATTAGATGAGAGTCTGTTGTCGCAGTGGCTCTATCAAAACAACATTATTTTACACTATATGAGTAATATGCTTATCAAATAAATAAAGTTCAAAGGCACTTCGTTATGCGAAGTGCCTTTTTTGTCTTTTTGAGACCTTAAAGTAACAAGACAAGCACTATCTTACATGTTAGTTAATAAGATGAATTAGGAAAAAATGACATAAATGCGGAGGTATGGAAATGACGAAGATGATAGAGCTCAAAAATATTTATAAGAGCTTCTATACAAAAGAAGGCGAAATCACTGTACTGGAAGATGTGAATATGGTGCTTGAAAAAGGAAAAATTCTGGGCATATTAGGACCCTCAGGAAGTGGTAAATCCACTATTCTCAATATATTGACAGACCTCATTCGACCAACAGATGGAACAGTAAGCATTAGTGGCAAGATTGGGTATATGTTTCAAAAGGACCATCTCTTGGAATGGCGTAATATTATGGATAATATCACCATAGGGCAAGAAATACAGAAAAACATGACTGCAGAAGGGAAAATTCATATAGAAGAAATGCTGAAAATGTATGGACTATGGGAGTTTAGAACACGTTATCCACGAGAGTTATCAGGGGGAATGCGCCAGCGTGTTGCATTAATTCGGACATTAGCTACGAATCCGGATATATTACTATTGGATGAACCTTTTTCTGCACTTGATTATCAGACAAGGCTTATGGTAAGTGATGATATCTATAAGATTATCAAAAGAGAGCATAAGGAAGCGATTCTTGTAACACATGATATTTCTGAAGCAATTTCTATGGCAGATGAAGTGATTGTCTTATCCAAGAGACCTGCTACGGTTAAGAGCAAACACGAGATTCATCTCACAGTAGCAGGAGAAAAAACACCTCTGAGTGCACGCAAAGCACCAGAGTTTAAAGACTACTTTGATATATTGTGGAAGGAGCTAGCTGTCTATGAGAAGGAATAAACCAATTACATCCTATACTCAATATCTCAAAAGCCAAAAGAACCGTAAAAGAAATATCTTTTTATGGCAGTTAGGAATTATTGTAGGATTTGTTGTGTTGTGGGAGGTGCTTGCAAGAATAGGTGTAATCAATACCTTCCTACTTAGTAGCCCTAGTGCGATCTATGCATTATTTCTACAGTATGTGAAAGATGGAAGCCTTTTCTTGCATATTGGCATTTCCGTTTGGGAAACGATTCTAGGATTTTTCTTTGGAACAGTACTAGGACTCATTGTTGCTATTGGTCTTTGGTGGTCAGAGAAGGCTGCTAAGATCTGCGATCCTTTCTTGGTTGTACTCAATGCACTTCCTAAAACTGCATTAGCACCTATTATCATTGTATGGGCAGGTGCAGGGATTAGAGGGATTGTGGTCATCGCCATTACAATCTCCATCGTGAGTACGATTCTATCAGCTTATAATTATTTTAAAAATATAGAAGAAGAAAAAATACAGATGCTTCGAAGCTTTGGGGCGAATAAATGGCAGATCCTTACTAAACTAATCTTACCAGCCAATATAGGGAACATCCTCAACATTGTTAAAATTAATATAGGTTTATCTTGGGTAGGTGTTATTGTTGGAGAGTTCTTAGTCTCTAGGGCAGGGATTGGTTATTTGATTGTTTATGGTGGTCAGGTCTTTAGACTTGATTTGGTTATGATGGGCGTGGTTGTATTAGGTATATGTGCGCTTATTATGTATCAAGGTATTAGTTTGATTGAGAAATTATATCGCTCTAATAGGTAACAAACAATGCTTGGTCTGCTTAAGATATAGTAATAGCTGTAAAAAGTATCCAGAAAAGATAGGTGATGACATGAAAAAGCTTAAGAGCTTATTGGTAGGGATTGTAGCAACCGCACTTGCAGTGATGGGTGTAGGTTGCAGTTCAAATACACAAGATTTACAAAAGATCAAACTTGCTGAAGTAACACACTCTGTATTTTATGCACCTCAATATGTTGCACTAGAACAAGGATATTTTAAGGATGAGGGATTAGCGGTTGAACTTATTGGTGCACAAGGTGCAGATAAGACGATGGCAGCACTGCTCTCAGGAGAAGTACAAATTGGGCTAATGGGGCCTGAAGCTTCTATTTATGTATATAACCAAGGAAGTAAAGACTATGCGATTTCTTTTGCACAACTTACAAAGAGAGATGGGAGTTTTTTAGTCAGTCGTACAGACGAGAAGAACTTTGATTTTAACACATTAAAAGGAAAAGAATTAATTGGTGGTCGTAAAGGCGGCGTGCCAGAGATGACTTTAGAATATGTACTCAAAAATAATGGACTAACATTAGGTACAAATAAAGATGCAGGAGAGGTCAATGTGAGAACAGATGTACAGTTTGCTGTGATGGCAGGCGCATTTACTGGTGGTGAAGGTGATTATGTAACTTTGTTTGAACCAGCAGCTACTGCATTAGAAAAAGAAGGTAAGGGTTATGTTGTTGCATCTATTGGCCAAGAATCAGGAGAGATTCCTTATACAGCATATTGTACATTAGGAAGCTATATGGATAAAAATAGTGATACAGTTCAAAAATTTACGAATGCAGTTTATAAAGGGCAACTTTTTGTAGAACAAAATACACCTGAAGCTATTGCGAAGATTATAGCACCTCAGTTCCCAGAACTCAGTCTTGAAGATTTGACAGCAGTTGTTAAACGTTATAAAGATATTGATGCATGGTGTCAAACACCAGTCCTTCAAGAACAAAGCCTCAATAAACTCATGGATGTGATGACACTTGCAGGTGAACTTGACCAAAAACCAGAGTATAGCAAGATTGTAACGACGAAATTTGCAGAAACAGCTATGAAACAAGTTAAGTAATAAAGAAAATAAAGGCGTACTTCCTAAGCATATCAAGGCTTAGCGGGGTGCGTCTTTTAAAATTTAAAAAAAGTAAATAAAAGGTGTTGACTTATGTCGTACTATAGTGCATAATAAGACAAGTCAGCGGCACACAAACACCGCAAGACACACAAACAAATGAACATTGAAAATAAAATAGTAACCATAAAACCAGTTGATTCTTGAGAAGAACACAGTTCTTCACAAGTCAGTACTTACTATAAGAGTACAAAACA
>JBOFIR010000025.1:0-4347 GCA_051650265.1 Cellulosilyticaceae bacterium
TAGGCTCTGAATTATTATTTCTAGGTCTAATTTTGTTATTATAATTTATCTTGTAAGGAATTTATTGCAGTTTCAATAGCAACTTTAAAATCCAGTTCACTTAGCACGTCACCTTTACGTATAGTCGTCTTGGCCACCAAACAGCCATCTTCATCATACCCAAGCTTGTTATTTGTAAGCCTGTGTAATATTTCTATATATTCACCGAGCTCTTCATGATTTGAGCTATCTTGGTAAGGTGATACATTCTTGTTCTGAAAGGCATTATTTTTAAATACCACTCGTGAATTTTCAACCTCAATTAATGGCAGGTTTTGTATTTGCTTGAGCATATTTATTTGATGCCTTGCAGACTTTAACTCATTATATAGACACTGAACCTTAAACTTGACTACATCACTGCTAATTGATGCAAAATCTGAGTCAGTCATGGACATGAAGTCAGAGTCAGAGGAAACATTAGATACCTTATCTAATTTTGAGTTTTCTATATCACGACTCCATGCATCAAATAAGACCCTGTATGGATTTGGTTGTCCTCTCACTGTTTTATTATAAAGAGAGCTAGCACTGATACTTATACTCATAGCCTTCAACGCATTTACCACATTAGGTACAGTCAGCTCTACATGGTTAACTTTAAAACCGTGGATTATTTGATTGATTGCTTTAAGGCGTGTAACAACATTTGCATGGGCATCAATGCAAAGTTCTTTTAAAATGATAGATGTTTCATTAGGCATGACATATCTCCATCAAATTCTCTAATTTTAGTGCTACCCCAATAAACTTCCCTTCCTTTCTTTTTATATCATTTTCAATCATTCTAGCTGTTGAAGATATGGCTTTTTCCTTTTCATCTGGGGTTAAATTTCTAAGGAAAATGGGCTGTTCACCAATCGCCATCAGTGCTCTATCTACAAATACATCTCTTTTGAATTTCAAGTCCTTATTCCTTTCGAAATAAGGTAAGTATGACTCTGACTCGACCACTGAGTTTAAATGCTCAAAGTTACTGCACTCTTCAAAACCTATTCCTTCGACAAAATCATCATCAGTATTTGTTAACTGTCGAACACTCTCGAAGAGTAAGTTCCCATAATATACTTCTGTAAGAATGACGTTTACATCTTCAGAGTTCATTTCCATGCAGTTTTCAGTTTTCTGAAGCTTCGAGTTAATATTAGCCCACTCGTCTGAGCGGCCTCTATTTTTGAACTCGATAGACCGTTCTTTTATTAGCCTTTTGTAATCAATTTGAAGAGATGTGTACTCATCATTTAATTCCTTGGCTCTATATAATAAAGAGTTAACATGAATCCAAATATTTATAAGAAATGGTTTCCCGCTAATCAGGAATTTACAATTGAGGCACCGACCAATACCTCTGAACTCAATATTTGCTTCATCATGCCCTTCCTCACAAAGAGTACCAGCATTAGGGCATATACCAAGACTATTTGAATTCCAACTACGCTCCCGTACATTATCCCAAGAGGTTGAATATATATCTGGTATAAATGCAATGCACTGGGCTTTCTCAATGCTTGACGATTTGAGGTCCTCCGTAAGCGCCACCTCTAATTTGTTGTTTATCTTTGCTTGAGCCTCTGAAATTCGATCATTCACATACTTCTTTTCATGTTTAATGTAACGGTAGGTAGTTCGTACATTGGCGTGTCCGGCGATCAACTTTGATATAATATGAACGGGTACGCCATGCTCTTCTAGTCTAGTGATGCCTGTAACACGGGTGCAATGGGGTGTTAAATAGCTTATGTATGAATTACCGCCCCCTATGTTGCGATTAAATTTATCCAATTTTTCCTTGGATATTACGGAAAAATCAGCTCCTTCTTCATTAAGCCTACGCTGGATCTCCAACATTAGGTAGTTCCACATTTTTGTGATCCATTGTTTTGTTGGAGGAAAATCCATGCTTTCAGTATCAGAGTTGAGATTACATCTAAAGAGATAGAAGCGTTCTGGTATCATATCTAAAACTGCTTTTGTTGGTTTGCCACCAAGGATAGTTTGAGGTCTACTCAGCATACTCATCGCAGATGGTGAGGCTATAGGGTGATACTTTGTAATGAATTCCAATTGTCGAGAGTAAATGGCAATAGCTTCTACATGATACCAAGGTATTGTATATCCACTAATGTCGCTGTATTGTACGTTTCTATCTGCGGTCTTATTTGTATTTATATACATATATGCTTGTTTAACTATTGGAGATCCATCTTTATCAGTTAATCCAGCTTGCTCAGCCTCTCTGACTAGGCTTATGTCACGTTTCAGAAACCCTCTATTTCGATTAACCGAGTTCTTCGCTCTCCAATATATTGCATGATTACTATCATTTTTAACCCAGCATAGTTTAGCGTAGTCATAGCGATACTCATCACCCTCTCCACTATCTAATACTTGTGCCTGTATAGCTCTTATTGGTACTTGGAAGATAAGTGCTAGAAGATTGGTTATGGTGGGGTTGAAGACTTTCTCATTTTTCTCGTTGTAAAAGTATTGATCTTCAAGGGTTCTCGACCATTTGTAATCAGGGTCACATAATATATCAATTGCTAGTTGATGTACCCTCATTGGTATTACTGCTTTTGGTGTTTCATCTCTTCCATAGGAAGTAGTATTTCTGTAAACCTTATCTCTTTGAATGCGATCCCACTCGAAATTATCGAATAGAGGTTCAAATCCAAACTCAGGGTCAATGTTGTATTCATTCATTGCCCATATCATCATATCTCTAATGTATGTTGCTTTACCTTTCACTCCAGACTTAACAGTGTTCTCAAGATAATGTAGGAAACGCAAATGACCTCTGCGCCCCATTACAAGTAATTCTTTTAACTCATCAATTGTTTTGATTGACTCAATTTGTAATTTTTTTTCCACAAAATCAATTAAATTATAGAAGGCTGAACTTTTATCCTTTTGTGTTTTTAACATCAATGAATCAACATATACCTCATGAATATTAAAAAGCAGTTCGTATGTATAAGCCTGACTTTGCCTTCCAAGTGATTTTACCTTACCGCGAGATAAGCCAATACCGTGGCTTTTAATCAGTGACTCTGGAATGATGACCTCAAGATAATTTGGAGGCATAATTTTACCATTTACCTCAAAGATAGTTCTGAGGAAAGCTACAACACCATACAGATCATTTCTTGTAAGGTTGTTATCAGAATTACTTCGATCGCCTCTAAAGCATACATATTTTTCAGTAATTAACTGAAAGAGGTTTTCGGCATCCTGAATGGATAGAGAATTAAAGTCATGCCTATTGTAGAAAATGGAGTACAGTCTAGCTACGAGCCGCCCTTTTTGCCTAGATGCGGTATTTTCACCATAGGATGTGTTGTATGAATCAAATGTATCAACAAAGTTTTTAACATCCTTTGGTTCATTGGTGCTCAACATAATGAGGTAAGATGTTGACCATTTAAATTTGGCAAAGTAAAAGAACTCAGAGAAGCAGACATTTCGATTCGTCATCTCAAGGTACAAGATGTCAGACAGTTCTTCTGAAACTTTAGTCGCATCCGAGACAAGAAAACACTCAATTAGCTTTTGGTTGCTAAGCTCTTTCAAATTGGACTTGTTAATAAATCCAATGACATTGCTTTTATTTATTTTCAATTTACTTAGAAACCTCATTCAGCTTGATAAGATATGTACTGGCGATTCTATTTAATGCAAGGTCAATCGACTCTTTGGCCGCTGATTTATAAATCTCTTGGGATAGAATGCTCCGGTGATTCATTAGCTCCTGAATCACCTTCTTCGGAGTGTCGACCTCTTCAAGCACCGATGCAAACCAATGCCTCATTGCATGTGGTGTAAAACCATGTTCAGCACCATATGTGGCATCATATCCAGCCTTATGAAGTCTGACGCAAGCAGCCTTTAGATACTTGATATATGCATTCATTGACAATGGAGCACCAATATCATCAGTGTTACCCATTTTAACAAAGAAGAATGGGTGCTCGTTGCCATGCTTTGCTTTGTAAGCGAGCATAGCAACCTGCCGTTGCTGCATATATATTCCATATAGTTTAACAAACAATGCTTCTGCATCGCTATGAACCAATCGTATTGGTGTAGTAAAATTGCTATCTAATGCTAAGTTTTTCCATCCGGCATATAAGGAGTGA
The DNA here is from genome assembly GCA_051650265.1 of Cellulosilyticaceae bacterium. GTDB lineage: Bacteria > Bacillota > Clostridia > Lachnospirales > Cellulosilyticaceae > JBOFEH01. The sequence continues at coordinate 4,176 of JBOFIR010000025.1, forward strand.
GTGTTTGCATTATTGTTTCGTGGAAGCATTCCTCGTTCAAAAAGATAATTGAATCTTGTTTTCTTTCTATATGGAGGAATATTGCATGCTGAGTCGGATGGATGATGAAGCAGTATTTCTAGAATACCCGAACTAGGGTATATGTTAAAGTCGTTAAACCACAAATGGAACG
>JBOFIR010000026.1:0-6016 GCA_051650265.1 Cellulosilyticaceae bacterium
CAGTAAGTGATTCCATATGTTGAACGAGTGATTTGAGTGATTTCTTGCGACCACGACATTTCTGATAAGGAATAAGTTTGCCTTCATTATTGACGTAGAGCACAGGTTTAATGTTAAGAAGTGTTCCGACAAAGGCAGAGGCATGACTGATTCTACCACCACGTTCAAGGTGGAAGAGGTCGTCTACAGTAAACATATGTACAACATTAAGTTTGAGTGATTCGATTTGTGTATAAACCTCCTCTAGTGTATGACCAGTAGCTCTTAGATTGAGGGCGTGGTTTATAAGAAGGCCTACACCCCCAGAGGCTGCAAGTGTATCGATTACATAAATCGGTGCATCTGGAAACTCTTCTTGAACTTCGCTCAAAGCAATCATGCCACTATTGACTGTACCACTCAGACCGGAGGAAAAACCAATATAAAGTACAGGTGTACCTTCTGATGCCCAATGGCTAAAGGCTTCCTTAAAAGTGAAAACATTGACCTGAGAAGTGGTAGGCATAGCACCATTTCTAAGTTTGTTATAAAAGTCAGTATGTGAATAAGAATTCCCTAGATCATCTTTGATTTCAAGATCTTCGAAGCAGCTTGTAATAGGAAATACATGAATGCCATTTTCTCTAGCAAAACTATATGGCAAATCGCAACTTGAATCTGTAGCAATAATAAAATCCATAATCAATCTCCCCTCTTATTTGACTAGTATTATTATACTATAATCAGATAATTTAGAGTACATAAATTTGGGAACAATGAATAATAACTGAAATTTTGTCTAAACTAATGTCAAAAAGATAAGGAGATGAACGGCTATGTACCAATATCAATGCGGCCAATGTGGCTATGATATGACAGGCATTGAAACATTTTCAAATAACATAGATTTTTTAGGGTATTGTGGTTATGGTAGTGTATATCCTTGTACAGGTGGTTTTTTTAATGCCAATATGAACAATTCTATTAGATGTCCTCATTGTGGTAAGGTGGGAAACTGGATCAAACATTAAGGCTTCTCTTAAGAGAAGTCTTTTTTTGTTTTGCGGTACATATAATTGCATAATAAGGAACATACTTGCATGTTGTAAAATAAGTCATGTATAATAGCTGTATATGGCAAGGATATCTGGAGAGGAGGATGAATATATGGAATCTCCATTAAAAGCTATAGGATTCTCACGCATTGATGAGGATTATGATGTGGAAGACATCATATCAGATATACTAAGCAATCCGACTAAACAATCAGCGGCTAAAGTAGCAGATAATCAGATATTAGCAGAGTATGTAAGAGAGTTCGCAGAAGATACATATGTGATGGTCAGAGTAACTGTCAACAAAACAGAGAAAAAACCAAAGATCAAGGTTCAACAATGTGAGCCTTATGTCCAAGCGCGCTCGAATACAAGTGTGGAAGAAGTTGAAATTGAATGTATAGATGATGGAACTACCTATTACGTAATATGTGAAGACAAAGAGACCTCTATGCAGGTGATTTTTTGGTTACAGAATGTAGTAGACTATGTAGAGGGCAACAAAGAAGGCAAGACCTGTGCAGAAGTCAATGTGGTAGCACTTGCATCAGAAGGAACGATCATACTACCTGTTGAAAAAGATGAAGAAGATGAGCAGCTCCAAAAAGAAGAGCGTGATAAAGTAAGAGAAATCTTAAAGCGCATGAAAGACGGCGATGAGGAAGCAAAACTGAAGCTTGATGAAGAAGAAAAAGAACTTGATGAACAACTTAAGCAACGCATGAGAGAAGAAGATTTTCTTACAATCATGAGCGGTTACTTTATCCCAACGACACTAGAAGATGCGACTTATGCGGTATTAGGTGATATCTTGGAAATTAGATCACGTAAGAATAAGCAGACCAAAGAAGACCTCTATATCTTTACATTAAGCGTCAATGACATGACCCTTGAAGTGATGATTAATAAGAATGATTTGGTAGGTATGCCGAGTGTAGGTATGAGATTTTTGGGAACATGTTGGTTACAAGGACGCGTAATTATGGCATAAAGAGTCAGAATATACTTGACTTAGGCAAATTGACGTAATAAGATAGAGGTAGATGTTTCCGTAGCTCAGTAGGATAGAGCGACCGCCTCCTAAGCGGTAGGCCGCTGGTTCGATTCCAGTCGGGAACGCTACACACAAAACAAGCCTGCAAAGTAGAATATACTTTGCAGGCTTGTTTGCGTTTTAAAGAGGCTCTTTGATTTACTTTTCTTTTTTCTCTACTGGAGCAATTTTGATGTTTAACTGTTTTTCATACTCTTTGGCAACGCGCTGCTCACCTTGTGTGATGATTGAGATCGCATCGCCAGAGCGCATACCACGTGCAGTACGTCCTGCTCTATGAAGATAGTCGTGAGAACTTGGCGGAAGATCCAGGTTGAAGACATGACTAATATCTGGAATGTCTAAGCCACGTGCAGAGATATCAGATGATACAAGCACATTGATCTTACCTTTTCTAAAGTTTGCAAGTACTTGTTGACGTTGTTGTTTGGTTTGTTTGCCGTAGAGGCCACCAGCAAGTTTTTTGTGATAGAGAAGTTTGTTCAGAACAACTTCTACTTCGTGGATGTTGTTTACAAATACAAGAGACTTGGTTGCGCCTGATGTATTGAGAAGCTTACGAAGTGCATCGAATTTCTTACGTCTTTCTGAGACAACATAAGTATGTGTAATAGCTGGATTGAGCATAGATTCTTCACATGCATTGAGTAAAAGAGGTTCTTTTGTAAAGGCTTCTGCAACTTTTACTGTATTTGGGTTCACTGTAGCAGAGAAGAGCATGATCTGTGTGTCACGTTGCATTGTCTTGATGATGGCTCTTACATCTTCAGATTGGTTCTTATCTAAAAGGTTGTCGGCTTCATCAATAACCACTGTTTTTACAGTGTGTGAAGTAAGTTTTTTCTTTTTGATAAGGTCAAGAATACGTCCAGAAGAACCAACGATCACATGTGGTTTGTTCTTGAGATTCTTGATTTGTTTTTCCATATCCATACCGCCCATGATGATGGCTGTTGTGATGGCACGTCCAGAGTTTTGTGCAAGTAATTTGATCTGGTCATTGATCTGTACCACAAGCTCGTGTGTAGGTGCCAAGATCATTGCTTGAGATTGCTTCAAAGAAGGATCAATCTTCTCAAAAATTGGCAGTACAAAAGCAAGTGTTTTGCCACTGCCTGTATGTGCTTGGGCGATCAGGTCTTTACCTTCTAATGCATGTGGAATCACCAATGATTGGACAGACATTGGCGCTGTAATATCTTGTTTGCCAAGGGCAGTTACAAGGTCTTCGCTTAAGTTTAATGCTTGAAATGTATTTTCCATAGTTTACTCCTAGTAAGTGTTTTGCTTTATATAGTATAACCTTATTATTGCCAATACTCAAAGAGATATTTCTAATGACTTTTATTTAATAGTTAATGATGGTACAATTTTCTTACAGATAAATGAAAGATAGGGCTTTCGTAGAAGAGGTAATAAGAGAGGAAATAAGATGAGTAGTGAAAAGTTAGAAACATTAGAGCGTCTATTAGGTGAGTATAAAAACAAGGAATTAGAAGCATTTGCAAGAACTTACAAAATTAGGGGATATTCTTTTTTAGATAAAGGACAAATTGTGACAGAGGTCACTAGGTGTATACTAGAAGAGGCGACTTTGCGGTTGACGCTATTAAGTGAAGAAGAACTGCGTGCATTGGAGGAGATGTGCAATGTGAGATTTACACTTTTTGCAGACACCCATCAAGAGCTCGTGACAAAGCTTGAAGAGATTGGCTGGGTAAAGGTAGATGAGGATCAAGGTGTGGTAAGAGTGTACCTAGCCAAAGAGATCGCATCACTTTATAGCCAGATCAAAGGGCATCCTGACTTTGTGAGTGCATGTGGGCAGATGAAAAAACTAAGAATCTATCGTAATAGTTTACTTAATCTGTATGGGTTAGTAGAGATCACATGGCTAAAGCAGATTTATCAAAGAGATACTGAAACAGAAATTGATATGCGTACTTTTATCAAGGTGCTCAAGATGATGAATCAATTTTATACAGGGTGTCAGCTGATTAACTGTTATATTGTCCATGAAAGTTTGTATTGTACAGAGGCACACGATTTCGACAAATTTAGAGAGTTAGTAGGGATTTATGACTACTATGAGCCAGTGCCTGAAGTGATGGAAGCATTAGAGAATGAATTTTACTATGAAGAAAATGTAGCTTCACAAAAAGTTAAAGAATACTTGAAGAATCATTGCGCTGTGGAAAATGAAGTTGCGGATTTTGCAGTAGCGGTTCTCAATGTACATATGAAGATTCAAGAAGATGTGAAGATGGTCAATATGTTGCAGGTCGTTGAGGAATGGTATAGATTGGGGATCCCTATTGGCGGGGTCAAACAATTAGAGGGAATGATACCGCTTGTACTTCAGATGATGAGTTGTACAAGGATGTGGCGTCTCAAAGGCCACACACCAGAAGAAGTGGGCATCAAATTGGCACCTATCGTCAGTAAAGAAGGTCGGATGACACAGGAAAAGCATGATGTAGGCAGAAATGATCCATGTCCTTGTGGGAGTGGTAAAAAATATAAGAAATGTTGCTTGAATAAAAGTGAATAAATAGTTTAAGATTGACATATATACTACTATGTGTAATCATAAAAAGTGACATTAACGGAATATGCATATAAGGTGTGCGTGCACTTAATAGGGAAAGCGAAAAGCTGCAGCCCCCGCTACTGTGGATAGGGACGAAGGTGAGAGATACCACTGTAATGCTTGCATTATGGTAAGGTTCACCGGAGGAAGAACTATCAGCCAGGAGACCTACCTTGTATGACTGTATCAATTCTTTCGGAGGGAGAGAAGTATACGCAAACGCCGCCTCATAGTAGGTGGACTATTTGTAGTATCCAAAACCTCTCACAAGATATGTGAAGAGGTTTTTTTTATGGGTTTCGTTAAAGTCATGCTGCAGCTCACTTTAAAAAATAGGAGGCAGGTATGAAAAGAAAAATGTTCAAACAATGGGTAGGGTTAGTCTTAGTGCTGATGATGGTTGGTGCGGTAGTAGGGTGTGCACAAAAAGCACCTGTGGCAGAACCTACACCAACAGAGCAAAGCACACAGACAGAAGCAACATCTGAAACACAGCCGACGCAAGAGGCAACAAATACAGATTCAGCATTTCCAATAACGATTACAGATTCTACTGGAACAGAGATTACTATCAATCAAAAACCAGAAAAAATCGTTTCTCTTGCACCAAGTACAACAGAGATTCTCTATTTCTTGGGTGTAGAAGATCACATAGTGGGACGTACAGACTTCTGTACATTCCCAGAAAGCATTTCAAGTGTGGCATCAGTAGGGGGGACATCAGACCCTAACATTGAGGCGATTGTTGCACTAAGTCCAGATCTTGTAGTAGCATCTACACACGTATCTGAAGAAGTACTTACAAAACTTAGAGAGGTTGGCATCAATGTAGCTTTCCTCAATGAACAAGAAAATTTCGAAGGAACTTATTCTGCAATTCAAAACATCGGTAAGCTTGTTGGCGAAAGTGCTAAGGCAGACGAAGTAGTGGCACAGATGAAAGAAAAAGTAGAGGCAACTATTGAGAAAGTAAAAGTAGCTTCTGAAGGTAAAGCAGTGCCAAAAGTATATTACACAATCGGATTTGGGGAAGGTGACTATAGTGCAGGCGGTGATACTTTCATTGGTGAGATGATCACTTTAGCAGGTGGTGATAATATTGCAAAAGATCTTAAGGGATGGGGCATTAGCAAAGAGCAAATCGCAGCAGGAGACCCAGATCTTATTATTATGCCAAGCAATAGAAATATGCCAGAGGACATGAAAAAAACTGATTTCTATAAAGACTTACGTGCAGTTAAAGAAGGTAAACTTTATGAAATCAGTGAAGATATGATATCTAGACAAGGGCCACGTCTGGCAGATGCATTTGTAGAACTCGCACAAATCATCAACCCA
>JBOFIR010000027.1:0-3887 GCA_051650265.1 Cellulosilyticaceae bacterium
CCTTTTGCATAATCTCTCTCCTTTCTATTATTTTACCTTCACTTTAAACGTTACAGTTCGTGTCTGTCCTTTAGGTATAGGTCCAATATCAATCCCCTCAGTAATATCTCCCACTATAACCTTCCCACTGACATTTATAGTATGATCTACCAATTCCAACTCTGGAGGTAATTGATCCGTGATGACATTTTTACTACTTTCGGCTAATGATGTCACCGTAATCGTACATATTAATACATCCCCTTTGGTTGCTACATTAGGGGTAAACGCCTTTATTATCTTTGCACCCACAATATTTACTACTACAGGGTTAGTCGTTGTCTTCCCTTCTATTGAGCTTGCCCCGACAATCGTGGTATAGGCTACTTCCGCTATATTAATCTTAGGATTTGTATCTGCACTCACGACAGTGACCTCAAAAGTAACAGTTGCCTTTCCTTTTGAAGCAATTTGTTTGATTTTTAGCCCTGTTTCAATCGTATCAGCTACTGTAATCCCATCAACCTTCGTACTTCCCGCTACTAGTGCTAATCCTGCGGGAATCTCATCCTTCACAATAATATCTTCTATAGGATAATTCATATCATTTTTTACAACAATTGTATAAATGATTGTCTCTTCAATTTTAGCGACATCTGGATTTGCTAACTTGACAGCTGTTACAGTCTGGCATCCTGTTGGAAGATCACAACCCTGTACCTTCATGATATTAGCCTCATCATTACCCATTATTTTCCCTCCTCTTTCAATAAATATAGAAGCGACATACTTATCTTCAAAATATTGCTCCTAAAAACATAATATTCTTTTTATTTGTTTTTGTTATCTATTTCTACATATTTTGCATATGCTATCATAATTTTCTAGTCTTCAATTTCCTCTGCAATCACCTTATAATATGCTACATCACATTCTGTCTCAAAACAAAACTCATACCAACCCTCGCAGTCACTTCTGGTATAGCCTATCTCCTCATAGACTACTTCAGCACACTTCCAAACCACTTCAAATAATTTTACCAATCGATCAGGTACTACAAGTCCATCTGTTCCTAGAATCTGCCCCCATATTCTCAACCTGCGACATTTTTTATTCTTCTGAGATGTATCGACTATAATATCTGTCCTTACTTCATCTACGTTGCCTTTCTTCATAATGATATCCATTCCATTTTCTCTAGTTATTCCCTCAGCTCTATAGCACCGCTTGTTTGAATGTTTTTGTACATCTCCTATTTCTCTATTTTGCAAAGTATGCTGTTGTGGACATGGCCTAATTTCATCTTCACGATCTATCCAATACTCATGCGCTCTACAGTCTTCAATCATAACTTTGTAATATGCAGCATCACACTGTGCCTCAATGTTAAATACATACTGGCCATCACAGTCACTCCATGTGCGTGCGATCTCTTGATAATCGATAACCCCTCCCTTACAAATCACCTTCACAAGTTTTAACGCCTTGTAAGATATCATATAGCCACCTTTGCCAATGACTTGCCCCCATATTCTCAACGCTTGACATCCGCTATCTTCTCCATAATCCTGTGCCCATATATCTGTTCGAATTTCTCTTATATGACCCTGATCAATCATCACATCAATCGCATTATCCAAATTTAAAGTGGTGGCTCGGTGACACCCTTTATATTCAGTTCTTTCATATGACATATGCTTTGCCCCCTATTCCCTATATCTTCAAAATTTTTAATATTTCCCATATAAGTATATGATTGTATGGGAATAAACGTGCCTTTTCTACATTTAATGCAACCATTCACCATAAAACCTCTAGATAATCACTTCTAGCGCTTTTTTAACAAAGGAACAACCTGCATCTAACACAAAAGGTTCCTATCATCCTTTGCGCTAACACAAAGAATGATAGGAACCTTTTATTGCTATCTTATTTTATGGTCTCCAATATTTTTCAATGGTATATTTTGCAAGCTCCACATAACGCTTCGCCCGGTTACAATCCTCATAGATTGTCCCAACTTCTCGCTGCGCAACCTCAAGCATACAACCACTTGCCGCTTCACTAATCCCCCTAAAGCATTGGATAATACCCGCTTCATCCAGTGGCCCACGGTTGGTTACAAACTCTGCACGAGGCTTGCTATAGTATACGATCTGGCTTCCTCTTAGATATTCTCCCACCTGCATTTCATTGTTGAATGGCGAAACTGAGAGCTTACGAAGATTCTCCCACTTGGACAGATACTCCGGGAAGATGGCATCCACACGTTCACAGCACCCATAAGAAAGGAGCCCAAAACGCTTCACAAGACGGTCTTGGTAAGGAAATACAAATTCTCCAAATGTCTCAGGTGACACAGCTGTCGTCTCCTGTGATTCGAGGAATCCCCAGCACTCGGTGGTCTTCGTTACATTGGCTTCAGGGAGCTCATGGTTGAATGCAAAACTCTCCTGTGCGACGCCGCTCATGCCACTAGTTGGTAGCAGTAAACCTTCTTTTTCTAAGAAGTCATAGTAATGCTCATACACGGTTGTTGCCATGTCCATAATCTGATGAACAGCCTCCGGTGCATCATACATGGCCAAATAATAGTTCTCCATACCTGTGAGATGTACCAAGGGGTTTGTGATCCCACCACCTAAGCTCCCCATAGTCATCTTGACCGGCAGGATATCCCCGATGATTTCTTCTATTTGATGTACCGCTTTCAAGGTGCCTTCTTTATCAACGCCAAAAGATCCCCCTTTGAACTTTTCAAGCTCTGCTTCAATATCTGTGATCACTGGTTGAATATGATACCCCTTTGCATTGACCCCCTCTGCATGGGTGATCTGCGCTGCAATATTGAATGGATTGACCCAAGTATGCCATCCCACAGCATAATAAGGCGCAATCGGTGTATCATCCCCAAAAAGAAGTTGCCCTGATAGTGCCGTTCTGATGGCATGCTCAATATTTCTAGCGATACCTGTCTCACACTGCATCTGTGGTGCAACGACTTCATTTTGGAAGTTTGAAAAAGGAAAGCGTACAGTTGGTGTTTCGCATCTTCCATTCCCTAGTGCTTCCCATTTTTTTAAAATCATATGATTTTGTAACCCATGCGCAAGTTCAAGTTGTGTTTTAGCTAAGTCCCTTATAATCTCTCTATCCTTTTGTGTGATGATAGACATGCTTCAAAACTCCTTTAAAATAAAATTGTATTGAAACCAATTTAATATTTTAAATATTATTTAATTGGTTGATTATAAAGTCAGTTTAGCATATCTCAAACGACTAATCAAACACCTTCTGTACTATTCCTCTACCTAGTCATTCGCTTGCAACGTTCCTGCAATTGCTTCTATAACACTCTGATCCCCTGCTAATTTGGATGCATCCGTCTTACTTACACTTTTGAAATGTAGTTGTTTGTATGCCCAACTGAAAGGCTTCCTTTCCTAATTCCATTCTTTCCAAACATCTGGCTGATACCCAAGCGTTGCTTGCTTGCCATTTCTTACGATGGGCGTCTTTAGAAGTTGTGGATATTCTAATACTCTTTTTTCTTTATTCATATGTGAAGCATGTTGGATACGGGACATTGCCTCTTGATCTTTGCAGTTCTCATCGATCATCGGAAGAATCCCTCCCACAGCTTGCTTGACGCTGTTGAGTTCGCCTTGACTCAGTCCTTTTTCCTTGAGATTAATAAACTGATATTTAATCCCTCGTTCTTTAAAGTAACGCTCTGCTTTTTTTGTGTCATTGCATTTTTTTGTACCGAATATTTGAATGTTCATAGTGTATACTCCTTTATATTGTTCATCCTCATTTGTACCATCATAATAATTCATTATATACTAGAAACAATTTTGGGTAAATATGGAGAACCCTATCTGTATACTATTGTTAGAATGGGTTAA
>JBOFIR010000028.1:0-7494 GCA_051650265.1 Cellulosilyticaceae bacterium
AACCCCACTGCTGCCACCAGTAATCCGATATGCACCATCAGGATCAGCGGCATCCCACACTGAAAGTACCAATGCTTCGTCTTATGTCTAAAGTAATTCATACCCACAGTTGTCCCAAGGCTTCCACCTATTAAGGCTACTGTAAAAAGCGTTTTCTCACTGATTCGGTATTTCTTTTGTACAGCGCGACGTTTATCAATGCCCATCACTGCAAAACCTATGAGATTGATCACGAGTAAATAGCTTCCTAGCACTGTTAGTAGCATCCCCATACGCCTTCTCCTCTATCTAATCTTTATTTTTTGTGGGCCTTATACGCCTCTTCATATTGCCCCCGTTCTTGCTCTGTCAGACTCTCCTTGAAAGCGCGTTTGATCTCTAGAAAATGCTCGAGGTCATTGAGAAACTGATAGAGCATCGCACGGTTCTCAAACTCTTCTCTTGTCTTCGGCAAAGGTGATTGTTTGAAATAAGTACGTAATTCACCCAGCTCTTCTAAGAGCTGCTTCGCCGTCACCTCTCCCTTGATGGAACTAGCTACTTTGAGGGCAAAGTCTGCCACAATCTCTGTCTCTTGATACGTCATAGAGAGACGGCTATAATGCTCACGCATGTAGCTCATAATCTGAAGCTGCCTTGCCCGCATCCCAAAGTACTTCTCATAAGGAGATGCTGTAGCAAATAGATAATTGTTGGCATACTTATATGCTTTACCCTGAGCATCTATCACCTGATGCTCTAGCGCACGAAAGAGCTGCTCCTCGCCGATGGGGACTGCCTGGGCACGTAGACTGCTAGAGAGTGCACAAAAGAGTTCGTACATCGCACCTTCAATACGTTGGCGGCACTGAGCAAGTTCGCCTTCGATACTTGGCATATAGAGGTTGAGCACAAGGGCTACACCAACCCCTACTGCTACAAGACCCATCTCATTGGCCATGATTGCGCCACCTACCATACCTTCACCCATAAGATGGGTCACCAGTACAGAAGCCATGACAATCCCATCTGCTAGTTCAAAACGGGCTGCTATTGGGATAAAGATCAGCAGATAGATTCCAAATACTACTGGGCTATAGCCTAGTGTCACAAAAAGCCCTGCTGCAACAATAAGTGCAATCACAGTGGCAACAATGCGGCGCATCGCTAGTTCTACAGATTGGCGCTTGGTCGCCTGAATACTGAGTATCGTAATGATCCCAGCAGATGGCCAGTACATCAGTCCAATCAGCTTGGCAATGATCATCGCCAAAGCTGCACCAATCCCTGTCTTGAGCGTGCGCACCCCTATTACATGGCCTATTTTAAAACTTGAATACGATGCCAATGACAGCACCTCCTACCAAATACACGATTGGATGCTTTTTAAACTTCTCTATCCCATACACTGCAAGAGCAAAGAGCAATACAACCTTGAACCACTCTGTCTGCTGCAATGTAACTTTGGCAACTTCTAGCCCTGCCACACCAATCAGTGCTGCCACTAGTGGTCTTATCCCATCAAAAGCACCTCTTACAAGCTTGGCATTTTTGAAACGCTCAAAGAAGTGTGCAATGAGCACGATCACGATAATAGATGGAACCACTGTTCCTGCTACCGCAATCAAGCTCCCCCATATTCCTGCAGTCTCATAACCCATATAAGTCGCCGCATTGATCCCAATAGGACCTGGTGTCGACTCCGCCACTGCAATGATATTGAGCAGTTGCTGCTCTGTGATCCATCCATATCTAACCACCATCTCCTGTAAGAAAGGAATCGTTGCGAGACCTCCACCTATTGTAAAGAGGCCTGTCTTAAAGAATTCTAGAAAAAGGGTCAAATAAATCATTGCTTCGCTCCTCCTTTCTCACGTGTGCTCATCATTCCGATCACCGCACCTGCGATTACCACCCATACAGGTGAGATATTGATACAAATCAAGATTACCAGACTCCCCCAAAAGAGGATGTGACTGAGACGATCTTTCATAGCTTTCTTCGCCATCTGATACACTGTATGTGCAATCAGCGCTACCACAACCACGCGGATTCCGCCAAAGGCGCGTTGCATAATCTCATAATCCATAAAGTTCTCAAAGAACATGGCAATGAGGGTAATAATCACTATAGAGGGCGTTACCATCCCTAGTGTAGCTACAATCCCTCCCACAAGCCCTTTGAGCTTGTAGCCAATAAATGTGGCTGTATTCACAGCAATAATGCCCGGCGTTACCTGCCCAATGGCATAGTAGTCTAACACCTCTTCATCGGTGGCCCATCCACGCTTTTCTACGATCTCCCTTTGCATCAATGGGAGCATGGCATAGCCTCCTCCAAAAGTAAACCCACCTATTCTTGCAAATACAAGAAATAACTCTAATAAAACTTTCATCATTAGCCTCCCTGATTTCTTTATTTATTGTTCAGGTAATATTTCCAGTTGATCTCATGATCTAATTTCTTCATATTGTAAATAATAAGTTTTTTGATAAAAAATGCCACTGTGATAATCATGGCAATACCTACTATCAATATATTGAGCTTGAGCCGCCGCATCGGTGCAAAAATCTCCACCAATGGGACAACGATCTGCACAATATAAGGATCGACATTAGGGTGGATAAAAACAGGTGCAAACGTCTTGTACGAGAGTTCACCGTCCCCTCCTGCACGCGCCTTCACCGCTGTGAATTCATAGGTCGCCATCGTTTGATCCATCGCCGATTTCTCAAGAGGAATCATCTTATGCTCCTCATAAGGGTTTGTTCCTAAGAATTTCTTATCTGGATGCGCAATCACTGTACGATCTCTATCGTAAAGCACAGCATATCCCTTCTCATAAACCTTATAGCCTGCAATATAGTCTGTCAAACATGAAATTTCAAGATCTACGCCAATCACCCCACGCACTTCTCCTCCTACATCAAAAGGTATGCAGATGGAAATAACTCTTACAAACACACCTTTATACTTGTACGCAATAGCTGGTGTCACATAGACTGCATTTGTCTGAAGAGGGATCCTGTGGAAATCACTGGGTACACCTTCTAACTTGTGTGATACCAAAGTCTGCATGGCAATATCCCCATCTAGGTCATCTAGATAAGGTGCAAAGCGTCCCATATCATCATGCAACGGCGTATTCTTGAAAAACGCTGCGCCAGCAACCCCTTCAGGCTCTACAATAGCCCACGCCCCATAAAGCTGTGGGTATTCTTGTAGCATGATACGTAGTCCATTCACCAGCACTTCTTTCTCCTGGTCATCAATATATGGCTTGTCTTCTACTATATTTTTAAGCGTCTTTATTGAATGTACATAGGACTGCAAATCTTTCTCTAGTGTGAGCTGAATCGTCTGTGTGGTATCTTGTAGCTGCTTGAGCGCCACCTGCCCACTCCGTATACTGATATCTCTAAAGCTCATTACTGTCACTATCGTTCCAAAAATCATCCCTAAACATAACAACGGAATAAATAGCTTGGTTACCCAATTAATCTTTAATTTCCTCATTCATGCGGCTCCTCATTATGTCAATAAATTCGTTTTTTATTATACACCATTCTCCCATTTCTGGAAATGCCTCACTCATGGGTTATCATCATTTTTTCATATTGCTTATTCACGGATCTCTTTTTATAATCAATTTATAGCTTAATCTAAAGGAGGCAACTTATGCTCAAACTTGCAGCAATCAGCTTGATGCTGATTGACCATATCGGGGTCACTTTGATCCCAGAGACGGCCACACTTTACTGGATCTGCCGAATGATCGGTCGTCTCGCCATGCCTATTTTTTGTTACCAGTTAGCACAAGGTTTCTTACGCACCAAAGATCTGATGCGCTATGCAAAACGTATTGGCCTCATGACACTCGCTGCCCAAATCCCCTTTGCCTGGATGTGCTTTGGAATAAGGCCTAGCCTCATCTGGCTTACGTCATGGAACGTGGGTCTGACATTTCTATGTGCCATAGGCTTCTTGTGGTGCTTTAAGTCAGAGAAGTACCTGCTAGCAGTTCCTCTTTTGCTTCTTGCCAACTTTGCAGACTACGGACTTTACGGCATTGTTCTTGTTACTATTTTCTATTTTCATCACATCCATACCTATAAGTGGGGACGAACCACATTGCTACTGATTGTTGCCAATCTCATTTTCTATGGCCTATCAGGATCACTCTTTTTGTGTCTGCTTCAGATGTTTTCTGTAGGGAGTATTTTACTCATCCTTATCTTAGAAGATAAATCTTTGTCCTTACTCCCTCGGACATTTTTCTATGCTTTCTACCCACTGCATATGCTGATTTTGGTCATACTACGCGATATTTTTATGGCATAAAATCCCTTAAAAGCTCGTACTTATAAGTATAGACTTAGGTCACACGAAAGGGGATTTTTTTATGCCAACCAAAGCTTTGAAGATGTCACACCGTTCTTTTGAGAGCACACTCAATCAGTTACGCCGCAAAGAGCTCATTCCAGGAATCATGTATGGCCAATCACTGAAGGAATCCATACCTGTACAGATTCCTTTAAAAACACTTCAACGCATCATTACCAATACATCTAATAGTACACTTTTTACGATCCATCTAGACGATACACCTTACGACTGTGTACTCAGACACTACCAACCTGATCATCTACATAGCCAAATTCTTCACTTTGACCTCCAATACGTCAAACCTGGCGAAGTACTCAAGATGCAGATTCCTGTGAGCTATGAAGGCACAGAGATGTTTCGTGCACAGAAGCTTGTTCTTGAAAAAGCCATCGCCAAGCTTCCTGTAGTGGGCCCAATCGATGTCCTTCCTCAGTCATTCTCAGTCAATTTAAGCAGTGCTCAAAAAGGTCACAAAGTACTCGCGGGTCATATTGTTTTACCAGAAGGCACCGAATTACTCCTTCATCCTGATACAATTATCGCAACCATCCAGTAATACCTTCCAAAATGCACAAAAAAAGAACTTGTAACCACTACAAGTTCTTTTTTGTGCTCCCATCTACAGGGCTAACAATCTTGAGACAAAACGTCCTTTCATCTGCTTCAATAAAAACTTCACCGTCATACTGCGCCACGATTTCACGAATACTTTTCAGGCCAATTCCATGCCATTTTTTATCTTTTGTGGTCGCTAATTGACGTCTCATATCTGAAGCTTTATAAGCATTTGTAATACGTATAATCACATAACCTTTCCGCTCATAGAGTTCTAGTACGATCTTACGCTCATCTATAGGAAGTTCCTTAGATGCCTCTATGGCATTATCAAAAGCATTACCTAATACCACACAGATATCTTGCGTACTCCAGTTGGTCTTTGCCACCTTACTCACTTGACAATTCAGCGGGATATCGTAGAGCTTACATAACTCATACTTTTGATTAATGATCGTATCCATGATCGGGTAACCCGTGATATAACGAATTTCCGCTTCTTCTAACGCACGGCTAATCTTCTGCACATAGGCACGTGCTTCTTCTATCCGCTCTTTTTCCAAAAGATAGTCCAGTCCAATCATCTGATTGTTGAGGTCATGTCTTACTTTACGTACAACCCCAAATGACTTTTCATTCTCTACCAGATATTTATATTGCCCCTCAGCTGCATTACGAATCAGTGCATACTCATTTTCCTTCTGATACTGCTCTTTCAGTGTCACATAGGTATAGCAGTGAAAGAGGTTCAAAATCGCCAGTGCTGTGCATGCAACTAGACTTGTTGCAAATGCAGTTGCTTCTATATCTGAGATTCCTTGAAAAGTCATAATCCCAAACACCAAAATAATAATACAGACGTTACTGAGAATAATGATTGTCCAGTACCCCCACGTTGTTGTTTTCTTAATTGGATTATCTTTGCTGATTGTACGTGTAATAACCATTACCAAAGTTGTGCAGACAAACCCTACCAAAGTAAGGTCTATCCCCGCAATCTGAAGCTGTGAACTAGAAAGTCTAAAAACTTCTGTGAACAAGGTAATCGTACTGATCTCTACACAAAATACCAAGACGTAGTAGACCACCATACGTAGGATTAATTGCTTCCACGGTGATTTGTAGACAAGTTTCCCCAGCAGTACCATTCCCGTACAAATCAATACCATCTTGTATGGCAACAGATTGGTCACAAGATTTACAACTGCCATAATGCCTACTGCCCCCGCAATAAACCACTTGCTATAGGACGCACTCTTAAGATTAAGATTCAAGTCCATATAGCTCCCTAACACAAACCCTTCGAACACCGCAAGTAATAGCCTTAAAACTTCATTCATTCTATAACCTCAGATCTTCTATAGTCTCTCACAAATAGAGTTGAAACGCCTCTTTGACCTGTTTGGCACGATAGCGACTCAGCGGCAATGCCTCTCCACCCTCTAGCATCACTTGATCTCGCTCGACACGTGACACATAGTCCATATTCACCACCACGGATCTGTAGATCATGAGAAAGCGCTCCCGGTCCAGTAGGTCATGGAGCTCACTGAGTTGATAATTCACCTCATACGCATCCGCGTGGGTTTTTATTTTAACATATCTGCCAACTTTTTCAAAATAAATAATATCATGTTCCCTCAGTTTGACTTCACCTTGATTAGTTTTAAAGAACGTAATCACCTTAGACTGCTTGATCGTCTTATGAATCACCTTGTGAAGCAGTGGCCCCAATTCCTCTTCAAAATGCTTTTTGCGAATAAATCCTAGTGGCATATAATCAAAGCACTTAAACACATACTCACTATAGGCCGTCATGAAGATAATGATTACCTCCTCACCATAGTGGCCTCTGATCTTCTTAGCAAGACGAAAGCCCTCTTCCTCCCGTTCCAGATCAATATCCAAAAAAACTACCGTGTTGTGTCTCTCAAGACTTGGCAGCGCCTCCAAGAAACTCTTGGAGTGATCATGGCAGGTGATGTGATAGTCCACATCTTCCCCACCAAGATAACTACTAATACGCTCTGCCGTATATTCTAGCAGCGTTGTATCGTCCTCACAAATTACCACATTAAGCATGCATAAAGGCCTCAATTTCTTCTACTGTCTTGATAATATCAGATGAGAGTACCTCGCAACCTGTCTCTGTCACTACCACATCATCTTCAATACGGATACCAATCGCCTCTTCTGCGATATAGATCCCTGGCTCTACAGTGATCACCATACCTGCCTCTAGAGGAATCGCACCAGAACCCACATCATGTGTATCCAGCCCAAGGAAATGGCTCACACCATGATAGTAGTATTGGCTCACATCATCCATCGACTCAGCCATACCCAGTTCACCCAGTGCTTCTAGGTAGTAGGCTCTCACGATTTCATTAAGTTCTCTAAGGAGTACACCAGGCTTGACCTCTGCAATCACACGTCGTTGCGCTTCAAGTACCATGTTGTAGAATACTTTCTGGCGGTCACCATACTTCCCAGAAGCTGGGAACGTACGGCTAATATCTGCATTATAGTACTGATACTGCGCTCCCAAGTCAAAGAGGATCATCGCGCCCTCTG
>JBOFIR010000029.1:0-8362 GCA_051650265.1 Cellulosilyticaceae bacterium
GTAAATTAGTTCCAAAAACGTCTCCCACTATGAGTATATTCCCACTGGTATCTGTCATTATGCCTTGTCCCCTTGTTTCATTGGCTATACCTGTGGAATAAAGCAGATTACTCCCTGTAGTGTCTAATTTTGCAATAAACGCACTCCCTCCTATAGTTGTCCTAAATGGATTGATAAGTGGAAAGTCTCCTGACCCCGCATATCCTGTAATATAAATATTATTGCTACTATCTAGTGCTATAGCATAGCCTTCGTCACTTCCAGTTCCACCCAAATAGGTAGAGAAAACGAGATCCGTCCCTGTACTATTGAACTTGGTGACAAAGACATCTTGTATTCCTGAGAAAACCTTATCATAGGCATCTGGTGTGGTGGGAAAATTCGGTGATGATGTTGACCCTACTACACAAGCATTACCATTGGTATCTACTGCAATGCCGTAAGCTCTATCCTCTCGAAGTCCTCCCAAATAAGAGGAATACTCTAGTATTGGGTCTATGGTCAACGTCCCACTTGGATCATAGCTTTCAAGCTTCATTCCAACACTCTTGTCTTCTCTAATCTCATAGTCACATGCTACAGATTGTTTTGCCCCATTCACTTCCACTGTTACATGAGGCTTTAACATTTTATATTCACCCATTTCACCAGACAGTACCAAATGCCCCTCGCCGTCTAGGCTGATCTGGCTGACTCCTTGGAAGCTCAGCCGAATCTGACCTGCGTCTACACCTGGTTTCACTACGAAGTCATATTCTAACTGCTTACCATTTCCATAGTGAATCCAGTCAATCCCTGGATAAATATCTGTATAGGTTAGTTTTCCATAACACTGTACATCCGTTGTAGGCTGACT
Source organism: Cellulosilyticaceae bacterium (assembly GCA_051650265.1). Taxonomy (GTDB): domain Bacteria; phylum Bacillota; class Clostridia; order Lachnospirales; family Cellulosilyticaceae; genus JBOFEH01. The sequence goes on from JBOFIR010000029.1 coordinate 857, forward strand.
TCCTCTGAAATAATGATGTTTCCCTATAGTCGGTGAGCTTCCCTGTACGGTTCCCCCTAGATTTGCACCTTCTAATTGAATCTTAATATAGCGGTATTGTAGTGCCTCTCCCTTTTGCCTTAAGGCTACTACTATAGCATCCTGTACAAAAAACAAAGTACTTCCTGTTGCATTGGCTACAAACCTAACCTGCTGATCATATTGTCCTTTGTTTTCTTCAAATATAAGTGGTAATACACCGATTTTCTCCATTTGACACCTACATGTGTTTGCCACATTTACTCCCCCTACCAACTTCTGTATTTACTACTACTATATGATGTTATGGGCTACTTGTGTGTCTACAATTGTGTTAGGCTTCAAATCCTACTTTATTCCACATTAACATTTATTATCTAAATATCCTTTTACTAGTGTTTGCCATACTATACTAAAATCAAAACATCTTGGATCTAGGCGTTTATAATATACATCTTCTATTACAATTGTCGTTTCAACGGCACCTAATGGTTTGCCACATAGTGTAAGAAACGTGTTATACGGGATGCTAAAATAATGTGTTTGTACTGGTGCACCTTCTGCCTCTGCAACATATTCTAGTTCTAATATAAAAGTCCCACTTATAATATCTTTATACACTATACAACCATCTGAGTCTTGTACGCTAATAACCTTATTATTAATAGTTATCTTATCTGTACTCAAACTATTAATCCTTTTTATATCTGGTAATATCACTGAAATACATAGGACGCCTCTAGTAGAATTTTCTTCTTCTCCTAATAACAATTGGTATGACATATTCCCTCACACCTTTCGCTAATATTCCCAATTACACTGGTTCCCCATACAATACTTATTGAAAAGCTTCTTGCATTCACTCGCTCAACCTGTATATCTTCTATAGTAATTGCAGGTTCAACTGGGCCTACTACAGGTCCCTCTAATAGTATAAATTGATTAAAAGGCAGTCCATAATGTGCTGCATGAACTGACTGACTAGGTTCATCTGCAACATAGCCTACAAGTACTTTAAAGACACCATTAATAACTACCTTTTTCCCTTTGCATCCACAAGGTAAGTCGACTTCAATGAGCTTTATATCCTCAATGTGTACAGATTGTTTTGTCACTAACACTTCTTCTGCATCTGGTTTCTGTGCTGGTATCTGTACAATTTCTAGTAGTTTTCCCTCTTTATTCCCTACTACTTGTCTACTTAAATATTTTTCTTGCATACTTTTTCCCCCTTCTCTGATTCTTTGATAACCATAGCTTTTTATTATACATTCTTGAAGATGAAAAGCTTCCCCTACACTTATTTAAGGCACGTCTTCATCTTGTTATATAGTATTCTCGTTCTTAAGATATGTTCATATAAACTATAGTAAAGTCTTTCCCTTCAAGAAAACTTATTCAACTTATGGTCATCATTTTACACAAAAAAACATCTTAGAGGGATACTACCCTAAGATGTTTTTTACAGTTTTTATTTTTATATATTTTCAATTAGCCCTTATAAACTTGGCATTCGCTGTTGATGATTTCATCTGTCATAGTATTAAATTGAATCGAAAAATCGAATACTTTCCCCACTCTAGGCTCCCCTTTGTTGGCGCCTCTTACGAACACCATCTCAGGTGTTTCGCCTTCTTTGATCGTCGCAAATTGATCCTCATCAACCACTGCGCCTAGCTCATAAGTATACGCCTCTTGCTCTATTTCAACTTCATATTTTTCTTCAATCATTTGGGTTGCACGTTCAATCAATTCTTGCTCTGTATTTGTAGGATTTCCTGCACATCCCATGAGCATCGTTGCTAACATCATCATTGTAGCTAGCACTAAAATCATTTTTTTCATATCCAATCGCCTCCTGCGTTTATTAAGTTTGATACGCCTTGCCTTCTTGCTTATGGTATCACAGGAGACACTTTGCTAGTATTTATCTCTCTTTCATTTGTCTTACACTTTTGAAAGATAGGCCGTCATCTGTGTCAGTTTTGATCAACCAAAATTTGAATTTGCCCCAATGCTTTCTCTTTCTGATCAATCCCAACTCGTGTCATCACATAAATCTCATAGCAGTCGCCCCTTACTTTGATCCCATTGGCTTCAATATAGGCGAGAAGCTTCCTATAATACTGACTCGTATCTGTATAATCATCATCAAAATTAATCGTGACGTAGTCCCCTTCTTTCAGTGTGATCATCTTATTTTCATCCACAAGGTGCGTATCTGGAATACTGATCATCATATTATCATACGTCAACTTATTGGCATGCTTGAGACTTTCATAAGAGGTTGCAAACACCAACTCCCTATTGGTCATCCCGTACTTCTTCTCGATATCACCTAGGGTCTTGGTGAGGTTGATCTCGAACTCTTCTGTATACCTTTTGGCATTACTGTATTTGATGAATTTTCGCTCTCCATTGTGCTTGATGAACACCTCTCCTATGCCTTCTTCTAGCAACCCTTGGATGCGATTTTCCAAAAAGGATATATTACGCTCAATCGCCTCTAGCTGTTGTATCTTTGCCGTGATGATTTCCTTTTGCTGACTGATAATGTGCAAGATCGAATCTACCCCCGTATAGTCTGACAAGAGACTTTTGATTTCATCCAAAGAAAGCCCCATGGCTTTGCACTGCTTGATAAAGTCCAGTACAATAAAATGTTTAACTGAGTAATATCTATAATTACTTTTTTCGTCCACATAGGCCGGCTTCAAGATCCCCTTCTTATCATAAAGCCGCAAAGCTTGTACTGAAACATTATGTAGTTTGGAGACTTCTCCTATTGAAAATCTTGTATCCATCATCTATCACCTCTTCTTTACTATTTCCTAAATCCAAAAAAGCTATGTTTAGAGACGCCTAAACATAGCTTTTTTGCAAACACTTTATGCACTCAATACTTCTAGATCACTTAGCGTTTCCACATCTTTTGATTCATCCATCACATGATAGGTGGTCGTTTTGACATTGGCCATCATACGAATCGTTATGAATGTCAGGGCTTCTGCAAACAAACTTCCTGCCCAGATCCCATTTGGCCCAAGTACTTTATAAAGTACGATAAGACAAACTGGCAAGTAAATGATTGATCTTAGCATACAACTGATATTGGAATACTTAGGTTTCTCCAATGCTTGAAAGTACACAAGTGTATTAAGATTGAGTCCTACTGCAAAATAACTTACACTGGAAATTCTAAGGGCACTATACGCAATGTCTGCAATCATAGGATCTGTTGTAAAGATGCCTATGAGCTGTGGTCCAAATACAAAGCTAATCACCACAAATAAAGCACTTATTGTCAGGGATGAGATGCATGTAATCTTGAAGAATCCGAGCATCTTCTTCCCATCTCGCTTTCCATAATTATAACTAATGAGTGGTTGCACCCCAAGTGTTAAGCCATAGAGTACCATATACGTATTAGTCGTAATGTAGTTAAGGATACTATAGGCTGATATTCCCATTTCTCCGATAAACTTCACGATCATCATATTGTGAAGTAACACAATCACTGAATAGCTGGCTTGTGCAAAGAAAGAAGGGAACCCAATGCGTGAAAATTCTTTGAGGTCACCTAGGTTGATCTTCTCTTTCCCAAAAGTCAGGTAGCCTTTTTTCATCAAGAAATGTGGCAATAATACAGATACCGTAACGATCTGACCAAGGCCTGTCGCTATGGCTGCACCTTTGATCCCCAAACCTAGTTCGAAAATAAAGAAGTAGTCTAGCACGATATTGGTCAAAGCCCCTGCAATTGTAGAGATCATTGCAAGCTTTGGCTTTCCGTCATTTCTCACAAAGCTACTCAGCACGATTCCTATCAGGTTTGGAATACAAAAAATTGCATAAAATCTAAGGTATTCTACTGCAAGACCTTTGAGATTCTCTGTTGCCCCAAGTAGTGTCACAATCTGCTCTGTAAACAAAATACAAGTAATACTTAAGATACTACTCATGATTAATAGGAACTTAAACACCTGTCTAAAGATACTGACTGCTCTCTCTCTATTTTGTGCACCAATATTCTTTGATACTAAAGCCCCACCACCAATGGCAAACATTGAAGCTAGCCCAAATAATAAGACGGTAAATGGTAAGACAATATTAACAGCAGCTAATGCCAAATCCCCCACACCTTGCCCTACAAAAATCCCATCGATTACGGTATAGAGCGATGAGATAAACATTGCAAGGGCAGAGGGTACTACATATTTAAAAAATTCTTTTGTCATATTTTCACGTTCTCCCTGTTCATTTTCTGCGATAGTTTATATCATAAACTCTATTGTAGGTATAGAGTCAATAGTTTATTTAAACGCCTACCTGCTCTTTTATAATCTGTACAGCAATTTCCTTTGCCAGTGCACTTGTTACCTCTGGGTCTGTGCTCTCTCCAAGATGGACTGCAAAGTATGTTGTCACACCCTCATCTTCATACATCCCTACGAACCACGAATCCAGACTCGTATCCCTTAGCTTACCATATCCTGTTTTGCCATAGACGACAGCATCCGTCTCAGTTTGTGGGAGCTGCATGATGCGCTTTATTGCATTGACATTCTCCACCTCATAGCCACTACCCGGCTCAAAAATCTTGGCGAGTACCTCTACTTGCTCCTTTGGTGCAATCTGAAGCGAAGACTCAATCCAAAAGCCTGTAAGTGCCCTATTACTATTATTCTTGTTCAACACACCTTCCCAGTCTGAGATATCACCATTGCCATAGCCTAGCCCATCCACACTCGCCTGCATCTTCTCTGGCCCTAGCTCATTGATTAACTGTCTAAAATACCACACACATGAGTTTTTAAAAGCCCCCTCTAACTCTTGATCCTCATTCCACGCTTTGTTCCAAAAATACTCGCCACTCCATGCTCTCATGGAATCCTCCGGGGAGATGATCCCGTTTTCCAAAGCCGTCAAGGTCGCTACGATCTTGAAAGTGGAACAAGGAGAGCACCGCTCACTCGCACTTTCTTCATTATAAATACGGTACTCACCCAAAGACGGCGTATAAAACACCGCACTCCCTTCATGCCCCGCAAAATACTGGCTATAATCTTCCACAACAACTACGGGCTCTAGACTTTCCTCAGTCTCCTGCTTCACCTCCAAGTCAACCACGCCCTCTTGTACTGGCTCCTGCACTTCTGGAACCGGTAGCACCTCTTGGCGGCTACATCCTATCACTAAAGTACCTAGCAAAATAGCACCTAGCATACTTGCTTTTTTCTTATGCAACATCAATCTACTCTCCTTTTTTGCAAACGGATGCAATCCCTTACATGAGTAAGGGACTGTATCCTGTTATCATACCATATTATCATCCTTTGCTGGTAAGCAGCATCATGTCATCTGATATCTTTTGAAGATATATTTTGGTGCATCATTCTCCATCAACAGCTGCTTCATCAGCTTCAACATGTATTCTTCAACGCTACTATTGGTGATAGGTGTGAGCTGCTGAGGGTCACTTTCGAGATCAAATAAAAGGTTGCCATATTCCTCAAAATTGATCGTTGTCCATGGCGTCGTTTCAAAAGCCATCAGGGGATACCCTTTGGTAAAGTTAAAAGGTGGTGCAAGTTGCATTGTCTGAAACTCTTTTTGAGAAAAAGTTTTCTTCATATGATTGGGCTGTAAGGTATAGTTTTTGACAGTTACCTGCTCATCCATAGGCTTTCGCATATACACATACTTTCCATCCGTCACACAAATATGACACCCATGTATTCCAAAAAGACAACCTTCTCTATGCTGATCTGCTGTACGAAGCAGGCTCCTGCCCAACATGTGCTCTCCACTCGCAATCCCATGCATCTCCAAAATCGTAGGCGCAAGGTCTATTGTCTGTGTTAAATCCGTACACCTTTCCCCCTTATCATTTGCCTCGGGGTGCCATATCATCAAAGGAATCTGTGCGACCTCATTGTAAGGCGGCTGCACTGTTTTGGCCCACCATCCATGCTCTCCCAATAGATACCCATGATCCGTTGTCACAATTAATGCAGTATCCTCCCACATCTGATAGCGATCCATCCGATCTAGAATCTGCCCCAGATAGTCATCACAAGCGCTGATCAATGATGCGTATTCTTTTCGGCACTTAGCAACTGTCTCTTCGTCCTCTTTTACCTTCCCATAAGTCGGCCAATCATACCACTCTCTATCTGCTTCGACAAGAAATGGCTCCTTATATTTTGCCTCACAGAAAAAGGATTCGTGCGGATCAAATGACTCGATTTGCAAAAACCAATCGTCCTTATGATAGTTGGCATCGATGAATTCTATGCCCTTTCCAAATACGCGTGCGACCGGGTACTGATTCGTTTCTTTGATATACTTTCTGTTCACGATATCCTGCGCCCTATAGAGCCCTCTCATCCCCCACAACATAGCCGTATCTGGCTTATCAAGACTTGGTACCCAAGGATCTCCCTCTTGTCCTCTTACAATCTCCCAGCTATCGTATTTGGTATGATAGTTGGCGCCACCTTCTTCCCAATAATGGGTATGATCACTGATCAGATGGGTATATACACCGGCCTGCCTTAACATCATGACCATGCTCTCATCATAAGGTTCTAACGGTCCCCACGAACGATGCAGAAAATTAACTCTTCCAGTATGTAAGTCTCTTCTCGCAGGCATACATGGCAGACTGCCAACATAGTGCCGATCATATACCTTTGAACGCGCGGCAAGCCGTGCAAAAGCTGGCGTCTGAATCCAATCACACCCGTAGGGCTCTAGCATCCTTTTATTCAGCGAGTCAAACAATACAACGATTGTTTTCATTTTTCATCACCTCTCCCCAAGTACAGCTTTTATCATTTTTCACATAAAAATAGCTTAAAGTCATTATATACTTCAAGCTATTTTACGTCTATATTTAATTAAATTTTCAGATAATATCTTATCTATACATCTGGTCTAATAGCGCTGTGATTTTCTCAGATGGTACTTGCGCTTCACCCCTATAATCTCGGAGCAAAATTTCAACAGGTATGATCCCTTGATTCATCACTTCTTCTTGCCAGCCTTCGCGCTCTTGCCGCTCTAATAAGACACCAGCAAAACCTCCTAATGGATAACTATCTCTTAGAAAATCCTTGGCTAAATAAGTTCTCTCATCTATTTCATAGTCTAGCGCAACCAATTTGCGATAGCCTTCTTCAATCACGGCCTTGCGTGCATCCATCCCATATGCACTCCGCACATTGAGTGCCATATCAAAATACCTTGCTGTGCCTTCTAAGACATCACTTTCTCTAGCACTTTTATAAACGTCTGGATAGCGCGTCTTATAGTCATCCCACCACCATTTGGCTGCATTTAAGTAAGTGTCTTCCTTTTCTGGCTCTAGAATCGCCTGTCTCAGGTTATGAATCACTTCTAGACGGGCTTGTCTAATGGCATAAACATCTGGTAATGCTTGATAATCTTCTATTTGATTATCCAATAGGAATTGTCTGGTTCCCT
>JBOFIR010000030.1:0-5866 GCA_051650265.1 Cellulosilyticaceae bacterium
CAAAGAAGGGACATATAATCTAGATCTAGAATCAGTCCCGTATTTCAAGAGTGATCGCCGTATGATAGAGGCGGTGACAACCAAGGGGAACTATGTGTGCTATGGTAAGTTAGATGAGGTAGAGGAAGCGTTGGGTGAAAAAGGATTTTTGAGGGTGTATCAGAGATATCTGGTAAATCTCGTACATATAGCACGCATTAGTGAAGGACAAGCCTTTCTCAAAAATGGTGAAGTGATAGGGATTAGTCGTAACCGTTACAAAGAAACGCTATTAGCCTTTGGTAGAGGTGTGCTCAGATGAATATGGTACTTGGATTAATGATTTTATTGGTATTAGGAAGTGTAGAAGCAGTCATCATTTATGATCTATTAGGAGCACTAGCACTACTCAAAGAAAAGAGGTGGACTAAGATTTTGGCATTAACCGGAATCTTGGTAACCTGGCTTATTTTAGGTATGGACTATGATAACTACATAGCCTCTATTATAGAAGTTTGCGTGACACTTGTGCTGTTTTTGGTTATTCATAAGGTTTTTGGACGTATGATTCAATGGGCCAAAACTCAGATTTCGCGTAAGATTTGGATGATGCTGAGCTTAATCGCACTGACTACAATAGGGATGGTAGTGATGAGCATGGAAGTTGTCAGTTACCGTACCACACAGCTGGAAAATATGCTCGTAATAGGACTGATGATGCTATGCCTTATCAGCATCCTTTCGGTATTTTTTATTATCGAGCAGATTGCCAAAGGGTCGCAGGCAATGCTTCAAAAGCAGCAGCTAGAGTGGGAGATGGCGTATTACAATGACCTTCAGGATAAGCAAGATGAGACAAGGAAGTTCTTGCATGACATGAAAAATCATGTGGGTGTGGTACAAGGAATGCTATATGCCGACCGTGTAGATACAGCGAAGTCTTACCTTGGCCAACTGACAGGGCACTTAGGCACCAAAAGTATGAAGGTATATTGTCAGCATCATGTGGCTAATGCTATTTTGAGTAATAAGGTAAAGAAGATGGAGGAGCTAGGGATTAGTTATGAGATTCTATGTGATCTTCCAGAGCATCTTAAGATAAGTGAAGTAGAGATTGGAAGTATACTGGCCAATACTATAGATAATGCGATCGAAGCCAATATGCAGATCGCATCACTTGAGAAGAGAAGAATCGAGATTAGAAGCCGTATACAGGGGGACCAGTGGATCTATGAGGTGATCAATCCTAAGGTACATCAGATCAAAAGAACGCAAAAACGTTTTTTCTCTACCAAAGAGGATCCGGCAAATCATGGTTATGGTTTGCGCCAAGTGCAGGATATTGTCAAGCAGTATGATGGCTTGTTGGAGGTGACATGTGATGGCGATACTTTTGAGATCTTAATGATGATTTGTATGGTCTAGTAGGGAACTACTAGGCCTTTTACTATTTATAGAGAGAAGTGGCCTATGGCGCAATTGATTTGGTTCAAGCATATAGTGGTAGTGAATAGGTCATCAGCTATCAATAGGGGGAAGTTATTATGAAGTATTTAGTCATTTTAGATGCGGGACATGGTATGGATACTGCAGGAAAACGCACACCGTTGTTTGAGGATGGGAGCTTTATGCATGAAAGAGAATTCAACAAAGCTGTCGTGCAAAAGGTTATCAATTTATTAAAGGACTACGATACGGAGGTGATGTGGGTCTCTGAAAGTGATCAAGATGTACCGCTCAAGATAAGAAGTGATCGTGCCAATGCAAAGTATCAACAAGTAATCAACAGTTATGGAAAGAAAGAAGTAGGGTGTGTATTTGTTTCAGTCCATGCCAATGCAAGTTCTGATAAGTGGGATACGGCTCAGGGAATAGAGACTTTTGCCCACCCCGAATCAGACGCAGGATTTGAGCTAGCAAAGGTGCTTCAAAGGCGTTTGATTGCGCTGACAAAGCTTCGTGATCGTGGTGTCAAGATGGCGAATTTTGCAGTGCTTAGGCAAGCACAGATGCCAGCAGCCTTGTGTGAATGTGGCTTTATGAACTATAAGAAAGAAGCTGAACTGCTAAGACGGGATGACTATAGAGAGCTATGTGCTAAAGCGATTTTTGAAGGGATTGTTGAGTACCTTAAACTCCCAAAGAAAAAAGAAGAGGTGAGCAAACCTGTGGATGCTAACAGTGTGAGGCCGATACGGATTAGGCTCAATGGCAAGATCAAAGAAGTAGATGCAATTAATATTAATGGTAACAATTATATCAAGTTAAGGGATCTACAAGATGATCAAATTAAGGTAGATTATGATGGAATTCCTACAATAGATGTACACCCCAAATAGGACCTTTTGAAGGTCCTTTTTTGATAGCATCATCTAAATGAGAGAGATTATCATTGACAATAATTATCAATTAGTCTACAATTATAGAAGTTGAGAAGCGTTATCAATTAAGTGGGATTAAAATAAATTTTTAAAATTAGAAGCAGAAAAGGAGAAAGAAACGATGATGATTAACAAACGACTCATTAACCTGTGTGGTACATCCAAAAAATATATGGGTCTTACTGTTGCCATGCAGTGGGGGGCGCTCTTGTGCAATGTATGGATTATCTTAACAATTGGTCAAGTGATCAATCAGCTCATGGCACAAATACCTATAGCACCTTTTACATACATAACAGTTGGATTTGCTTTGGTAGGGCGTTTCATCTGTAACTTATACTATGGACGCTACTCAGCGCTTGCATCGGAGCATGCGAAGCTCACTTTGAGAGATCAGATCTATGAGAAGCTTCTGAGACTTGGGACTCACTATAGTGAGGTGGATCAAACCTCATCTTTTGTACAGATTATGGTCGAGGGCGTGGAGCAACTAGAGGTGTATTTTGGGCGTTATCTCCCACAGCTTGCTTATGCTTTACTCGCACCTGTGACTTTGTTTGTGGTTATTATGCCGTATTCTTTCAAAGCGGCATTGGCACTAATTTGCGCCGTACCGCTGATTCCAATTTCTATTATAGCCATCATGAAAGTTGCAAAGCGTATCCTCAAAAATTACTGGAAGAGCTATGCTAATCTTGGCGGTACATTTCTAGAGAATCTTCAGGGACTCACGACACTCAAGGTTTTTGACCAAGATGAGGTGCGTCACAAGAAGATGAATGAGGAGGCAGAAAGTTTCCGTGTCATGACGATGAAAGTACTGAGTATGCAGTTGAATTCGATTAATATTATGGACTTAGTGGCATTTGGCGGAGCTGCAATTGGAACAATCATTGCACTTGTAGCTTATAGCCAAGGAGAATTATCTGTAGGTGGGCTGATTGTGATCACCCTATTGTCAGCAGAGTTTTTCATCCCTATGCGACTACTAGGTTCCTACTTCCATATTGCTATGAATGGGATGGCAGCGTCAGAGCGTATGTTTAAGGTGCTAGATGCCCCTGTGATGAAGGAACGTATCCATGGCAATTTGCCAAAGCAAGAGGCTATTACACTTAAGCATGTTGATTTTAGTTATGATGGTAAGCGCCAAATCCTAAAAGATGTCTCTATGACGATTGCACCCAATCAGATGACAGCCATCGTTGGAGAAAGTGGGAGTGGCAAAAGTACAATTGCTACGCTTTTGATGAAGATGCATGCACCACAGAGTGGTCAGATTACATGGGGTAATGTAGACTACGAGAGCTTTAGTAGCAGTCAGCTCTACGCACACATGTCATTGGTAGCAACCAATAGTTATATTATGGGTACAACCCTTAGAGCCAATCTGCTCATGGCGAAGGCGGATGCCACAGAGCAGGAGATGATGGGCGCACTAACGATGGCGTGCCTAGATGACTTCGTTAGCAATCTGCCGCAAGGCTTAGATACACCTATTGGAGAAGGGGGCAACTTGCTCTCGGGCGGGCAGAAGCAGCGCCTAGCCCTTGCAAGAGCTATATTGGCGGATCGTGAGATCATGATCTTTGATGAGGCCACATCCAATATTGATGTAGAGAGTGAAGAGGCAATCTGGCAGGCAATTTGGGATCTAGCTAAGTACAAGAGCGTACTTGTGATCTCACATAGATTGGCACAGATCAAAGGTGCAGATCAGATCTATGTGATGCAGCACGGTAAGGTTGCCGAGCAAGGGGATCATGAGACGCTTTGTGCCAAAGGGCAGGTCTATTGGCAGATGGTGGATAAACAAAATGCGTTAGAACAAGTAAGGGAGGTGTGTTAGATGAAACGTCAGTCAGGATTACAGATCATGAAGCGCTTGATCGTAGAACTGGGGCCACTGCGGGCTGTCATGGCAGTGACGATTACACTAGGTGTGCTAGGATTTGTCGCAGCGATTACCTTAACGACGATGAGCGCGGTTGCTATAGGGGCTTTGATAGGAGAAGTGACTTGGATAAGTTTCAAAGGTGCACTGGGTGTCATGTTACTTATGGCAATACTACGAGGACTCTTGCGTTATGGTGAACAGCTCTCAGGGCACTATATTGCTTTCAGAATCCTTGCGACCTTAAGAGACAAGACCTTTGCGTGTCTGAGAAAGCTTGCACCTGCTAAGTTAGAGGGCAAGAATAAAGGGGATATCATTACGATGGTGACATCAGATATTGAGTTACTTGAAGTGTTTTATGCCCATACCATCGCACCAATCAGTATTGCAATCATTACTAATATGCTGATTACAGGCATACTCTATTACATACACCCTTATTTTGGTTTATTAGGGGGGATATTCTTCTTGATTGTTGGGTTAGGAATTCCATACTTTTCTTCAGCTTTTGCGAAGGAGGCTGGGCTTACTTATCGTGAGACATTTTCACAGACCAATGTACTCATACTAGATTCCTTACGTGGGCTGAGAGAAGTTCTGATGTACAACAATGGACAGCAGAGGCTACAGGCGGTTCATGAAAGTTCACTGGCGCTTAACAAGAGTCAAGAAAGACTTAAGCATCACGAGGGAATCGTAAGAGCTTTAGCAGACCTGACAATCATGGTGGCACTCCTTACTTTTGTAGGTATAGGTGCACACCTCATGGGTCAGGACTCACTCAGCTTTAGCAACTATCTCATAGCGGTTGTACTCATTGCTTCCTCTTTTGGACCTGTAGTGGCACTGAGCAATCTTTCAAACAATCTGCTTCAAACCTTTGCATGTGCACAGCGCCTCTTTGAATTGCTAGATGAGCTGCCGCAAGTATCGGAAATTCAAGGGATGAGTACATGTGAGCATCACACGATCGCTTATGAAAAGGTGAGTTTTGGTTACCCAGGACGCACAGAAAACCTGCTTGAAAATACAAATCTTAGGATTACCAAAGGCGAGCGGGTAGCGCTTGTTGGAGAAAGTGGTATGGGTAAGAGTACGCTGATTAAGCTCCTCATGCGCTTTTGGGATGTGAGTACAGGTGAGATCCGTATTGATGGAGAGCCTATTACCCAGATGCCAACAGCAACGCTGAGAAAAGGTCAGACCTTGGTAAGTCAAGAAACATATCTTTTCAATGAAAGCATCTTGGAAAATATAAGACTAGGTAACCCAAAGGCGACCAGAAAAGAAGTGGCAGAAGCAGCAAAGCATGCATCAGTACATGACTTTATCATGAGCTTACCAGAAGAGTATGATAGTAATGTAGGTGAACTTGGAGGAAGTGTCTCTTCGGGTGAGAAACAGCGGATCGGTCTCGCACGAGCATTTCTCAGAAAGAGTGCGGTATTGATCTTAGATGAACCAACAAGCAATCTCGATACACTCAATGAAGCGCAGATCTTAAAAGCAATCAAGGAAAATAGTGAGGAGCAGACAGTGCTTCTTGTGTCACACCGCCAATCGACTACGGCAATCTGTGACAAAGTCTATACACTCAAGGAGCGTCAAC
>JBOFIR010000031.1:0-2289 GCA_051650265.1 Cellulosilyticaceae bacterium
CATTCTTGCTTTTTGGTTGAGAGTCTCTTAAATTGTGTATGTGCAATCTGATCAATCATGTCATTCAGACTTGTATACACTGCAATCTGCGTCAATTGCCCAAGATCATCCTCAAATGTCTCTTTGTAAGCGGCTGGCCCCATACTTGCTTTTGAAATATCATGTGCCCTTGTAAACAAGTGTCTTATCCCTTCTAGCTTACCCTTGAGATCCGCTTCGATTACTTGTGCCCATGGCGTATCATCTAAGCATGCATAAGGCTTCTTAAGTAAATCAACCTTCTCATCTAACCAAGCATCTGGAAAAACGGTGCTTTTAGAATACTCATGAAGTTTCAAAATCACATCTTCTAACCCCTGCATACTTCTAATCGTTCCAAATTGATCAGCAAGCTTCAGAAATGCCTCATTAGCCTCTGATTCAAAATACGATTCTAACAATTCATCAAGAATGTCTCTTTTCATGATGGCCAGTTCTGGCTCATTGCCCACTTTAAAACCTGGATCAATATCTATCTGATGGAAATAGCTCCTAATCACTTTTAAACAAAATGAATGAATGGTAGATATACTTGCTTTTGGCAATAGACCTAGTTGTTTTTCAATATAGGCTAGTTCCTCTTCCTCTGCTACACTCAGCGTATCTTGTAACTGAAGTGCTTCTAAAGCATGTGTTAGTTTATCACCTATACGTTCTTTCATTTCCTGAGCAGCAGCACTTGTAAAAGTTACAATGAGTAAACGATCAATAGGGATCCGATCCTTTAGAACACGTTCAAAAACACGTTCTGTCAGAACTGCGGTCTTTCCGGAACCTGCTGCTGCAGATACAAGGACATTTTTCCCTCTTACATCAATAGCTGCTTGTTGTGCATTTGTCCATGCCATTAGCGTCCTCCTCCTTCTTCAATGGCTTCCCATATGGCCTCTTTTGTTAATTTTTCAAGTTTATCAAACTGGTTGTCTTTATCTTCTATATTGAACTGACAGATTGTGTGATATTTGCAATAGCCACACGGGTCTTTCTCTTGCAATTGGTAAGGCTTCGCTACCACCTTACCATCCAAAATTTCTTTTCCGAGCTGCTTAATCATTTCTGTCATATAACTCGCGATCGCTTCAAACTGCTCAAGGGAAGCAATCGAGGAACCTTTTCTCACTTGGCCATCTTTCACATTCAATGCTGCTGGAATAATCTTTCCTTTTGCGCCTGCTTCAAGGTCTGAAATCACCTCAGGTTCCCCTAACACCAATCCAGATAGCTTGAATTTTTTCATCTGGTTTTCTTGAAGTTCCTGATCACTCATACCTGGCTCATATTCAGTATAAGGATTATCAACATGGAAATAGAACATGCCTGCTGGTGTGGTCCCCGGATTGAGCTTGATATAAGCATCTAAGTAGAGTAAGAGTTGCAATTGCAGACCATAGTAGACCTCTAACAAGTCAAACGCCTTCTTACCAGATTTATAATCAAGAATCTTGATAAGCTCTTCCCCATCCTTATAGAAAACATCCACCCTATCAATCTGCCCACGTAAAAGCATTTGTCGCTCCGAATCAATTGCAATGTGAATCTCTGGGAAGTCCCCCATTCCAAATCCAACCTCATATGCTTTAGGATCAAAAGCACCTGCACAAATCTGTGTGGTAAGTGCGCTGATGGCCCGCTTTGCCATCTTTTCAACTTTTTGAGCCGTATAGCGCATTTTACCATCCTCTCTTTTCGAGGTGTTATAATCAGCTATTGCTTTTCGTACAGACGTTTGAATACAACGGTCCATTTGACTCGGTGACACATCTCGCCAAGTTGTATGAATCGCCTGTAATTCTTGTGGATAGTACTCTAGGACACTATGAAAAATTGTCCCTAAATCTGCAGCATTCCATTTGAAGAGCTTGCGTTCTTGGGCACGTAAGCCATATTTTACAAAGTAACAACATGCACATTGCCTGAATGTCTCAAGTTTGGAGACACTCGTACTTAACGGTACCTCGTACAACATACCTGCCGTCTTTGGTTCAAGATAATGTTGTTGATTCGAATAGAAAATATAGTCGAGTAGTGCATCAACCTTTGGCTGCCACTGAGGCTGTTTGAGATACCAACTCAATGCATCTTTCCAAATCATTTCTGTATGACGTCCATCCACCTCCTCACGGATTTTTTGGCCAATATATCCAAAAGCAGGCATAGGACTTTGGAGCATCCAAAGTGGATCCATCTGTGCCTGTCTATTTACCTCTATATTTAGGAGTTTTTTGAGTTTATAAAAAATCTGTGATGCTC
>JBOFIR010000032.1:0-4540 GCA_051650265.1 Cellulosilyticaceae bacterium
CAGCTTTACATGAGGGTGAGAAAAGGCTATGTGCTTATATTTTAGAAGTAGCTCAGGAAGATGTATTGGAGGATCGGCTGACCAATGTAGCAAGTGCGCTAGGCATAAGCTATAGACATTTACTAAGGATGTTGAAGGGGCTCTGTGAAGCATCCCTATTGAGGAAAGAGAAAGAAGGCTATCGGATCATTGATCGGAAGGGGTTGGCGGCAAGAGGGTTTGTAGAAGTATAAAGAGTCGGACAAATGATGTATATACTATTATCTAAATATGTTAAAATAAATTGAAAATACATCATGAAAGCGAGAGGGAATATGCTAAAAAGTGAAATTCTTTTTAAACGTGGGGTTGATTTAGATGGCTGTAATTGCTTTAGAATACCTTTTGGGGCGGTTACTAAAAATGGTGTTTGGATTGCAGGAGGGGATCTGCGTTATACCTCTGCAAATGACCATACAGGGATAGATATTGGGATCAGAAGAAGTCTAGATGGTGGGGAGACTTGGCTTGAGCCGCAGATTGTATTTGAGAGAGACAATCTGACTGATGGTAGCCGCAAGATGGATGGTTGTATTGTAGCAGATCAGGTAACGGGAAAGGTATTTATCTTCTGTATCTGTTGGGGTGCAGGTAATTCAGTAGTGGATCATGAGATTGGATATGATTTTGCTTGGAAGGAATCATCTGATGATGGTGCGACTTGGAGTGAAGAAAGGTCTCTTAGACATCTGATTAGCTCAGAAGAGGAGCGTATCTTCCAGGCGCCAGGTTCTGGGATCCAGATGGGAGATGGGACATTAGTGATCCCATGTCAAAGATGGATTAGAGGACAATGGGGGCTTACATCTGATACACGTTCTTCTATCCTTTATTCCAAAGATCATGGCGCAACCTGGGAGATGGCCAATCTGGTACCACACTTTACGACAGAGTGTAGTGTAGTAGAGATCGAGCCAGGGACACTGATGCTCATCTGTCGCAACGAGGATCGTGATGAGGCAAAGCTTGGGAAGAAAGTGTATGTGACAACAGATCTTGGACAAACATGGGTAGAGCATGAGACGTCCAATAAGATTAGGCAGTACAATAGATGTATGGGATCTGTACTAAAGTTCACAGACAAGACTGGCGAGGCGCATATCATCTTTACAGGACCAAACAACTACAGTGAGCAAAATACATATGGACGTTCTCAGATAACATTGCAGAAACTCAATCAGTCACAGACAGACTGGGAACTCATCACACGTATACATATGCCACCATCACAAGGGTATTCTTGTCTTGCCTATGATGAGGTGAGAGGCAAACTCTTGGTGGTATTGGAGCCAACAGAGCAGATCATGGGTGCAGGTGGTGACCCAGCCAAGGATGCTGATTGGAATGAACCACATTCCTTTACGGATATTGGGGTGAGAGATCTAACAGATCTGATCCCTATGCTCAAGAAAGCCTCTGATACTAACAAAAATATTGGGACAGACTTTGCGAGTCTTGGTGAAGGGGTTACCACTGAGTCTGGCAAGGAGCCTAGAGTGTGTGAACTTGAGGGGGCATACTGGATCAGAGGAACATTTGTCAAAGAAGAAGGGGCAGAGGTAGATACAGTATTAGGGATATTACCAGAGTGGGTACCTGCGCTTGAGGGGACAATCGTGCCTGCTATGGCATGGGATGGTACACTATTCAAAGCGGTTTACTGTGAGATTGTAGGGCGAGAGGTACTCCTAAAAGTAGGCTGTACTGCTGGCAAGATGGTACTTCATATACCAGAGACACGTATTGGCGTCTTTAGACCAATAGAATAATAACGTATAAGCGAAGAGTGTGTTTCCTTGAAGAGAGGGAATACACTCTTTATTTGTAGCAAAATGCTACTTCGAAGCATTTCACTACTGCACGAACCAATAAGTGGAAGAAGGCCGATTTTATTCTATTTATAATATATTTCAATAAATATTTAATGTTTATCATTAAAAATATATTGAAATATATTACTGATATGATTATAATGGATATAACATATGTAAGTAGGGAGGAATAAAAGATGGAGATCAAGATAAAAAAATGGAGTAAGGTTTTGAAGTGGCTGATTGCTTTTTCAATCCTATGGTATGTGTTAGGATTAAGTAATAGTTTGCCAGAAGTTTTCTCCAAAGAGGAGTGGAGCACGGCATATGCACAGGAGGCGATTCGAGAAGAATTAGGCGGCTATATTAACTTTGAAGAAAGTACGATTGTCCTAAGTGAAACGGCAAGTGCAGATTATTTATTAGGTAAGCAACGCTTTACCAGTAAGCGTCTTGCAGAGATTATTTGTGATCTGATCCTTTTTGGATTTGGCTTTTTTATCACGAGACGCCTATCCAAGAAAGTTATATTTGATAATATGATTTGTAATGTGGTACGTTGGAGTGGTATTTTGATTTGTATCAGCAGTTTTGTAGTACCTTCATTGGGTCATGTGGATACAGGCATTGCTTTAATAAAAGGCTTTGGATTTGATGTTTTCTTAGATTTTTATCGCTTAGCATGTGGCGTGTTATTTATTTTGATCGCTTATGTACTAAGACATGGACAGTTTCTACAGGAAGAATATGATACAACATTATAGTGGAGGTAAGCATGAGCATTATTATTCGACTTGATCGTGTGATGGCTGATCGCAAGATGTCCCTCAATGAGTTAGCTGAGCAAGTAGGGATTTCCAATGTAAACCTATCTAACTTTAAGACGGGTAAGATCAAAGCCATCAGATTTTCTACATTGGAAAAAATTTGTGAAGTATTGGCCTGTCAGCCAGGCGACTTGATAGAGTATGTGGCGGATCAGAAAGACGAAGCGAGTCTATAAGAGAGGATGACATACGATGTATTTGACAGAATTAGAATGGCGCGGCTGGTATTTCTTTATAGAAGAGAACAATCAAATTTTTGGTAAGACAAAGGTGATTGCACAGTATGAAGACTATGAGGAGATTTTTTATACACCGGCAGAGTATTTGACTGAAGCCTTATGTGAAGGCTGGTACCAAGAATATTTGTATATTTATGGATAGGCACTTGCCACTAGAAGGAGGGGGAGATTATCAAATCGCTACCTCCTTTTTTTGTTTCTTCAAAATTTCTAATCAATAAATCGTGACAAGTAAAATTGTCATTGACAAAAATAGTTGTCATTGCATATAATAAGATTATGACAAGAGAAGTTGTCAATAGGAGGTGAGTCGATGCCATTATTGAACCGTGTAAAGATATATCGGGAAGAAAAAGGGATCAGCCAGACAGAATTAGGCAAGCTTTGTGGTGCATCCAGACAGACGATTAGTAGTATTGAACGTGGTGATTATCACCCTTCTGTCGTATTGGCATTACGTATTGCAAAGATTTTTGATAAAACAGTTGAAGAGTTATTTAGTTGGGAGGAGGAGTAAAGATGAAGGATTATAAGTGGGGAAAAGGCTTAGCGTGGATGGGTGTATGTGCACTATTAGGTGCGGTATTAGGTAGTGGTATGATCTTTGCATTGGGTTTCATAGAGGCAAATGAAATTAAGAGCATTTTGATTGCATTTGCACCCAATCTTTTTGTGCTTGCAACGATAAGTGGGGTCGTTGGGCTTTGTGGTTGCCTTTTCTTTAATAGTCTCTTAAAGAAAGATGGCTATAGCAATGAAGAGGGTTCGTTGTATGAGCGCTATGAAAATAAGATGGGTGTGATCTTATCTCTTTCTACAGCATGTGCGATTTTGAATATGACAGCTTTTGGTGTCAACTTAACAAGTGAAATAGGTGCAGGGTATTTTGTACTCTTTATGCTAAATGTAGCGATTGCTTTTATGGGTGAAGTAGCTAATATAGCGTTAGTTAAAAAAGTAAGACCAGAGCTTAGTGCAGACCCTGTTAATCCTGGATTTAATAAAAATTATTTTGATCAACTCGATGAGTGTGAAAAGATAGAAGTAGGAAGAGCAAGTTACAAGACGATTAGTAGTATGTTAATTGTATATCTCACAACATTTGTAATCTGCTGGATACTGGTTGGCGTGCTAGATATTAGCCCCATTATTTGTTTGCCGGTAGGAATCATTTGGTTGGTGCAAACAATGCTTATGGTCTACCATTCAATGACAAAAAAGAAATAGAGAATTAAAAGGAGCTATGGCGTATCACATGCCATAGCTCCTTTCGCATTTTAAAAACAAAGCCCTAATAGAAGAAGGATCGCCCCTGATGAAAGCAAGGGGATATTGATACTAGTAAGGTTCTTACGATCTTCTTTCGCAGAATCCTCTTGTGTACTGGTGATACTTTTGGCGTGTAAGTACTGAAAGTCTAAGCGTGTATGAGCATCTCCGAAGAGTCCCATACAGCTGAGAAAAATATAGAGTGCACCTGTCATAAAGAATGTATCATCTAGCCGCAGTGACTGTGTCTGCGAGATAAAGTAGATGATGATGGTTGTGAGTACAACCATCACAAGTACCTGAGCTAAAGTGATGAGCCGACTTGCGTATTTTTGGTCCATGAGCTTACCTCCCC
>JBOFIR010000033.1:0-2045 GCA_051650265.1 Cellulosilyticaceae bacterium
AAGCTCTGGCTAAACTGGATCTCTTCTTGACCCATGACGTCTACTAGGAGTAATCCTCCTGTGAGCTTCATCACCGTCTCAATAGAGTCTGTCAGACGCTTGCCAATCCCTTCTTTGATCACGAGACGGTCTACCACGATCTCAATCGCATGCTTCTTGTTTTTATCCAGATTGACTTCATCTTCTGTTAGGTCCACCATCTCACCATCTACACGGGCACGAATATATCCCTGCTTCACTGCAGACTCAAAGACCTTCTCATGAAGCCCCTTACGCCCACGCACTACAGGGGCGAGGAGTTGTATCTTGGTACGCTCTGGTAGCTCTAGAAGCTGATCCACGATCTGATCAATGGTCTGTTTCTTGATCTCCTTGCCACACTTCGGACAGTGTGGGATTCCCACTCTTGCAAAGAGAAGTCTCAGATAATCATAGATCTCTGTCACAGTTCCTACTGTAGAACGTGGATTCTTGCTGGTTGTTTTTTGATCGATGGAGATCGCTGGTGAAAGTCCTGAGATATTGTCCACATCAGGTTTTTCCATCTGTCCTAGGAACTGTCTCGCATAAGCTGAAAGTGATTCTACATAGCGTCTTTGTCCCTCTGCATAGATGGTATCGAAAGCCAAAGAAGATTTTCCTGAACCACTAAGACCTGTAAATACAATGAGCTGGTCACGCTCTAACTCTAAGTCAACATTCTTCAAGTTGTGCTCTCTGGCACCTTGAATCACGATTTTATTTTTCATAGTGTGTCCTCTCTCTATTTCGTCATAATTGCACTTATTATATCATAGTTCTACATATTTTCAAAACATATGTTCGATACTTTTTTAGACTTATGCTATTAGTTTTCCCTTATCAAAATCATTACATACAAAAACATATTTATGCAAGAACAAATATAAAAGGTGCAAAAATGAATTGTCGCTGACGCGGCGTCTTCACTCTTGCACCTTTCTTACCTATATGCCTTTATCTAACCTTTTACCGCACCTGCTGTCATTCCTGAAACAATATATTTCTGCAAACAGAGATAGAGTATAATGACTGGAAGGATCGTCATCACCAATGCCGCAAAGACATAGTGCCAATTTCTAGAGTAGAGTCCATAGAAATTGTAGACAGTAAGTGGCACGGTCATCTTCTGCGAACTATTGAGATAATACAAAGGGATCATAAAGTTATTCCATACACTAATCGTTGTGATAATCAAATTGGTCACCATAATTGGTTTCAAAATAGGGATGTGAATCTTGCAAATCATCTGCATCGGTGTACAACCATCCACAATAGCAGCCTCATCGATCTCCTTTGATATGCCTTTGACAAAACTCGAAATAGTCATAATAGTAAAGGGTAGATTGATTGCTACAAACACAAGAATAACCCCTAGGTAACTCCCATATAGTTTGAGCACCTTGAGCAGCGCAAATGTTGTAATCGTCTGCATCGTAGCTGTTAGTCCAAATACAAAGTAATAGTACATCATACTTCCCATGCGGTCTGTTCTTCTTGAAATCACCACGCCAGCAAACACCCCACAGATGAGCGTAATCCCCACAGCAGACACTGTAATAATCACACTATTGGCATAACCTCTTAAGATATTCCCCGTCTCTATGACATGGATATAGTTCTCAAAATGCCACTGCGTTGGAAGTGCAAGATTGAACATCAATGCCTCTCCTTGTGACTTGAAAGAGCCTAGCACCATCATCACAATTGGAACCAGAAAGATCGTTGCAATAACGAGCATGAGTACAAATAAGATACTTTGCGAAAGCAGTTCTTTTGTTTTTCTTGTCATCACATCTCAACCTCCCTATCCTTTAACAACTTGTTCATGATAAATGTAATCGCGACCACGATGAGGGATAAAATGATAGCAGATGCACTCGCTTCCCCAAGAAGCCCTATCCCAAAAGCACGATATGTATAGGTGTTAAGTACCTGGGTATCAAAGCCGGGTCCACCATTGGTCAGGATATATACCATATCAAACACCTTGAGTCCCCCTGTAATATTCAAAGTCGTTACAACAG
>JBOFIR010000034.1:0-24680 GCA_051650265.1 Cellulosilyticaceae bacterium
TATCTTAATGTTGTAAGATCATCAAATTCTTCTATCATACTCATGACAAGGGCTGATACCATAGCATCGCCTGCCGCTACTGGATACTTTAAATCCACACCCACATCTACCGATTTGGCATAGTACTCTTTATCCGTATGTACATACAACGCACCTTGTTTACCCACAGAAACCAATACTTTCGGTACCCCTAATCGCTTAGAATGCGCTATAATCTTGTGATAGATCGCCTCAGTCATTTGATTCCAGAATTCTTTAGGCACATAATCTCTATAATTTATTTTAACCATATCTGGCCCTGCTAACACACCTTTTTTCAAAAGTTCACCACGTGCATCTAGAATCACTTTGGCACCCTTCTCTTTGGCAATACAGGTTAATGTATAATAAATATCATCCGGTACCCCTGGTGGCGTACCACCGGTTAAAACAATAATATCATCTTGCTTACACATAATCGTAAAAGATTGAATAAAACGTTCTAAAATCTCCTCCGGTACATGAGGTCCTCTTTCATTAATCGTTGTACAAATACCTGTTGCTGTATCAATAAGCTTTGTATTGGTACGTGTATCATGGATGAGTTTAAAAAATTTCGTTTCAATGCCACGCTTCATCAATGTTGTTCTGAACTGATCAGCCCATACTCCCCCTACAAATCCTGTCACAATGCATTTGTGATCAAAATTCTGCAGTACTTTTGCTACATTGATGCCTCTTCCCCCAACTTGATATGAGATTTCTCCTATGGCGTTAATACACCCTACCTCAAAACGATCCACATTTATGGTCTTATCCATTGCTGGATTAAGTGCCACACAAATAATCTTTCTCATTTCTATTCCTCTTTTTAGTTGATGTTTTATCATTAATACCATCAAATATTGTTACATATCCCTACTATATTTTCAAGTAGTTTGTTGAAATATGCCCTGTTTTTAAAGTATAATGAGATAATAGTAAACTGTAATTCAATGTTATCTTATTATACTCATACATTCGATTGTTCAGACATGTCATAAGGGGATCATGTCTTGCGATTACAAATGATAAAAGACAAGAGATTTTGGAGGGGATTTGAATATGACTTTAAATGAGACAAAAAATCTAAAAGTTGCAATTAGCAATAGTATTACACAATATAAAGATATTATTTTCAAAGATCTTAATCTAGCACTGCGCATCAAAGATGGTGAGAAACACTACCGTACACATATTCTCAAATGGCATGAAGACGAAATTATCTTTGAGGCGCCACTTTACCAAAGAGATTGGGTTCTATTTCCTATACCCAGCACTCTAGAAATTACTATTTTTACTAAAAATGCATTATATAGTACAACGCTTGAGCTTTTGGATAAGCGCCGTGTTGGCGAAGCCTTACAATATCGTTCACGTATCAGTGCGCCTATAGAAAAAATCCAGCAGCGGGCTCACTTCAGACTTGATGTCATGATGCCACTTGAGTATACACTCATTCCTGATCGGATCAATGATGTCACTACACCTCCTGATCAAACAATCTATGCTGCAACGACAACGAATTTAAGCGCTGGTGGGCTGTGCATGGTTTCCAAAAATCAGCTACCGGCTGAGACAGGTGTTTATATCAAAATTAACTTTTTAGAGCATGTTCTTCAACTAACAGGTATTGTACTTATAGATGGTGAGTCGCTCCCTACTGGCACCTATTCACACCGTATACGTTTCAATGGACTTGACGCCACTACTGAAAACCTATTAACTAAACTTATTTTCGAAAAACAACGAATGATGCTTGCAAGACCCTTGCAACCACTTCGTTAATCTTCCACGTGCAAAAGATACCTAGCATTAATGCTAGGTATCTTTATTATTTAAGTACCTTTTAAATTCAGGAATATACATTATAAAAGCAAATACCATAAACACTGCCGAAATGCCAATTAGACTTGTTATTACCCTTTTATCCATCTGTGGGATAGCTACTACAAGAAACATTACGAGATAAAATACAACCGTCGCTAATTTTCCAAACCACTTAGCCCCCTCAATCTCCACTTTCTTTTTAATTAAGATTCCACTACAAATGACCATGGTTACTTCTTTAATTACAAAAAGACTTAATAGCCAAAGCATCCCCTCGATTCGAAGTGCAAGACAAATGGCGACAGTTGCCTGAGTCAACTTGTCAGCAAAAGGATCTAGTACTTTACCTAGCTCTGTAATCATGTGATATTTTCTAGCAATATAACCATCTAGGAGATCTGTTAATCCTGAAATAAATAAGACCAAAGCAGCCAAATAAAAGGCTTTGTCAGTATTTGCATTCAGATAAATACAAGCAAATACCGGAACAAGTACGAGACGTATACATGATAAAATGTTTGGCACGTTTAATAAATCTTTAAACTTCATGTTCCCATCCTTCTCTTCATCATACTTCTTTCATTTTACCAAAATCATAGAAAAAGCACAAGAATAGGATCAACTTAATCAAGCGTTGATGTTAAGTTCATTCCATTTCATTAATGACACAGTCGTATCTAAAATAGATTGATATTGTGGCATACTTCCAAATTGCCCCTCAGGATCAAGTGCCATATACCGTTGATACTTCTTGATACGATCCTCCTCTCTTGCCCAACCATAGTGCTTGAGTCTAAGATCTGATGTTGTTCCTAGAAGCCCTGATATGTTACTAGGCATCCTTCCACAGTGCTGCGCCGTCTCTGTGAACTGATACTGATAATTTGGTTGATATCGCATCATAAAAGGTCTAAAAGTATGATGTGCACACCATAAGTCATCTTGTCGATAATGTGTTTCACTCCAGAAATCATAGAGCCTAAAATTATAGATATCTACATCCCTACTACGAATGAGTTCACGGATGACTTCTTTCGCCCTATCCTCAAATATTTCATCTGCATCAAGAAATATTATCCAATCTGGGTTTGTTGCAATAGTTGCATTCCACTGCTGCTTTCTAAGTCTTCTTTCATCCGCAAACTTTGATTCTTTGTTGACAATTAGCGTAGTAAGCTTATCACCCAAAACTTCTTTACAGATTTCTGCAGTCCTATCCGTACTGCCATCATCAATGATGACTGCATTATCAATATATTCCCTAGCTGCTAGGAGTACACGTTGAAGATAACGGCACTCTTCATTTTTGACAATCATTGATAGTGTGAGTTTTGGTACTTCAGCTACTTTTCGGATCATAGGCCTATTAGAAATAGAAAGTCTCTCGCCACGCTTAAAGTAACTGATTAAATAGGTTCCATCTAATTGTTTCTCAACTTTAGCCTCAGCTACTCTTTCTTCATAATAACTCAGTTCCTTTTTATACCCATTGTTGCAGTATTTAATCTGACATAAAACGTTAGATAAATCCCCTTCAAAAGCCATACTTATTTCTTTGACATTGCATCTATTAATACATTTCTCCTTAACTATCGTTTGATAAAATTTTTGATGCATAAACCATTGAGAATCTGCTTCTCCCGTAGTAAAGTACTGTTTAAATTCCTCACTAAGCCCTTCTTCATAATGGTACGTATTTAAGCTATTCACCCCTGCTACAATAAGGTCCATAATATGAGCACCTAGTATTTGCACATCGCGATTTGGGCATTCTGCCTTAAATCTAGCCACTCCCGCTAGTTCTTCCTGTCGATATATATGATACGCCGGATAGTATGTATCAACAAATAGTTCAAGCCCAAGCGCTACTGCACGTATACAGAAATGGCGATCCTCTCCCCAAAACGATACATTATAAATATCGTTAAAATTAACACCTTTAAGTAATGCCTCTCTATCAATCAATGTACATGCACCAAGCCCGCCAACTTGATAGACTCCTGGCTTTCGTAGTTGATCTATAAATTCTTGACTCCAACGCTTCAATTCTTCTTGCGTTGCAACCTGGTTCGTCTTAAGCCGATAGAAATTATAGGCATCCTGTTGCCATACTTGGGGTAAGTCCTGTTCATTTGGTCCCCACTTGGTCCAAAAAATATTAGAGACAATATTTTTTTGATCTTTCACCAACTGTTTAAGTGTACTTGGATGGAGCACAATATCCGAATCAATTAAAAAAAGATAATCGTACTTTTTCTCAATCGCATATTCAATCATGATATTTTTAAATCGAGCTACTTTTTGAATCATTTCTTCATTCCATCGATGTGTATAGTCATCACACTGATATTTTTCTGTTTCATTTGAATGGATAATCGACACATTTGCATTAAGATTTCTAAATTCCTCAAGAAGTCTACTGGATTCAATCTCATCATTATCATCCACAAAATAATACTCTACATTGAATCCATCTTTTTCCATCTCCATTAGCGATACTAAAAACTCTCTCAAAATGTTAAATGTTCTACAAATTGGACTTCCAATTAGTACTGTTTTATTATTTGCCTGTTCTATTTCTATTGCACCCATTAAATCCCTCCTATCTTTACCTATCAATCCCTACTATTATCTTATTCTTATTTCCCAGAAAACTTCCAGTTTTGCACATCAAATTTAATCCTATTTCTAATCAACTACCTTTATTAAGTTATACCCCTCATTATGTCGTTTATCCATTAAGGACATAACAAAAAGGAGAAGATTCGCCTCAGCTATCCCCTCCTTTTTGCTATAACTTGTATGAGCATATGATATGAAATATTTTGTTGCTCATCAAATGGCCAAATCAGAATATCCTGATCTACCAATGTTACTTGACCGGTCTCAATCCGTCTCTTAATATCATCTATAGCTTGATATGCCCCTTGTATCACTCCAACTCGCCCTTCACGGTGCAACTCACACCCTAGCATAATGTCACTGCTACAATGATTCATCAGCAAAATATTCAGTTTACGAATCAATCCGCTATTCATCTGATCAATATAGTAGCGTACTCGCTCTTCATCTTTACCTATATTTTGCAAAATCACACTCCAAATCCATTCTAACATAGATAAAAGTTGACTATGCACGCCTACCACTATCATTTGTTCACATTCAGGTAACTCTACATGATGATGCCCTGCCTGATGGTAGAATCTTTCTAAATAATCTAATGCAATGTCAGCAAGCTGCTCAATGTCTACCTTGCCTCTATTTTTTTGAACCTTATCAATCAACACATTAGCATACTCACGGTAAGCTTCTGGTTCAATACCTACTAAATCACAAATGTGCATATGCACTTTACTACTATGATTTAATTCATAGTAGCGAATAGCCTCCTGCATAGCTCTTTCATCACGATCAATTAGAATAATTTCTCCAAAAGACTCATTTAAACGTCTTAAATCCAAATCACTACATCGACCTGCACCAATAAGTCCTATTTTTTTCCCTTGACTTTGGTGAATGATTTTATCTGTCAATTTCTCACGATAGGTTGCCCATTTCTCATATCCATGGCTGATTTGCTGTAATTCAAGTAATCTATCATATACATTCATTTCTAATGCCGCCTACCTTTTCTATTATTTTCTTTTGTTTTCTTTTATTATAACAAAAGAAAAGGTGCCCATACAGCTCTGTATGCACACCTCTTATAATATTCTCTATTTTAAAGTTCCATCAGCTTGCATTTCTGCAAGAAGTTTTTCTGCTAACATCAGATAATTATCCCATGCTGTATTTCTCTCAGTATACCCTGACTTGCCATAATCACCTGTTGCTTCAATTGCTGGTAAGCCTGTAAGATCTAATAGATCTTGTGATGCTACAACTTTTTCATTTAAAGCATCCATTTGGATATTAAAACCAATTCTTGATGGTTCATGGTAAATAACACTTTCGTACTTTGATTGTCTGTAGTGCTGCTTAAGTTTAGGATCTGTAATATCATCTGGACTGTTGGCAAATATCTCATCGTAACGGCATGAAATAATTTTACCTTCTTCTACAATCACTTTTAATTGGCCTGTTAGTCCATCACCTAATTCTTCCGCAATACTATAGAATTTTTGATTAGAAGGTGCTGTTAATTCCTCTCCAATTTGCTCCGCTAGAGGAATCATAGCTTGATAGATACTATTAGATGCACCTGATACAACATCAAATTCACCTGTTATACGTTGTTCTTCAACCATTTGTTTCTCTACAAGTACAACACTTTGAATCCATGCTGCACCTTTTGCAGCGCCCATATCAAAGTTATATTCTGAATAACGTTTTGGTACATCTTGATAAAACTTCTTATAGTAATTTGGTCTTGTTAGTTCGTTGAACTCTACCTTAACAATCTGATCACCATTTTTAACGACTTCAAATATCCCAAGATGACCTTGTCTAAAGCGCTCTTCAATTTTGTAATAATCACCTTTGATGATTCCAAGCTGTGGCTGTGCATCCCAGTCTAGATCTGTTACTGCAGGTGTCTCTGAAGCTGCTGCTACTGCATCTGTACTCGCCTCTGTACTTGCTTCAGTCTTTGGCGCATTTCCCGCCTCTTGTGTTCCTTTTTCATTGCTTGTACACCCTACGCTTAAGATCACTGTAGTCATCATACTTGCAATAGCCAATTTTTTCATTATTTTTTTACTCACAACATTACCTCACATTATGTATTAAAATCTAGTTCAACTAATATTTTACATTTTTTCCGACATTTGTCAAGTTTTTAACATACAACATTGCTTTTAGATGCAAAAAACACCATTTTATAACATGAGCATATGTTATAAAATGGTGTTCCTATTAATTCACACATGTCATAAGTAAAGTAAATTTATGACGTATGTCCTTTCAGTTCTCTCACAAAACCTCTCAAAACATTGTAAATACTATATTTCTATTTCTATTCCTCTTCACAGTTGTGGTACACTTCTTGTACGTCGTCGTCATCTTCAAAAAGTCCCATCATCTTATCCCATGCTTTGATGTCATCTCCATTTGTGATTGCTGACGCATAAGTTTGTGGAATCATTGTCACTTCTGAAGAAGCCATCTCAATACCTGCTTCTTCAAGCGCTTTGCATACTTCCCCCAAAGCTTCTGGCGCTGTCAAAATTGTAAAGCCTTCTTCCTCCGCTTCAAAATCATCCGCTCCTGCTTCAATTGCAAGCATCATCAGTTCATCTTCATCCATATCTGTTGCATCACGTTCAATGACGATTTGCCCTTTTTTATCAAACATAAAAGATACACAACCGCTTGTTCCCATATTTCCATTACCTTTTGAGAAGGCTGCACGGACATTAGCTGCTGTACGGTTTTTGTTATCTGTAAGCGTTTCTACAATAACGGCAATCCCATTTGGACCGTAACCTTCATATGTGATGTACTCGTAGTTAACGCCATCACCTTCACCTGCAGCTTTTTTGATACTTCTTTGAATCGTATCATTTGGCATGTTGTTTGACTTTGCTTTACGAATGATATCCGCAAGTCTTGTATTTAAAGCTGGATCCGCACCACCATCTTTTACAGCTACAGCAATCTCTCTCCCCATCTTTGTGAAGATCTTGCCTTTTTGCGCATCGTTCTTTGCTTTTTTATGTTTAATGTTTGCAAACTTTGAATGTCCTGACATCTCTATGCCTCCTTAATTTGGCAATTTATTTTCGTATTTTCTTGTTTATTTTACCATATATTTTTGAGGCCTTGCAACTATAAAGGCCTAGAAATAAGCTCATATTCCCCTTCTGCAATGGAGACCTCTGCATTGGTCGCATCAATCATCCAGTTGGTAAATACCTGTTCTTGTCCCATCTCTATTTCTACCACAAAAGTTACGATTTCTGTGTACTGTGTATCTCGAATCGTATAGCCTTTTTCATTGAGCAGGTACTGTACTCTCCCTGATAAACCATAGTCTGATTGAACCTCAAAAAGACAAATACGCATACGTTTTATAAGTCCTGCAGTTAATACACCCTCCTTGGCGCTTCTTCCATAAGCACGTACAAGTCCACCTGTCCCAAGCAGTGTCCCACCAAAATAGCGTGTCACCACAATCAGGGTATTCTTGATATCTTGCCCTTTTAGTACATCTAATATGGGTTTACCTGCAGTCCCTTGGGGCTCTCCGTCATCGCTAAACCTTTGAATCTCATTTTTTTCCCCAATCTGGTAGGCATAGCAATTGTGCGTTGCATCCCAATACTTTTTACGCAATACTGCCAGATATGTATCTGCCTCCTCCTGACTTTCTACAGGATATACTGTGGCAATAAATCTAGATTTTTTTTCGATGATTTCAGCCTCTGCTGCCTTTTCTATTGTTACATATTGATCTAACATCGTATCACCTTTATCTCTCTCATATTCTGCTGATTCTATAGTACCATAAATCACACAGACATTTCAATGCGCGTAATAAAGAAGAAAAGTGGCCACAAGGCCACCTGATCATTGGATATAGTCGTCTAGAATTTCGCACATAGAAATAAGGCTTACCATCCCGTTTTTCATTTTTTGAACCATATCATAAGCTTCTTTGTAAGAGCGGGTGAAATATTCACTGTCACATACAATTTTGTTCTCTCTCTCTTCTTCTAACTCAATCCCATAATTTTTTTCTCTCTGTATTATATAATACTTAATCATTTTTTCCCCCATGTGTTGGGTTCCTAAAAGTTCTTTATAAATTTGCATATTTCTCCCCCGCCTCCTTTACCTTATCATTATACAAGAAAAATTCCGATAATTAAAACTTTTTCTATCGCAAGTTTTTATACTATCAGAGAATATTCGACGTATTTATTCCATTAACTGGAATTAGCGCAGCTTTTATGTTGAGTACATCTTTTTATATAGCAAAAGATGTCGAAAAAAATATAGACTAGGAAAATTCCTAGTCTATTATATATGGTGCTACTTTATAAAATTTATCTTGATTGATAAAGCCCGTCAGCTGGACACCTTCATTCAAATACTCTTCCTCAAGTTTTTCACCATATTTGTGGCAAAACGCAAGTACCTCTGGCGCTGTATAAGGAAGCATTACTTTAAAAGATTTCATTTCTTCATAGATAATATTTTCAATCATCTGAAGCAGTTCTTCTAAATTTTCTCCTGATTTTGCTGAAATTGCAACCTGATATTCCGTATGGGTATCTTTAAGATAATTGTCCTCTACTTGGTCTATTTTATTAGACACACTAATAATTGGCATATCTTTGATTTCTAATTTTTCAAGTGTCTCATAGACTACTTCAAGATGTGTCTCTAAATGCTCAGAACTTGCATCCATCACATGAAGAATAATATCTGCATATTTGGCTTCTTCAAGTGTGGAATAAAAGGCCTTCACCAAGTGGTGAGGCAATTTACGGATAAACCCAACTGTATCCGTAAACATCACCTCTGTCCCACTTGGCAGGGCAACTGCACGCACTGTAGGGTCTAGGGTTGCAAACAACTGATTAGCAGCATAGATGTCACTGCCACTCAGTTTATTGAGTAGCGTAGACTTACCTGCATTGGTATAGCCTACAATAGCTACCACTGGGACATTATTCTTGTCACGTCGAGAACGTAGGAGTTCGCGATGTCTCTCCATTTCCTTGATCTCACCTTTGAGAATATCCATACGTGTACGGATATGACGTTTATCTGTCTCTAGCTTTTTCTCCCCAGGACCTCTCGTACCAATCCCACCGCCTTGTCTTGAAAGCATTTGACCAAAACCACCAAGTCTTGAGTATTGATATTTGAGCTGTGCCATCTCAACTTGCAACTTACCTTCTCTTGAACGCGCACGTTGTGCAAATATATCTAAAATGACCATCGTACGGTCCATAACTTTAATTCCTAGCATCTCTGTCAAGTTACGCATTTGAACGGGTGAAAGTTCATCATCTGATACCACACCTGTCGCACCATGAAGCATAGCCATCTCTCTAATCTCTTCTACCTTACCACTACCAATATAGTGTCCTGGATTAATACTATCCACACGTTGGAGTACTTTAGCTGCTGTCACCGCACCTGCAGTCTTTACAAGTTCCTCTAGCTCATCGAGACTCTCCCATGCTTCATTTTCATCACACTGTTTTTTTTGGGCTGCAAACAATATGAGTACTTCTTGTTCTTCCTTTAATTGTTCCATAATGACCTCTTTCGGTAAATAATTTCTCTACTATTTAATTATACCCTAAATAAGAGTTCGCTATAAGTAGGAATTGGCCAAATACGCTCATCTACGATTGTTTCTAAAGCATCTACCTCTTGGCGTAGTGCTTCCATGCGTGGCATAATTTGCTCTTTGAAAGCAATTGCTTTTTCCATTCCCTCTAAATGCACATTGATATGAGCAAGTGTTATATCAAGTGTATCCACACATGCCTTCATATTTTCAAGAT
Organism: Cellulosilyticaceae bacterium; assembly: GCA_051650265.1. GTDB lineage: Bacteria > Bacillota > Clostridia > Lachnospirales > Cellulosilyticaceae > JBOFEH01. Next base: position 10,311 of record JBOFIR010000034.1, read on the forward strand.
GTGTTGTCAGTTCATCTAACAGCTCTGCTTGTGCTTCTGTTTTGAAGCGACCAAGTGCTGTGAGTAAACTCACATTTTGTGCGATGTTTGTTGTATATTCCATAACAGCTGGCATAAATTGTGTACGTGTCATGTTCACCATTGTTTTTGCTTCGATGTTAATTGTTTTATAGTATTCCTCAATCAGAATCTCATAGCGTGCACGAAGTTCTGATTCGCCATATACTTTGTATTTTGAGAAAAGTTCTACTGAACTTGCTGCAAGAAGTGAAGGAATAACATCTACTGTTGCACGGTGGTTTGCTAGACCTCTTTTAGCAGCTTCTTCTACCCATTCTTCTGAATAACCATTGCCATCGAAAATAATTCGACCATGTGCTTCTAATGTTTCTTTCATAATCTGTGCAACTGCTGCTTCTTTATTATCTGCATTTTCAAGAAGTGCTGCAAATGCGTCTAACGCTTCTGCTACCGCTGTATTGATCACAACGTTCGCCTCAGATACACATCCTGATGAAGGGAACATTCTAAACTCAAACTTATTTCCTGTGAAAGCAAATGGTGATGTGCGGTTACGGTCTGTTACTTCTTTTCTTAATTTCGGCATAGTGGAAACGCCCATTTCCATTACTTCTTTTTTCATCTTACCTGCATCTTCACCTTTTGCAATATGGTAGATAAGTTCTGTTAAGTGATCCCCTAAGAAAATAGAAATAATTGCTGGTGGCGCTTCATTCCCACCCAGACGATGATCATTTCCCGCTGTGGCAGAGGAAAGTCTGATTAGATCTGCATGTGTATCCACTGCTTTGATAACTGCAGCAAGGAATACCAAGAATTCAAGATTTTCTTTTGGATCTTTTCCTGGAGAGAATAAATTTTTCCCTGTATCTGTTACAAGTGACCAGTTATCATGTTTTCCGGAACCATTTACACCTCTGAATGGTTTTTCGTGAAGCAAGCATGCAAGATCATGACGATTTGCTACTTTTTGAAGAACTTCCATTACAAGTTGGTTTTGGTCAGATGCCACGTTTGCAGTTGCAAAGATTGGTGCAAGTTCATGCTGAGCTGGCGCTACCTCATTATGTTTTGTTTTAGAAGGTACACCTAGCTTCCAAAGTTCGATATCAATCTCTCTCATAAACTTACCGATTTTTTCTTTGATACTACCATAGTAGTGGTCTTCCATCTCTTGACCTTTTGGAGGCATCGCACCAAATAACGTTCTACCTGTAAAGATGAGGTCTTTACGTTGTTGATACTGTCTCTTATCTACAAGAAAATACTCTTGTTCCGCCCCTACTGTTGTAATAACTTTTTGTGTCTGAGTGTCACCTAAACCACGTAACACACGAAGAGCTGCACCTTGAATAGCCTCCATAGAACGTAAAAGTGGTGTTTTTTTATCGAGTGCTTCACCTGAATGAGAATAGAATGCAGTTGGAATACAAAGTGCAACGCCACTGATATCTTCCTTTAAGAAAGCAGGTGATGTACAATCCCATACTGTATAACCTCTTGCCTCAAATGTTTGTCTCAGTCCACCAGATGGGAATGACGAACCATCTGCCTCTCCTTTAATTAATTCTTTCCCTGAAAACTCCATGATCACACGACCATCAGAAGCAGGTGATAAGAAGGAATCATGCTTTTCAGCTGTACGACCATTCATTGGTTGGAACCAATGTGTAAAGTGAGTTGCCCCGTGTTCAATGGCCCAGTCTTTCATGGCATTTGCTACTACCTCGGCTACGCTTGGATCAAGCTGAAGTCCCTCATCAATCGTCTTATGTAATTGCTTATAAGTTGATTTTGGCAAACGCTCGCGCATTACCTTGTCGTCAAATACATTTTTCCCAAATAACTCAGATAGTTTGATATCTTCCATCTTTGCGCACCTCTTCTTCTCTGTAATATATAATGATTTATAAAAAAGGCGTTCCATATGTGGAACGCCTTCACTGACTTGTATGATTTCCATCTCTAATATAGCATGTGCAACTTATTATTGACAACACTTAAATTTTTAGAAAAATAATAGTGAAATCAGAAACGCCTTGTGCATAATGCCTATGGCAACATATCTTCAGTAAGGTCAGCCGGTGCAACATCTAGTATACTTTCTTTCGGTACATTAACATAGCTTGGTGGTACTTGGCCAGAGATCACTTTATCAATCAGAATGACTTTACGCTTAACTTGTACCTGATCTGAGAAAAGTGGCACAACAACTTGGACCGTGGCGTCTATGTTAAGCCATACGACATGATTAACTTGGTTGATTCCTGTGGAACGAATATCATTGGAATAGTCCACCTTCACAGTTCCTACAGGCATAACCTTTATAATGATATCCGGTCCTAAGTTAGCAAAGATTCGGCTCCCTGTCGCATTACCTAGTGGCATCTTGAGTGATACTTCTCCAATATGTTGGAGTTCTTGATTGGTATTCGTAACAATATCAGTACAGATCTGATTGATTAATATGGAGTTCACATTCCAAGAAATCAGCTCTCCTTTATCATTATAGTCATAACTTAAGAGATCATCTGTAGTAATCTGCTGCGCACTCAATGTATCCCTAATTGACTCGTTAATGGCTTCTGTTGCAAGAGCTGTTGCCTTAGCTTTAGCCATTGCCATCACCGATGGCATAACTTCTCGATCTAATTGAATATAAATTCCTGCAACTATGGCTATAATAATACAGATTGCAAAAATACCTTGCATACGATGGGCAAATTCCTGTCTTTGTCTATAGTTTGTCTGTCTGAATGCATATCGCCTTCTTCTCAACATATCAAGCCTCCTAAGTCAGACTTTTCTATTAATATATTCAAAGAAGGCTTGTACTCATGACAAGCTTTTGTCACCCGTGTGCTTTTATTTTATTAAATACAATCTGTTCATAGAAATCAGTCGCCTTCTTAATGCTTGGGAAATCAAATTGATACATCTTATGCCCACATTGGACCTGTACACGAATTTCCCACATCTTCTCATGAATGCTTGTTTCACTGACTTTCTTAAATGGTAGCTTCTTCATCACCTGCTCTTGTTTAATAAGCAGAAAATCATCTGTCAAGCGAAGATTGGTTTTAATACGCCCCATGCGGCACTTATAGTGAGGGTGCCCCTTAAGTAATTTTCTTAAGAAAAGCCCACCTACATATAGTTGTTTTTTCATGACTATACTCCTTTATAGCATTATTTAAACTTAGTATGACTTGAACCTAATGATTTATGTATGAAAATTCCCTTTTGCCCATGACCTAGTTATTTGGTATAATAACAAAATGAGGAGGATGAAATCTATGAATTACTCTAAAGATTCCAGAGACAAAGCGCAGGATGCGCAACAAGACAAAAAGAAAACAAAAAAGAAAAAGAAAACACGACTTACCGCTTTGCGAGTATTACTTATAACATTGATTATCTTGATTTTCGCCGGTTTTGGTGCAGGTCTTGGAATGTTCATTGGTATTATCAAAAGTGCCCCTGACGTTTCTCAGATTGAACTCAAACCAACCACAGACTACACATCTTTCGTGTATGATCAAAATGGTTCAGAAGTTGACCGAATTGATGGTGGGGAAAACCGTATCTATGCCAAACTTGATCAGATTCCTGTCAATCTTCAGCACGCTGTCGTAGCCATTGAAGATGAGCGTTTCTATGATCACAATGGGATTGATATCCGAGGCATCTTGCGTGCTGTTGTGAAAAACCTTAAGTCAGGTGATCTTTCAGAAGGTGCCAGCACCATCACACAACAGCTCGTTAAAAATAACGTACTTTCTTCAGAGAAAAAGTTCACGCGTAAAATTCAAGAACAATATTTAGCCATTGAATTTGAAAAAATTTATGACAAAGCTATTATTTTAGAATACTACCTCAATACTATGCCACTTGGCCGTGGTACAAACGGTGTACAAGCTGCTGCTAACCGCTATTTCAACAAAGATGTTTCTCAGCTTACATTAGCCGAAAGCGTTGTTCTAGCAGGTATCACCCAAGCCCCTACGCGTTTTGACCCTATCACAAATCCTGAAAACAACTGGGATAAAGCGCAAATTATTTTAGGCAAGATGGAGACACAAGGCTATATCACCCCAAGTGAGCATCAAGCAGCTCTTTTGGAAAACCCTTATGAGAACATCCAAGAAGTTCAACAGGAATATGCAGAACAACCTACTCACAGCTATTTCGTAGATGCTGTTGTTGAGGAAGTCCTTGCTGATCTTCAATCAGAAAAAGGGATGACCGCTACACAAGCCAATAATATGATCTATGGTGGCGGTGTACAAATTTACACAACACTCGATCAAAAGATTCAAAGCATCGTGGATACCTATATGGCAAAAGATGCCCTCTTCCCACAAAGCAACGCTGATTTTAAGATCAACTACAGTGTCAGTGTTAAAAAAGCTGATGGATCTGTTGTTCATAAAGGCTGGGAAGGTATCGTAAAAAACGAAGCTGATATTGAGAAATTCAAACAAGCCAAACTTGATTCTATCGGTGTTACCACTTCCGAACTTGTTAAACAAGAAGTATTTTTAATTCCTCAACCACAAGCTGCCTTTGTGATCTCTGACTACCGTACAGGACAAGTCAAAGCACTTTCTGGTGGTCGTGGTGACAAACAAGGGGATCGTACGTTCAACCGTGCAACCCAGGCCAAACGTCAACCAGGTTCCACTTTCAAGATTCTCTCGGCCTATGCACCTGCACTAGATATGGGACTTCTTGCCCCAGGTTCAACACTCATTGATGAAGAGATCACTATTGGTAAGTGGACACCACGGAACTGGTATAACTACTTTAAAGGCCCTGTATCTGTACGTGAAGCCATCTGGGACTCTATGAATATCCCAGCAGTTAAAGCCACTCAAATGGTTGGCCTTGATGCTGCTTTTGATTACCTTCAAAACTTTGGTTTCACTAATGTATTGCCTTCTGACAAAGTGCCTTCTCTTCCACTTGGTGGAATCAGCGGGATCACACTGATGGAACTCAATGCAGCGTATGCTGCAATTGCCAATAACGGAACATATATCGAACCAACACTCTATACAAAAGTACTTGACCGTGATGGTAATGTATTACTCGACAAGCAGCCAGAAACACATACTGTTATTAAAGAATCCACTTCTTCTATGATGACTAATATGATGCTAGATGTTGTCTCAAAAGGTACTGGAACACGTATCCGCAACAACTTTACAAGTCAACCTGTTGCTGGTAAAACTGGTACAACAAATGATAATAAAGACTTAACTTTCGCTGGCTATACACCATACTACGTAGCAAGTATCTGGGCTGGTCACGATAACAATAAAGATATGGGCAAAACAGGCGGTTTCCATCTGGATGTATGGAGTAGCATCATGAACGATGTTCATAAAGGTCTTGAATATAAGAGCTTCCCACTCAATACTTCCGGCTATGTTGAAGCTTCTGTTTGTTCCCTTTCAGGTAAGAAACCAACCTCGCTTTGCAAACTTGATTCTGACCATCGCATTGTAAGTGACTATTTCCTAAAGAGTCAGCTTCCTGAAGGTTCCTGTGATCGTCACGTTGAAAAACGTGTCTGCACAGTTTCTGGTAAGATTGCTACAGAATATTGCCCTGCAGAGGTTGTAAAAAGCAAAGTCATTGGTCTTACATCTGGTACTGCTGATGCCGTAACACCTGCTGATTTATGTGATGTGCATACGGCTGAATCAGTAAAACCTGAAGAACCTGAACCATCTCTTCCAGATGGCACATGGCCTGACGGTTCTTGGCCAGATGGCACGTGGCCACCATCAACTGAGCAACCTGGTGAAGGTGGTAGCACAGTGCCTGAGGCACCTGATACAGGTACAGGCGATGGAACACCTGAAGTGACACCTCCAACTACACCAACGCCAGAACCAGAAGAACCACCTAAGCCACCAACCAATCCAGATGGCGGTGAGGATAACGGCTTCTTTGTTCCTCAAGGTTAACAAAAAAACACCGAGATTTTAAATCTCGGTGTTTTTTGTTCTTAATCATTTCCTAATTGTTTTTCTGGCTCAACCGTAGTTTCTGCTTCCATTCCCATAAAGCTCTCTAGTGGATCTTGCTCATTTTGCATAGGTACATTTGGTGCTTGTGGTATAGGTTTTGTTCCCACACGTACAAGTGCTGCACGTTCCCTATAATAACTTTGGTTAATCAGTTCCTTGTGCACTAAGTCACCATTCTTATAACACATTTTATAGAGCTTGACTTTTTTGCCTTCTTGGGCACTTACCTTTTGAATTTGTTTGCCTAATTCTAGTATTTCATCCTCAACATACTTAGTCGGTGGCGCTGGGATAACTTCGATTGTCTCCGAATAAAATTTGATTTCATCATATTCTGGTTTCAGTATTTGATGACCAAATACATTCACAACCACTTTATTATCCTCACAATAACTTTCTACAAATACAGGATACTCAGTATTATTTTTAAATTTAAAATCAATCATCCCCGATGCATAGGTTGCATCCCTGCCTAGTGGTACATACGCTACAGGCAATGAATGATTCTGCCTCATGGTAATATCCAAATTGGTCAACAAGATCGCATTGTATAGTGTAGATGCAACCTGGCATACCCCACCACCAATACCATCTTCGAGTTGTCCATTCACAATCACCTTAGAGGGGCGAAATCCCTCTTCAAAAGTAATGGGTTCAAGCTGCTCACCCAGTGAGAATACTGCACCGGGTGCAACCACTTTATTAATTTTACGTGCTGCTACCTTTAAGTTTTGATTGCGTGAAGGGTCTGCGTTATTATAACTTGTTTGAAAACTTGCAACCGGATTTTGTACAACCTTCAAAGATTCTGCTGTAATGGCAGGTGTTGTTGGCTGCACTGCCGCTTCTATCACTGCCCCGAGTTCTCCGCGTCTCAGACACGCTATGACACGCTCCGATGTTACTGCTACATCTAGCGCCTCACCTGGCTGCTCAGGTGTTATGTTAAACTTACGATTTGCTCTTGTAATCGTTGCATCTACTGGTTTCTTTTCGAAGGGAGCTTGGCAGCTTGCTACCCATGCTGGCACCTTACTTTCATCAAAAGTATAATCAATCTTTAGATTTACTGGTGCCAGCTGGTGTCTACCTGTAGCTAAAGCATAGCGATCCAGTAATCCCCTATCATGGCCAATCGCATAGGCCTGCTCTAGTGTCTGATCAAGTTGATACGCTGCAGATAAATCTTTGAGATTGAGTGTTACTTTAATCGCACCTCGTGCAAGGGTAATGCCTTTGGTATTAAGGTAAGCTTGGCACTTAGGTTCTAAAAGTTCTCTTGCTTGTGCGGGCGTCATGCCACCCACAGGAATGCCTTCTATGGCTAGGTTCTGCGCTAATACTTGATCAAACTGCTTGACCGACACAAATATGTAACTCATAGCCCCTACAGTTCCCCCTAAGACTATGACAAGCAAACAGATTAAACTCCATTTGGCAACACTTCTACCCTTCATATAAAGCCCCTCCTATTCCAGTATGATATGATGCATGGACTATCTCATTGAAAATGCCATTTGTGCAAATAAACCGATTACCATTGTCAGAACAAGTAGCATACATACCGTTCCTACAATTGTCTTCTGATTTTTATTCATAAAGCGATACAGATTAAATGCCTCTTTTTTTTGAGCTGGCTTCTTAGCTTTTTTGTTAGTTTTTTGATTTGTTTTCATTTGGATTCCTCCACCCACATAATATTATTTTTTATACAGAAATCTAAATCTACAATACGCGTCGTCCCATCATTAAAGAGGAGCTTACCTTTTGGTTTTGCAACTGCTGATAATATGGCAGTACCGTAAACTTTATGCACTACCTTTGTCCCAGGCTCAAGCACCGTTTGTGGTGTCCTCATCTCCAATACAAAAGGTGAAATAGGCACCTTTTCATTGTACCTTTTCTTTGGTGCAAAAATCAATAAATTTACCTTTGCACGTGTCAGTCCTACATAAAACAGCCTTCTCTCTTCTTCTAACTGTGCATCTCCTATACTTTTGTTGTGGGGTGTCACCCCATCATTGGCATCTAGCACACATACAGTATGAAATTCTAACCCTTTCGCACTATGCATTGTTGTCAAAACAACTGCATCCTGTCCCCTAGCAAGCTTCGTACTTTGCTTAATACTCATGGCCTGTTCATAAAGCGCTTCTTCCCATGCATCTGCCTGGGTATAACCTTTGACAGAGTCTTCAATTTCATCTAGTACCTCCATTAACCCAGAAGGTGGTACGCGCCTAAACTTGGCATATTCTTTGACATACTCGTCATAGCCGATGACCTTCCGGATATATGCTATTGCCTCTTTAAGTGGCTTATCTCTCAGTACTTGAAGATGATAAATAAGCTGTTGAACAGGGTCCTTCTGCCAGTCACTAAGTGTATCAATCTTGAGAAGGTTAAAAAGAATACCCTCTCCTAAGCTACTTGCATTTGCTTGATGCGCCTTACTAATATAGCGTGACGGGCGATTGATAATTTTAAGCACATAATCATCTGCTCTTGGATTTTGCGCCAAACGCAGATAGGCTAGAATATCTTTGGTAATCCACTGGTCATACAAGGTAACCATTGTATCTTTAAGGCAAAAAGGAATATTGGCACCTAAGAGCATCTCAATCATCGGCCTTGCTTGAATATTGGTACGATAAATTACAGCACATTCGCTATAGGATTGTCCTGTTTCTTTATGTTTTAGAATTGCTTTTGTGACTTCAACTGCCTCCTCTTTCACATCTTCACAATAGATGATTTGAGGCATCACGCCTTCACCTTTAAAGCTTTTCATAACTTTATTATACCTCTTTTGATTGTGAAGTATAAGGTTATTACTATAACTTAGTATATTTTTTGTAGACCGATAATTCACATCTAAAACCACATCCTCTGCTTCCTTAAAGTACTCGCTAAATTGAAGCAGAAATTCCGGTTTAGAGCCTCTAAAACCATAAATACTCTGATCGTCATCTCCCACTATGAAAAGATTACGGTGTTTACTTGCTAGGAGCTTGATCACCTCAAATTGTACACAATTGATATCTTGGAATTCATCAATTAAAATATATTGATAGCGCTTTTGAAAATATGTCAGAAGTTGCGGTTCCTGAGTCAATGCATGATAACAATCAAGTAGCATATCATCAAAATCAAACTTGCCCATGCGCTCCTTTTTATCTTCATAGGCGTGATACACTTGACTAAAAAGCTCTTTTGCTAAACCATCCGGATGATAATACTTTGGTGCAATCATCTGATTTTTCATAAGTGTGAGGTGTGCTAAAAATACCTCTACAAAATCTTCATATTCGTCGCAATCCATCTGGCGATAAAGCTCTTCAATCATCTTTTTTTTCTGATCTTCTAACAGCAGATTGTCGAGCTGATAACGTTCGGCATTTGAAAATTTCAGTATTCTAAAAAAGATGGAATGAAACGTGCCAAATGTCACACCCTTTCCACCAAAACATTCACTATAACGCATACGCATCTCTTCCGCAGCAGCTTTTGTAAAGGTAATAACCAGAATTTGATCGGGGCGACAGCTTAATGCTTCAATCATATAGGCAATGCGATGAATAATCACATGTGTTTTTCCAGAACCAGGACCCGCAATCACTCGTGTAGGCTTGAGTGCCATAGTAACAGCACGTAATTGGTTTTCATTTAAATTTGTTGTTATATTCATTTCCACGGCTTCTTTCTTTTCCTATTCATCTCATATACTTGAATTACATTATACCATAATCTTTCATTTTGAATTAAAATAATTTATAATACTCATAAGCAAATAGATCTGTAACCGTTTAACACAATATCCGCATGAAAGGAATGGTTATAATGAAATTATTGACACCACAGCTTCTTTATACGCTTGTTTTTGCTTTAGGTGTAGGAATTATTTTTTTCACATTATCGTTAAAAATCAAAAAAGGAACTACCCAGTCTAAGCAGTCTCTGGCATCCTTCCTAGATGCACAACAAGAAGCTAATTTTATCACAAAAAAAGAACTACCCAGTTCACTGCTCTTCCAGCCAACACTTGATCTTCTTCCTCAAGTTTCAGATCCAGTATGCATGACATGCTACAACACACTCCACCAACTTGCCAAGTTTCCTATGGCTAATCTACAAGGCTATGATAACCTTACACTCAAAAAAGAATTTGGCGTCAATCATCTTGAAACATTATGTGACTATGAACAGCATTATATTCACTTTTTAAAGGCACTTACAACGTATGGTATGACACTTAATGAGAAAGACTTTATTAAGGAGAGTATCTCCACGCTAGAATATTGTGTACAAATCGGGTGCAATTTAAACAATTGTTACTTATACTTAATTAGAAACTATGGTATAATGAAAGATAAGAATAGTCTTGAAGACCTAAAAGAATACCTCAAAGTGCAGCCGCCTTTGGGTAAGGAAGTGATTAGTATGCAGCTTGATGCTACACTTCAATCTATAAAAAATCAATAAGAGGGTGTCCATATGAATATAGGTATATTTACCGATACCTACTCTCCTCAAATCAATGGAGTAGTAAGTTCTATCGTTACTTTAGAAAAACAATTACAAGCACAAGGGCATAACGTGTATATTTTCACTGTCAGCCATCCACAAGCAGATCCAGCTCCTGGCCATGTCTATAGGCTCCCAAGTATGCCTTTTGTGTTTTTAAAAGACCATCGTGTAGGCCTACTCTATTCTACAAAAATTGTAAGACAGCTTAAAAAACTTAAATTGGATCTTATTTTATCTCAAACCGAATTTTCTCTCGGCTTTTTTGCAAAACTAATGTCCAAAAAACTACATATACCTATCATCCATACGTATCATACGATGTATGAAGAGTATGTACATTATGTTTCTAAGGGTGTCGAACTTTCTCCAGAATTTGCACGTAAATACAGCAAGAAATTCTGTAATGGTGTTGATGGTGTCGTAGCACCTACAGAAAAAACTAAGCATCTCTTAGAATCCTATGGTGTCACTACACCTATTCGAATTATACCAACAGGGATTGACTTTACACCTTTTGACCCAAGAGGTTATGAGGAAGCAGAGATTCTTTCATTAAAAGAACAATTCGGTATTCCTCTTGATGCACCCGTTGTACTCTTTATTGGGCGTGTTGCCAAAGAAAAAAGTATCGACGTTGTCATTAGAGGATGTCAACTACTCTTTCAAAAAATGCCAAATGCCTGTCTTGTTATTGTAGGGGATGGTCCTGAACGCCAGTCTCTCCAAAGTCTTGTCCAATCACTTGGCATTGAAAAGAATGTCATTTTTACAGGTATGCAGCCTTGGGCTACAATCGGTAAATTCTATCAGTTAGGTACTGTCTTTGTAAGTGCTTCTGTGACTGAAACACAAGGTTTAACCTTCATTGAAGCAATGGCAGCCAAACTGCCTGTTCTTGCAAAATATGACGATAGTGTTAAAGGTGTCGTTATTAATGATTATAATGGAAAGCTCTTTGAAACATATGAAGAACTTGCAAAGATTCTTGAAAATATTTTAAGTGATCCTACCAAACTTCAGCGTCTTGCAGACAATGCTATCGCATCTGTTGAACCGCTTTCTGCAGAACATTTTGGCGAAAATGCCCTTGTTTTCTATGATGAAGTATTGACTAACTATGAAATCCAAAGAGCTCTTCGTAAATCTAAACCCCAAAAAATTAAAACCTTGATTCAAAAAAAGCGTTAGCTAGAGCTAACGCTTTTTTCTTTGGTTAATCTTCAGTTGCAGTGATAACTATATGCTGTGCATTCCTTATTTTAATACATATGACCATGTTCCCTAGCAATTTGCGTGTTTTCTGGCAGTTCACCTAGCTGCCGTTCAAGTCCGAATGGACAACTTGCAAGAAACATACAATGATCGCACTTAGGAGATCTTGCTGTACAAATCGCACGACCATGTGCAATCACCTGCGTATTGTACCTAATCCAATGTTCTTTAGGGAGTTTTGCCATCAATTCCATCTCAATAGCAACGGGGTCGGTTGCTAAAGTAAGCCCCCAACGAATAGAAATTCTTTTCACATGGGTATCCACAACAATACTCGGTATTTTATAAATATTCCCCCTAATCACATTAGCGGTCTTACGGCCTACCCCACCTAACGTTGTCAAGTCTTCTATTGCCTGAGGTACTTCACCATCATATACCTCCAGTAGACGCTTAGCACAAGCTAAAATATTTTTAGCCTTATTCTTGTAAAAACCAGTGCTCTTCACATCCTGTTCAAGCATGCTTAAATCCGCTTCTGCAAATGCCTCAACATCAGGGTATTTACGAAAAAGCTCCTTGGTAACAATATTGACGCGATCATCAGTACACTGTGCACTGAGAATCGTCGCAATCAAGAGTTGAAAAGGTGTCTCATGATCAAGATAGCATACAACTTCTGTTGGATAATGTGCATCAAGTGTCGTCATCAGACGCTTGATATGTTCTTTTTCGTTCATCCTAACCTCCTTAATCGCACGCCCTTACCTGATACACTGCTACAGTTTTTGGCTGTGTGTAGTCAAAGAGTATTGCCTGAGGTGCCTCTAATACAGTAGCCTTCTCATATTGCTGTGTCTCAATAATCTGTGCGATTTCATAATAGAAATACTCAATATGCATACGACGTAGGCGTTGTCTTGAAGTCAGTTCATGACTATAACCTAAATGCTGGTTAATCCATTCATCATCGCGAATCCATTTATTATTTTGTTCCTTATATGCACTCGTTTCCACTGTCACAAGTGCCTCTGGCATTTCTTTGACCAATTCATGGTGATACCAATCCCAGCGAACGAGTTCTCTGATCAACACTTTATTACACCCATCTACCTGCATCCCAAAGTTAGCAAGCTGAATATAATAAGCATCCTTTTTGTGACTAAGCTGACCAAGACCTGAATCTTCCCAGTAGTGAGCGAGTGCTTCATAGCAATCAAATGGTGTTTCAAACAAGGTATAGAGGTATTCCATTGTTCCGTGGAAACGCTCACTATTATAATAGCGTTCAAGCATTTCTTCAATCTGATGCAGCTTCATTAGCTCATCATAGCTCACATGTTTGGTATAAAGCACTTCATAAGGCGGTTCATCTTTGTAGACAATACCATACTTCTCGGCATCGCGTCGTAGGCCTGACCCACGAAGGAGTTTTAGAAAGCCAAGTTGAAACTGCTCTGGCCTTAAGCTAATCACGTCATTAAATGATTTCCTAAATGACTGATAATCCTCTAAAGGTAAGCCTGCGATTAAGTCTAAATGTTGGTGAATGACACCTAAAGCTTCTACTTTTTGTGTCACTTCTTTTATAGCTTCAAATGGCATCATTCGCTGAATGATCTCTAATACTTCAACATTGGTAGACTGAACCCCTATTTCAAATTGAATGAGGCCCGCCCTTGCATCTGCAAGTAGCCCAATCATCTCATCATCTAGACGCTCTGCAGCGATCTCAAAGTGGAAGTTCGTCACACCATTGTCATTTGCAATGATATACGCCCAAATAGCCATAGCATAGGCTTTACTTGCATTAAACGTACGATCCACAAATTTAACTTGTGGAACCTTTTGATCTAAGAAAAACTGAAGTTCTTTTTTGACACGTTCGATTGAAAGGAAACGTACCCCTTTCTCCACAGAGGAAAGGCAATACTGACATCTAAACGGGCAGCCCCTTGATGCTTCATAATAAATAATACGATGTGCAAGCTCACTCATATCATCATATACAAATGGAATATCATCCATAGGAATAGGCTTTTGCATCGTTGTACGTACTAACTGCCCATCTTGTCTATAGAGAATACTCGGTACATCCTCCAATGTACCGATACCCTTGATACGGTAGTCTAAATAACGTTTCCAAGTATCTTCACCCTCCCCTTCCATGATTAAATCAATCGGAAGCATTTCAAAAAATTCTTCATTATCATAGGATACCTCAGGTCCACCTAAGATAATCGTTGTATGCGGAAGAATTTTCTTGAGTGTTGGAATAAGCGTTTTGATGACACTCATATTCCAGATGTAGCATGAAAAACCAATTACCTCTGGTTGTTTTTTATAAATGGCTTCAATCAATTGATTTTCATCATGATTGATTGTAAGCTCCAAAATTTCTAGGTTATCCGTGTATTCCTCACAATACGCTTTAATGCAGCGTAAAGCAAGAGAAGAATGGATAAATTTTGCATTAATTGATACAAGTAAAGTTTTCAAGCTGTTACGTCCCTTCTCTTTATGAATTGTATTCTCATTATAACATGTTTTGTATGATAATAAACACATTGCC
>JBOFIR010000035.1:0-8291 GCA_051650265.1 Cellulosilyticaceae bacterium
TGGCTATTGCAATAAAGTAATGGTTGTCTATGTGATTAATTTGGCGTATATGAGTACGTATGAAAGTATGTACACGTATCAAATAGCGCAGAAGGTATGCTTGGAGATAGACCAACATTGTAGCCATGTTGAAATTACAAGTATTGAAGAACCTTATGATGTAGGACGACGTTGTATAGAAGTTGTTGTCAATATGAGAATGTGCAGTCGTTAATTCATATTGACTGAAAAGGAGTACGATATACATCATTAAAATGTGTATCGTACTTTTTGTAGGAATAGAGCCTAAGTGCGACAATAAGAGAATAGAATGGAATTATAATTAGAATTTTATAAAAAAATAAAATTTTAAAATTATCAAATGTGATAATTATGGTATAATATAAAAGTTATTTACTAAAGTACGAGAAAGAATGGGGAGCATACATGAGCAGAGTTGAACTTGCAATAGCAACAGATTTTCAAGGTGAAGATGTAGAAGTTGAAAAAATTGAAGAGACTCTTAAAAGAATAGCCAACGCAGGGTTTACACATATTCATTGGTGTCATGAATGGGATGGCGATTATATTTATTCAACATATGAGATGTTACAAATTAGAGAATGGATGATTCAATATGGTCTCAAGGCCAAGGGAATCCATGCAACAAAAGGGTCGAGAAAACCTATTGAGCGGATCAACTACCATTATCGTAAAGACTATACTTCTGAAATAACGTACAATAGAAAAGCAGGGGTTGAGCTCATTAAGAATAGAGTTGATTTGGCAGCATGCATTGGAGCAACAGAAATTGTACTCCATCTCTATGTACCCTATGAGACTGTTGCTAATGACCCAGAGCAAAAAGAACACTTTTATCAACAAGTCTATGCCTCTTTAGATGAACTTGAGCCTTATTGTCTGGAAAAAGGTGTGCGCATTTGTATAGAAAACTTATTCGATATCACACAAGAAATGATGGAGGAGTCTTTGGAAAGATTATTTAGCAAGTATGATCAAGCATTTCTTGGTTTTTGTATTGATACAGGGCATGCCAATATGATATGGCAAGATGAAATGGTGCAGTTTATTGAACGCTATAAAGATAGACTCTATGCGATGCATCTCAATGATAATGATCAGAAGGGCGATGGACACCATATTCCAGGGGATGGTACGATCAAATGGCCAGAGGTTATGGCTGTGATTGGAGAATCGGTATATCAAGCGCCATTATTAATGGAACTGTCATGCCGCGAAAAAGACGTAGAGAAATTTCTAGAGAGAGCTTACAAACAGGGTGTAATGCTTCATGAAATGTATGAAGCAGCAAAGCAATAAAAGAAGAAGTCTATAGGATGAAGTGTAGAACATACTTATTGAAAACATACTGTGAGTGTGAGGATAAGTAGGTTTTGCTATTGAAAGAGAAGGGCTAAAAGAGCAAAAATGATTAATAGATAGAGGTGTATGATGGTAGAGGTATTACAATATCTTGAGGAGTTTAATGAGATTTCTGTATTAGTACGATTGAGTTTGGCAGTTTTTTTAGGTGGAATTATTGGTGCGGAGCGTGCAACCAAAAAGCAAACGGCGGGTATTCGAACTTTCGCAGTGGTTTGTTTAGGTGCTGCACTTGCCACAATTACCAATGAATACCTTTGCATACGTAGTGGTATGATCATTGATACATCACGTATGGCGGGTCAGGTTATTAGTGGTGTGGGATTTTTGGGTGTGGGAACCATTATTGTCACAGGCAAAAATCAAGTGAAAGGCTTGACGACGGCGGCAAGTCTTTGGACCGTAGCAACACTAGGGATTGCAATAGGTTCTGGATTTATCTATGGGGCATTAGTAGGTTTTGTTTTAATACTTATTTCGGTCAAGTTATTACATCAGGTCAGTCGCTCTCAAGAAAATCACAATCGTATACTAGAGGTTTATATGGAGGTAAGTCCGGAGGGGGGGATAGATCATGTGATGAGCTATATCCATGAAAAGCAGTTCATCATTCGTTCAATGCAAAGAAGTGGGCAAAATACATTTAGAAGTGAAGATATTGCAGTAACTATGGAGTTAGACCTTAAAATTAAGAAAGATCACGAAAGTGTTTTAAAGGAGCTCCAACAGGTAAAGGGATTAGACTATATTGAAGAAATACACTAGATGAAAAATGTCAAGCAATCAAGATGATGCATTGGAGGGACATGGAAAAGGACTTTACGTTAACTATTGATAAAGCATATAATGTAAAGAGATGTAAGGCAAACGTGATTAAAGGAGACATTAATGACATTTCAAGATTTCGAACTAGATGAAGTAATAGTAGCAGGCATTCAGGCACAGGGTTACGAAGTGCCAACACCTATACAAGAACAGGCAATTCCAGTGTTATTAGAAGGAAAAGATCTGGTAGGATGTGCACAGACGGGAACGGGGAAAACAGCAGCATTTGCAATCCCAATCTTGCAGAATCTCCTAAAAGGAGATCGGGCATGCGACAAGGACGGGAAAAGATCAGTCCGTGCATTGGTACTAGCACCTACAAGAGAGTTGGCGATTCAGATTGGTGAGCAGTTTGAGCGTTACAGTGTGCAAATGGGTGTTGAAGTAGGCGTAATTTTTGGAGGGATCACCCCAAAACGTCATATCAAGGTACTTAAAAGAGAGCCTGAGATCTTGATTGCAACGCCAGGACGCTTGTTTGATTTGATTGGGCAAGGGTTTGTGAACCTAGAAAAGGTGGATATGTTTGTACTTGATGAGGCAGACCAAATGCTAGATGTTGCCATGATCAAGCAAGTGAAAAGTATCATTGCTCAATTGCCAAAGAAAAGACAGAACATCTTATTCTCTGCCACCATGCCAAAGGATGTGATGAAGCTGATTTACAGCTTCATCAAAAACCCTGTAAAAATACAGGTTGAGAAGTCTGATGATCAGGAGATTGAGATCAAGCAACAGGTCTATTTTGTAGAAGAACCTGATAAGACAGCACGCCTCCTTCAGCTTCTCAAGACAGAGTCTTTTGAGTCCATACTGATCTTTACAAGGACAAAGAAGAAAGCCGATAAGGTGAGTAAGGCCATCAATGTGGCAAATATTCGTAACAAGGCGATTCATGGTGACAAAAGTCAATCAGAACGTCAGAAGGTACTAGAACTCTTCAAACAAAAGGAAATCAAAATCTTGGTGGCAACAGATGTGGCTGCACGAGGGATTGATATTGATAAATTATCGCATGTGATTAATATGGACATTCCAAATGTTCCAGAGACGTATATTCATCGTATCGGGAGAACAGGAAGAGCCGGGCAAAGTGGTACGGCTATTTCTTTCTGTAGTCAAGATGAAAGGGAATGGTTAGAGGCCATTGAAGCGTTACAAGGTAAATCACTAAAGATGATGGATGAAAGCTTGTAACAGGGATAGGTGGCGATACTTATCAGTGAAAAAGATGCACTTGGATGATCCGAGGTGCATCTTTTTTGCATATGGAAGAAGCTGCTTAGGAATTGCGAAGAAGCCTGTCTAGATAAACGGACTTAAGCTGTTTGCTGGCAAGTGCCTTGTAGACAGGAGGCATCTTCAAGATGGTGGAAAGGATGGCAGCCATCATACGGTGACTCTTGAGTGCTTGCTTGTCAAAGATGAGATTGGCGAGCTGCCCTTTCTCAATAGCCATAAGTACCACACGATGGACGGAGTTGGCTGGTGTAATGATCTGTTCTTCACGTCTGGTGAGATGCATGCATTTCTTGGGGCAATTACGGACACAGACACCACAGCCTAGGCAAAGGTCATGATTGATGGTGACTTTGTGGGTAGCCTCAGCTTGTGAGATTGCAAATACAGGACATGCTTTTGCGCACTTACCACAGTTGACGCAGGTCTGCTCATCAATAACTGGGAGGAAGGCGGTGGTCTGAACCGGGTGCATCATCCCAAATTCTCTTGCAGCGACAAGTGCTTCACAGCAGCAACCACAACAGTTGCAGATAAAGGTAACCCCACTACGGACGTTCTCACCACACTGCACCAAGTTGCTTTCATAAGCTTGATGGAGAAGTTCCATCCCCTCTACAGCATCCACACGTCTGGCGTGGCCGTGTTTGATGAGGGAGGAGGCAGTACTACCAAAAGTCATACAGATGTCCATTGGGGCATTACAGGACTTGCCCACATGATGCATCTTGTGCCGACAGTAGCAGGTGCTGATCCCCATATCCGAGCTGGTCTTGATGATATGGCTGGTACGCTCAAAGTCGAGAATTTGCACTTCATTGTCATTGGTGAGGACTTCTTCTTGGACAAATACACGGCCGAGCTTTGTTTCCGTGCTATAAAAGAGGTCCTTGATGAAGTCTTCTTCTTCATTCATATACTGATAATAGAGTTCACCGAGTAAAGGTGCATTCACATTACCTTTGGTACGCATCATAGAAAATTCAAAGAAACCAGCCATTGGCGGTGGAAGAATGTAGGTATGCTGATTGTCATGCTCCATGTCAAGTAAGATGGCACGACTTGCAAGTTCGTTTAGGACTTTGAAGGCCTCGGATTCTGACATGTGCCAGATTCGTGCAGCAGTTTTGATGGAGAAAGGGCGGATTGGAAGCTGGGCGACAAGGATGGCCTCCCTTTCTGAAAAGAGTGTTTCTAAAATTTTGTAGAGTGTATCTGAGGGGGGAGCCCCTTGTGGAAATTGATTCAGTCGCTCTTCAAGGGTCTTATAGGCTTCTTTACCAACGATATGACTCATAATAACCTCCCTAAGGAAATGGAATATATTGTAATTGGTTTTAGTATAGCGGATTTTTGCAAGGGAAGAAAGCCTGTCAAAGAAAAAAAGTAAAGTTTGAAAAATACGTGATTTGACGTAATGGAGAAATAGCAATACAATAGATATAGTTTTAAAAGCGACTCATACTAAACTTTAGAGCGGCAATGCTCTAAAGTTTTTGTCTTTTGGGCACAGGGCGACTTCACACAAACTATAATCAGCATGCTAGGAGAAAAATATGGCAAATAAACTTGAAAAAAATGAGATATATGAACTGGAAATAATTGATTTAGGCGCGGAAGGAGAAGGTATTGCTAAAATGGACGACTTGATCATCAGTGTTCCAGATACAATTACTGGAGATGTAGTCAGTGTCAAAATCTTAAAGGTGAGAAAGAAGATGGCCTATGGCAAAGTGATAAAGATCATCAAACCTTCCATAGATCGTGGGGAACCAGTATGTGAAGTTTCTAAAAAGTGTGGGGGATGTCAACTTCAGCACATGAACTACGAGGCGCAGCTTGAATGGAAGAGGAGTAAGGTGAGCAATGCACTTTTTGGGATTAAAGGTGTAAATGAGGCAGGGGTATTACCTGTACTTGGGATGGAAACACCATTTAACTACCGAAATAAAGCACAGTACCCTATCCGTAAAGTGGGTGGAAAGGTGCAGATTGGCTTCTTTGCAAGTGGGACACACAAGCACATCGATTGGCATCAATGTGGTATTCAAGAGGCAATACATCAGAAGATTATTGAGAAAGTAAAAGAATTCTTAGAGACATATGCGATCACAATATACGATGAAAAGACGCATAAAGGAATAGCAAGACACTTGATTATCAAAACTGCCCATCATACCAAAGAAGTGATGGTTTGCCTTGTAGTAAATGGTAAGGGACTTCCTGAAAAAGACGCCTTTATTGAATCCATGAAGGAAATAGAGGGCATGAAAAGTATTCTTGTCAACAGCAATAGATCCAAGACAAATGTTGTGCTTGGAAACGAAATGCAAGTGATTTTTGGTGAGGATTTTATTGTGGACTCAGTGGGCGCACTACAATTTAAAAGTTCACTCTTATCCTATAGCCAAGTGAATACTTTACAGGCGGAAGTGTTTTATAAGCAAGTGTTGGATTATGCAGCGCTGACAGGACAAGAGACTGTATGGGATGTGTACTCTGGCAGTGGGATGATTTCTCTTTGCCTTGCCCAAAAAGCCAAAAAAGTGTATGCGGTAGAAAGTGTAGAGCAGGCTGTCGTTGGTGCAAGAGAAAATGCAGTGCTTAATGGGATGGATACGGTAGCGTTCTTTGTAGGCAAAGCGGAAGAAGTTGTTCCAGATAAATACAGAGAAGGCATCGTTGCAGATGTCGTTGTTCTTGATCCGCCGCGTAGGGGATGTGAGAATGTATTGCTTGAGACGTTTGTTCAGATGAAACCAGGTAAGGTAATCTATGTTTCGAGTGATTTAGAAACACTAGCTAGAGACTTAGGCTATCTTTGTGGAAGAGGCTATAAAGTGGCACAAGTACAACCGATAGACATGGCACCACATACAACCAATGTTGAAGTGTGCGTACTCTTAGTGAAAAATGCTTAGAGATTCATAGCACAGTTGTTGGGGATGTAAAATAAAGCATGAACGATATGAAAAGTGAAGCCAACCAAGACAATGATCTTGGTTGGCTTTTTGGTGTAAAATATTCAAAAATTTATGATAAAATAAGATTGATACTATATAATGCAAGAAAGTACTAGATAGATAAGAGGGGGATGTTGGTGATGAATCAAGAAGATTTTACACTAGCTTTTTGGTACAAAGGGGATACGAATGAAAATGCAGTTATTTTATCCACTCAAGAGAACAAAGATACCAGCTATGGTTACACGATCTATACCAAAGGTCATACAATAGGCTTTAGTAGTGTCTCTGCTTTGGGAAAGGGTACTTGTGAACGCGATGTATTTGATGCAACGTATTGGCGGTATGTTACCGTTGTAGTGGAGCAGCACAGACAACTTGTTACTCTCTATATAGATGGGTGCAACCTGGCTGCGGCAACGATTAATAAGGGAAGTTTAGATTCGGAGCTTCCTTTGCGGATTGGAGCAGATGTAGGAGGTTATGATGGCAGTAATGCCTGTGAAATAGCACATGTACAGACTTGGAATAGGGCATTGACTAGAGAGGAAATAGTGGCGTGCTATAAGCAGTATGACATGAGTGATGTTGACTTCTCAAAGTTACAAGGCGTTATGAATCAAGCAAAGCGCATGGTGGAAGGTGGTCTGATCAAAAGGCGTATTCAAGC
Organism: Cellulosilyticaceae bacterium; assembly: GCA_051650265.1. Taxonomy (GTDB): domain Bacteria; phylum Bacillota; class Clostridia; order Lachnospirales; family Cellulosilyticaceae; genus JBOFEH01. Next base: position 7,081 of record JBOFIR010000035.1, read on the forward strand.
AGATTATGACAGGCTCAAAAATACATATGCCTATGCAACGGCTATGATTGCAGATAGGGAGAGTACAAGCTATACACAACAGACAATAGACTATTATGTACGTGAACTAAACAATGCACTTTTTATCTGGGAGAAGAGTGATAAAACGAAGACGCCAGCGGATTTGAATGTGACTGCAATTGGAGATCCTGAAATGAGCGCAAGTGATGAAACGAAGGGGAGAATTGAGTCAGATTTTAGGATCATGATGCAAGTATTTCCTCAGTCCGATATGATCTGGATAGCTGGAGATAGTGTAGGGGGGAACAATTCTGGTGAGGGCGCTTGGATGCAGTATATGACGGAGATCATACAGCGGTTAACCCAGGAAGGTGTATTTGAGCATACATTAATCAGGATGGTGCGTGGCAATCATGATATGACCGCAACAAGTGATGGCAAATTAGGCGCCCAATACTATGTCATCCCGTCCACCTGTGGGGGAATATCCGATACACCTGGAGAGGCCAATCTGTTCGCTGGGGATGAGGCTTATACAACGACACTACGGGGGCACATTACAGGGAATCCCTATTATTTTATTGGATTTAATTGTAATTCAATGGCGGCATCTGATGATGTCAAAAATAAATTAGATGCCATTAAGTCAGCGCCAGATTACAAGCCTACGACCCCTATATTTGTATCTGCACACTACGGGATCACAGGTACAACAGCAGGAGGGGTGTGGGCAGGTGATGCGACCAATAATGTCAATCGGTATATCCATGAGCTGCCGAATGTGTTCTATATGTATGGGCATACGCACTATGACCCGACAGACATACGCTGTGTCTATCAAAATGATAATGGATGCACCTATATGGATTTGGGTGCAACGTCCTACTCGAGTTATATAGACGATGGCCCTGATGGCGGCTATATAGAAGGGTGTTATATTGATTATAAGGTGCCACCACGCATTGCAAACTTCTTTGAACTCTATCATGAGCCAGATGGCACCACACGCATGATTATCAAACAATATAACCTGAGTACAGAGACATATGTAGGGATTCCCTATGTGGTGCAGATTGGTGATGCGGATCAGGTCGTGTACAACTGGAGGGACATAGATAACCCAAGAGAACTGATCGCACCAGAGTTTACGAAAGAGATTGTGCTCAATGCTGTGCAAAGTGACACTGTCGACTTCACGTTTATCCAAGCGG
>JBOFIR010000036.1:0-4507 GCA_051650265.1 Cellulosilyticaceae bacterium
ACGATACACTTTATAACCCAAGTGAGATCGATGTTTTACCAGGGTATACAGAGGAAATCTCAGAAGTAGATTACTATCATAGTAGTGGGTACTTCAATCATAAGGGGCTTACAAAAGAGCGCCTTCAAAATATCACAGCTAAGTACTATGGACTGATCACCCAGATTGATGATGAGGTAGGGCGTATCATTCAGAAACTCAAAGATGAGGGACTTTATGACAATACTACGATCATCTATACCAGTGACCATGGTGACTATATGGGGTACCACCACATGCTTCTTAAAGCTAATTATATGTATGATTCCCTAGCGAAAATACCACTGATTATCAAGTATCCAAAAGGTACAAATGAAGGGGTCATCAACCATCATATGAGTAGTAATATCGATGTGGCAAAGACCATTCTAGAAAGTGCAGGAATCACTGGGCCTCATACGATAAAGGGGATGAATCTTGTGGATGAAAAGGCCGATCGTGGCATGGTCATCTGTGAGGGATTACGAGTAGATCACCACTTACCAGGTCAAGAATTCTACTATGAATATATGATTCGTAGTAAGGACTTCAAGGTGATTGTGCACAAAGATTTCAAGACCACAAGAGCTTTTGATCTAGCGAAGGATCCTATGGAGTTATGTGACATAGCTACGCAGCCGGAGTATGCACAGCGTATCAAGCAGCATCTTGATTTCTTGGCACAAACATTGGTCTTTGATTCTATCAGGCCGATCTATCTAAACTACGATGAGCAGATCATTAGCCCAGACAAGCAAAGAGATAAGGCGAGATTTGATGCTTCAAAAAAATACTACTGGGAGCAGACTGTGGAGGGGAAATAACCATGAAGAAAAATATTGTGTTTCTCCTAACAGACGATCAGCGGTTTGACACGATTCATGCACTTGGTAATGAAGCGATTAAAACGCCCAATATGGATCGCCTTGTACAGATGGGAACAAGCTTTACCCAAGCACATATTCCATCAGGTACCAGTGGTGCCATCTGTATGCCAAGTCGAGCGATGATTCACAGTGGTAGGACACTCTTTCATATAGAAAAAGAGGGACAAAATATTCCAAAGGCACATATCACCTTAGGTGAGCATTTGAGAAGTCAAGGCTATGATACTTTTGCAACAGGCAAATGGCACAATGGCATCGCCTCTTTTGCAAGAAGCTTTAGTGGTGGGGACAATATTTTCTTTGGTGGGATGTGGGATCACTGGCATGTGCCTGTATCACACTTTGACCCTACTGGAACATATGATAATGTCAAACCGTATACGACCAACTTTCAGCATAGCAATCAAACCATAGGGATGCACTGCGACAAGATCACAGTAGGGATTCATTCGACAGATCTCTTCACACAGACAGCCCTTGATTACTTAGAAACAAGAGACCAAAGCAAACCTTTCTTGCTATATGTCTCCTATCTTGCACCCCATGATCCAAGGACGATGCCAAAAGAATATGCTAATATGTACGATGCAAAGCAAGTACGCTTACCTGATAACTTTGTCTCAGAACATCCTTTTGAGATGGGGATTGAGGACATTCGCGCCGAAGCTTTGGCGGTGTATCCAAGACAGGAAGCGGAGATTAAGCAGCATATTGCAGATTATTATGCCATGATTACTCACTTAGATGATCAGATCGGACGCATCTTAGATAAGCTTGAGGAACAAGGGATCTTAGAGGAGACACTGATTGTTTTTGCAGGAGATAATGGACTCAACATTGGGCACCATGGCTATATGGCCAAGCAAACGCACTACGAAACAAGCATTCGTATTCCACTCATCTTTACAGGTGCAGGGGTGAAGGCAGATCATAAGGTGAATGCATATGTTTATCTGATGGATATCTATCCAACTCTTTGTGAACTCATAGGTATACCGATACCAGAGAGTGTAGAGGGTCAGAGTATGAAGGCGGCACTTGATGGCAATCCCTTTGAAGGGCGAGAACATCTCTATTTTGCCTATAATGACTTGATTCGTAGTGTCAAGAGCGATGGTTATAAACTGATTCGTTATAAAAATGCACCGGAGCATACCCAACTCTTCAATGTTGATGAAGATCCCTGGGAATGCCATAATTTATATAGAAAGCCTGAGTATCAAGAACATATCCGTCAGCTACAAGCAGTGATGGAGATGTACAAGGAGACTTGGGAAAATACCAATCATCCATATACCCAATCATTCTGGGGAGAAGAGGAGAGCAGATGAAAAAGTATAATATTCTTTTGATTACAACAGATCAACAGCGCTATGACACAGTAGGCGCTGAGGCACCTGACTTTATGCGCGTGCCACATATGAACTTCCTTGCCAACCAAGGGATCACATATACCAACGCCAATGCACAGTGTCCAATCTGTGTACCGGCAAGGGTATCGATTATGAATGGAAAGTATCCACATACTTCAGGTGCAACCAACAATGTGGAGACATCCAAAGTACTTGGCAACAGAGATACTTTGCCAGCGCTCATGCGTGATGCAGGGTATCAGACAGTAGCGATTGGGAAGATGCATTTCGGGCCACAGCGCAGCAAGCACGGTTTTGATGAGATGTGGATTCCAGATGACTACTACGAAGAGATGCGCCGCTCGGGCAACCCACTCCAGCCAATGCGCCACGGGGTAGGCCAGAATGAAGTGTATCCGACACTGTCTACAGTGCCAGAAGCACAGACACTGACTTCATGGACAGCAGAGCAGTGCATGCACTATATCAGAGAGCGCCGTGACCCAGGTCAGCCATTCTTCATGTGGTGCTCATTCTCCAAGCCACATCCACCTTTTGATCCACCAGAACCATACTACTCTATGTACCGTGATTGTGACATCCCGGCGCCAGTAGTACCTGAGTGGGCAGAAGATGAGCATGCACCAGAGGCATTCAAGCGTCTGCGTCAGATGTGGGGCTATGATAGTTTGCCAACACCGATGATCAAAGATATGAAGGCGGCGTACTATGGACTGATCACACAGATCGACTACAATCTAGGACGTGTGTTCTCAGGGCTACAGGATATGGGACTTCTCGATGAGACGATCATTGTGTTTACATCAGACCATGGGGAATACTTAGGCGATTATAAAGCAGGCGGGAAGTTCTTCCCACATCAGGCCTCTTCCCATGTACCATTTATACTCAGACTACCATTTAGCATGAACAAGGACTTAGAAGGGACAGTATCTGATGTACCTGTTACCCATGCTGATATCTTGCCAACCCTTGTGAATCTTGCAGGTGGTGTGGTACCTGATGATGTAGATGGCCAAGACCTTCTCGCAGTAGCAGAAGGCAAAGCGCAGCCACGTGAGTATGTGGAGCTTGTGACCACTATGGGACTACTTGAGTGTATCGGTCTCACAGATGGCAAGTACAAATATATTCACTACCTTGAAGACGGGGCTGAGCAGCTCTTTGATCTCGCAAAGGATCCAAAAGAGCTGGTGAATGTCGCAGAAGATCCGGCTTATGCCCAGATCAAAGACAAGCTACGTACATACTTAGAGCAAAGCCCACACACAGCTAAAGTTGGCTATGTGGAAGATGGCAAACTCGCACGCATCGCACCTAGAGATGATGATGAGCGTCACAGACGTGCCCATCCATGGCTAGGCTTCCATACGGAGTTCCATGATGATGATGTCAAGCACTAGTCATCAGTAACTATATAGCAATCTATTAACTAAGAGACTTTATGTAAAAAGGAGACATTGTAATGAACAACACAGAAAAAGTATTACCACAATCAATGAAAGACTTAATTGCAAAAGTAAATGAGAAATTAGGACACGACGAAAAGTTAGTGAAAATGTTTGAGAACTGCTTCACAAACACTTTAGATACAACAGTAAGAAGAATGGAAGACGGTACAACACATGTAATCACAGGAGATATCCCTGCGATGTGGCTTCGTGACTCAACATGTCAACTTCGTCCATACCTCATCTTAGCGCAACACGATGAAGAAGTAGCAGATATCATCGAAGGTCTTGTACAAAGACAATTCAACTTCATCCACATCGATCCATATGCAAACGCTTTCAATGAGTTTGAAAACGGAAACTGCTGGGAAAAAGATGAAACAGAGCACAATGACTGGGTTTGGGAAAGAAAATACGAGATCGACTCACTTTGCTTCTCTATCCAAATGGCTTACTTACTTTACAAAAACACAGGTAGAACATCTCAGTTCAATGAGACATTCGTATCTGGTGTAAAGATCATCATGGATCTTTGGAGAACTGAGCAAGATCACGAGAACAACTCACCATACAGCTTCGTAAGACGTAACTGCCCATGGACAGATACACTTTCAAGAGGTGGTAAAGGTGCACTTGTAAAATCAAACATCGGTATGACATGGTCAGGATTCCGTCCAAGTGATGATGCTTGCCAATACGGTTACTTAGTACCATCAAATATGTTCGCAGTAGTAGAGCTTGGTCACGTAGAAGAGATCGCAAGAGAGATTCTTAAAGA
>JBOFIR010000037.1:0-31269 GCA_051650265.1 Cellulosilyticaceae bacterium
CAGACCAGTAGCAAGACGATGAGTGTAATCACCATGACGTTGATTGTTGCCATCTGTGGGTATATGGGTGTGGTTTATTTTTGTGGCATTAATATGGGGCACTTGGCAGAGCGCATGGTGTTTGATTTGCAGATGGGAAATATGTATACCCCTGTGTCAGATGAGGCGCTGCTCTCAGATACACGCTACGATATTGTGCGAGAATTTCTAGATGAGCAGGGCATCGCGGTCAAGGATGATGTGTATTTTGAGACGTATCTGCCTCAGAAAGAGCAGTTTCACCAGCGGGTGAAATATGATTTTCCATTTTCAGCGATTGCACTAAGTGATTACAATGCGCTACTGAATATGCAGGGACTACCACCTATAGACTTGGCAGAGGATGAGTTTGCTACCCAGTGGTATGCCCTAGCCAGTGATAGGGAGATTGCTGACTTTGTACAAGCACATCAAGTCTTAGAGACAGACAATGGTACGCTAAGGCTGGCTGAAAATCCAGTATATACGTATAAGCTGAGTAACAATCTGTATAATGCGTATACTTCTGGTATTTATATTATCCCAGATCATATGGTAGAGGGGCTGCTGGCTGTAGAGCAGCAGCGAGCGATCAATCTGATAGAACCACTGCCCTATGACAAAGGTGCGAAGCTCGGGCAGCTATTTGATACGTATTATGCCAAAGAAGCTGAGGCGTATCATTTGCAGCAAACAGCCTTAAAACAACGGCAAGCACCCCTCCCTATTTATCATTTGAGAGCCAAAAGTGTGGAGGTTAGTGATGCCAAAAGCTACAACTTCATCATGCAGTCAGTCGTTTTGTGTGGTGCCACAGTTCTTTTGGTCATTTGCTTCACGATGTTGGCGCTGCAACAGCTCTCTGATGCCACTCATTTCAAATACCGCTTTGGTGTACTCAGGAGGCTGGGTGTCGATGAAGCACGCATCAACCGTCTGATTCAAAAGCAGCTCGGGCTATGGTTTGGGCTTCCTATAGGATTTGGATACTGTACGGGGCTGGCGATTTGTCTAGCTGTGATGTTTGGATGGGTGAATGAGACGAGAGCTTATATTGGGTTTGGGACACTGTTGATTCAAGTGGGTGCAATTGCGTTGGTATTAGGGATTTTATTTACCTGTTACTATATAGCGACGTATTTGTTGTTTAAGAGAATAGTGAACAAGTAGCACAAAAGGATAAATCTTAACAAAAGAGATTTATCCTTTTTGTTATAAAAAAAATAAAAAATAATTAATTTTATATATAAAAAATGTTCAAAAAATTATAAGATAAGGTGAGAGTAAAATAAAGTCAAAATAAAAGTAAAAAGGAGTGAGCAGTATGACACAAAGAGAGAGATTTATCAAAACATTAAAAGGTGAAAAGATAGGAGGTCAGGTGCCACACTTTGAGCTGGTATTTTTCTTGACCATGGAGGCTTTTGGCAAGGTGCATCCTTCACAGAGACATTATGGTCAGTGGAACCAGATGAGCTATGCAGAGAAAAAACTACATATATACGATATGGCAGATCTTTATATTGAGACAGCAAGACGTTATGACCATGATGCGATTTTTGTGCATCCCAACCCAGGGGACTTTGACAACGTGCAGTGGCTTCTTGAGACGATTAGAGAGAAGACAGGCGATACGTATTATCTGATGATGCATGGTGACCCAACTTGGTCGATCCCATCAGGAGATGACATGATGGACTTCGCAGCACAGATGTATGAGGAGCCGGAGAAGCTCAATGAGATTTCTCAAAGACGTGTGGAGCAATCCCTTGCATTCGCAAGCAAGCTAGATGCCAAAGGGCATCTTTTAGATGGCTTTGCCTTATGCTCTGACTACTGCTTCAACGTGAATCCATTTTTCAATGAAGAGAAGTTTGATGAGCTGATCGTGCCTTACCTTGCAGAGGTGATCAAAGGCTATCGTGATCTGGGGTATTATACGATCAAACATACAGATGGCAATATCATGCCGATCCTTCAGCAGATGGTGGACTGTAAGCCAGATGCCCTTCACTCACTTGATCCACAAGGTGGCGTTGATCTTGCAGAGGTCAAGCGGTTGTATGGGGATCAGGTCACACTTATTGGTAATGTCAACTGTGGTTTGCTTCAGACAGGGACAGAGGAAGAATGCCGTAGTGATGTGCTACGTACCTTAAAGCAAGGTATGGAAGGAGGCAAAGGCTTTATTTTCTCAACGTCTAACTGTGCCTATACAGGCCTACCACTTGAGCGATATGAGATGATGGTAGACTTGTGGCGTGAATATGGTAACTATGACAACCAAAAGTGGTAATTCAAGCAAAAGAGGAGCGAATCAATGACGAACATTGTTTTTATCTTAATAGATGATATGGGCTGGAAAGACCTAGCCTGCTATGGCAGTACATATTATGAAACACCTGAGATTGATAAGCTTGCCAAGGGCGGCATGCGCTTTGATCAGGCTTATGCAGCTTCTCCTGTGTGTTCACCCACTCGTGCGAGTATCATGAGTGGGAAGTATCCCGCGAGAGTACAGGTTACTGATTGGATTGGGGCATCGGCTAGAGGTCGCCTTATTGATGCACCTTATGTAGACCATCTGCCTTTGGCAGAGAAGAGTCTGGGGTCTGCCTTGAAGGAGAATGGCTATGCCACCTGGCATGTGGGCAAGTGGCATCTAGGTGCCAAGCCGTACTATCCAGACCAGCATGGTTTTGATGTGAATATCGGGGGCAATCACGCAGGGCACCCACACCATGGCTACTTTAGCCCTTATCAGCTAGAGAATCTAGAGGAGGGACCTGATGGCGAGTATCTAACAGATCGCCTCACCGAGGAGAGTATCACACTCATTCGTAATAGAGATAAGACCAAGCCTTTCTTCCTCAATTTGTGGCACTACACAGTGCATACACCGGTACAGGCAAAGGCTGCAGATATTGCTTACTTTGAAGAGAAGGCGAAGCGTTTGGGATTAGATCAGCAAGTCGCACTGGTAGAGGGAGAGCATTTCCCTTGTGAGCACAAGAAAAATCAGCGGGTAATGCGCCGCGTTGTCCAGTCAGACCCAGCCTATGCAGCTATGATCTACAATCTAGACTGGAACGTTGGGCGATTGATGCAGGTCTTAGAAGCAGAAGGGATCTTGGAGGATACACTGATCATCTTCACTTCGGACAATGGTGGCCTTGCCACAGCAGAAGGTTCACCCACATGCAATGCCCACTGAGTGAGGGCAAAGGCTGGATGTATGATGGTGGTGTGAGAGAGCCGCTCATAGCTTATTGGAAGGGGACCATCGGATCAGATAGCCTCAGCCATCGGTTGGTCACAAGCCCTGATTTTTATCCAACGTTCTTGGAGATAGCAGGTGCACCACTACAGCCTCAGCAGCATCAAGATGGTGAGAGCTTTGCGAACACGCTTAGGGGAGCAGCAGGGGAGAGACAGCAGCCCCTATTCTGGCACTACCCTCATTATGGCAATCAAGGTGGCACACCGTACTCAGCCATCCGAGATGGGGCATATAAGCTCATTTATTTCTATGAAGACGAGAGCGTTGCACTCTATGATCTCACACAGGATGTAGGGGAAACACATAATCTAGCAGATCAGATGCCAGAAGTTGTAGAGGCACTTCTGGTAACCTTAAAGAAATGGGTGGTTGAAGTTGATGGGAGAATTCCAGTTACAAACCCAGCCTATACAGACAGGGATCATCTTTAATATACAGAAGTTTTCGGTCCATGATGGACCAGGAATCCGTACAACGGTGTTTATGAAAGGCTGCCCCCTTCGCTGTAAGTGGTGCCACAACCCAGAAGGACTCGCTAAGAGACAGCAGCTTCAGTATATGGCAACCCAGTGTATTGGCTGTCAGAAGTGTGCACAGGTGTGTCAGCAGGGTGTGCATACATTTGGGAACCAAGTCCATCTCGTGGATGCTAAGAAGTGCACGCTCTGCGAAGCCTGTATGGCGGCGTGTCCTGCGCAAGCACTTGTAAGATGTGGGGATGTGATGACGGTGCAGCAGGTGATGCAGGAGGTTCTAGAAGATCAAGTTTTTTATGGGGAAACTGGCGGCGTGACTTTCTCGGGGGGCGAGGCTTTGATGCAAAGTCCTTTTGTAACAGAGGTCTTAAGCGCTTGTAAAGCAGAAGGGATCCATACAGCCATTGATACATCAGGGTATTGCAAATGGGAGGATCTTGAGCGGACACTGCCGTATTGCGATTTGTACCTGTATGATATCAAGAGTCTCAATCTGGCAAAGCACAAGGAGTTAACAGGGGTGGAACCCACTTTGATCTTAGAGAATCTAAAGCGCCTGGATGCAGCGCAAAAGCCCATATGGATCAGGGTACCTGTTATTGGTGGCTTGAATGCCAATGAGCAAGAGATGCGGGAAATTGCCCAGTTCATCAAATCACTAAGCCATGTGGCGCAGACAACTTTGATGCCCTATCATGTGCTTGGTAAAGAAAAGTATCAGACATTGGGGCGGGTCTATGACTATGATGCAAGTGAGCTTGTGACACAGGAGATGCTTTTGAGTTATCAGGCCATCTTTGTGTCTGAGGGGATTTTATTAAAATAGAGGTGAGGGTCAGGGATGAATCGTACAGCTTTTTTAAGAAAGGTTACTATCAACAATGAGAATAAGATGATGCGCCGTGTGATGCCAGATGATTGGTCGGTAGCAGACAAGGCATGTAGCTTGATGGAAAGAAGAGCCTATGCAGTAGCGAAGGTACTTGAAGAGATGCCGCTCTATATAGGGGAGCAAGAATTGATCGTTGGTACAAGAACGATACTTGGTAGACTAGGTTCAGGCAAAGAACCAGAAGGGATCTCAGACTTTTGTGATGCAGTATTGCCAGCGTATGTTAATCAGCAGGATATAGACTTTTTTGGTTTTCATGCACCGCATCTGAAGACCCATGCTGCAGGTGATTATGGGATTATCCTACGCAAAGGGATTGATGGTGTTATTGCACAGGCGAGGGAGCAATTAGAAGGCGAAATGCTTGAAGACCAAGCTGATTTTCTAAAAGCAGTGATCATCTGTTATCAGGGGCTAAGTACACTGATCAAGCGCTATAGTGACTATGCCCTGTTGTTGGCTACCCAAGAAGTGGATGCCACAAGAAAGGCGGAATTAGAGACTATTGCAACAGATTGTGAGTGGCTAGCCCATCAACCCGCCCATGATTTTAAGCAGGCGTGCCAGATGCTATGGTTTGCGCATTTGACAGTCATGGTAGAAAATTTTGGGCTTATGAGCTATGGGAGGGTGGATCAGGTACTTGCGCCTTATCTTGGAGTGATGCCAAAAGAACAAGCGCAGCAGTACATCGATTGTTTACTTCTTAAGATGTATGACCAGGTGGATCTCAAGGAATGTTACTATGGGACACATTCCTCACAGCCCAATATAACGATTGGGGGGATTACACCTGAGGGAGAAGATGCTATCAATGAGGTGACTTATTTACTCATTGAAGGAAAGAAGCATACCAACCTACCTGACCCACAGTATGCTATTCGTATCCACAGCAAAAATCCTGAGCAGTATGTAGAGGCTGTCTGTGAACTTGCAGTAAAAGGTATCAATTGTGTCTCTTATTATAACGATGATCTTTGGATTGAGAGTATGTGCCATGCGGGCATATCACGGATACATGCCAATGACTATGCCTTTGATGTATGCCAAGATATGACAGTGGCTGGGAAGGGGGATTTTTGTGCATCTGGTGATATTTCACTCCTGCGTACCCTGCTTGATTATCTAGAAACTGTGTCTGCAGAATGTACTTGGGAGGTCTTATATGAGGGATTCAAGACACTTGCTATTCAAAAGATGGAAGAAGTGATTGGGCGATACAATCGTACACTAGAAGCCTTTATTGCATTTCATGAAGGCGATAGACAGAGGTATGTAGATCAAGTCAAAGCAGGTGAAGTCGGGCAGACTTTAGGATGGAATACATCTCTCATGGCACCTATCCCTTTTACTTCAACACTATTTGAGGGGTGTATGGAGACCGCTACAGATTTGACACGAGTAGGCTGTCTACTCAAACATAGGGGCTTTTACTTTATGGGGCCAACAGAGACCCTCAATGGGTTAAGTGCGATCAAATACTGTGTTTATGAGAAGAAAATGCTGAGTCTAGAGCAGGTCATTGCGGCCTATCAGTCAAATTATGAGGGGTTAGAAGGAGAGGTCATCAGACAGCACCTCCTTCATGCACCCAAATGGGGAAATGATGATGATTTTGTTGATCTACTTGCCAAAGATTTGTTTGAATCAGTCTGCCAAGAGGTGAGCAAACATCAGACACCAGATGGTGGGGTACATCTAGCAGGTCTGCATCAGGCACATCCTGTAGGTGATGGCAAGTACTACGGCGCGACACCAGATGGTAGGCGTGCAGGTGAGCCCCTTACAGTATCTTTGTCACCTGCCAATGGGACAATGAAAAAAGGACCTTTAGCAGCGCTCAAATCTGTGGCAAAGCTTGATCCGAATTGTTGTCAGTGGAATAGCTGTTTCATGCTACAATACTTTAGTTCTGTCTTTGAAGGCAATGAGGGAATCACCAACTTCAAGAAGTTATTAGAAGGTTATTTTGCAATAGGTGGGATGCAGCATCAGCCCAATGTAGTAGATGTGGGTGCACTCAAGGCGGCACAAAGGGAGCCTGAAAAGTATAAGGATCTTATTGTGAGGATGTGGGGTGTTTCTGCCCACTTTGTAGACCTTACCAAAGAGATTCAAGATGAACTCATTAATCGTTTCTGAGTTTTTTCTTCAAAAAGTTAGACCTTCTACACCAATTGGCGCTATAATAGATGGTAGAATAGTCTAATTTTGGGATAACACCAATAAGGTGGATAAAGTATGGAGGTAGGAGTGATGATGGTACTAGTGGTACTTAGCATAGCTGCTCTAGGGGTTGCAGCTTGGCAATATCATGAGCGACAAAAACTCCAGAGAAGGTTAGTGATTTTAGAGGCTATAGAAGAACTAGGGGAGCGATTCAATAGCCAATTAAAACTCAGTCAGTTAGTAGATCATATTGTGAAGACGCTAAAAAGGGAAATCGCTGCTGATATGGGTGCGCTGTTCTTAGTCAATGATGAGGGGAATAAGTTGGAACTACAAGTTGCACTTGGAAACAATGATGCACAAATCGGGGAAAATTATTCACCACTAGGGGATAAGATTGCTGATTGGGTAGCGCATCATGGGGAGAGTGTGAATCTCAGAGACGCTATGACCAATGAAGTGATTAGGAACTGGTATGCGCAGGAGGTGGCGAGCTCACCGTATGAGTATGCATTGCTGACACTACCGATCAAAGATGATCACAAAGTAATCGGGGTCTTACAATTTATCAATAGTACACCGAGGCGTGTGTTTGGAGAAGAAGACCAAAGCTTTGTAGAGGAAGTCATCCGAAGAAAAGTGGTGATGAGTCTGGAAAAGGCACAGCTCTATGAAAAGCTACGTACCACTTTTGTAGACTCTATACGTACTGTAGCGAGTGTTATTGATGCGAAGGATAAATATACCATAGGGCATTGTCACAGGGTAGCCGACTATGCCATACGTCTGGGGCGATATATGGGGCTTGAAGATGAAGCGATAGAGGATCTAGAATATGCGGCAATTCTTCATGATGTGGGTAAGATTGGTATTAGTGATATGATCTTGAATAAGGCAACAAGCCTGACTCAGGAGGAATATGAACTGGTCAAACAACATCCTGTATTGGGCGCTGAGATTTTGAGCAAGATTACGACCCTCAAGGAAGAAGTGGTATGGGGGGCAAAGTATCACCATGAACGCTATGATGGTGGTGGTTATGGAGAGGGACTGAGTGGCAAGGAGATCCCGCTTTATGCAAGGATTATCGCAATTGTAGACGCCTATGATGCCATGGTTGGCGATCGGGTGTACCACAAGGGGATTGCACCTGAGGAAGCCATTACAAGGCTGCTAGAAGGCAAGGGGACACAGTTTGATCCGGCTCTTACCAATTTGTTTGTTCAGATGATTCGAGCAACTGAGAGAAGTAGAACACATACAAAAAGATCTTGCTAAGCAAGGTCTTTTTTGTTTGCTGGTCTAAAGGTGAATACACCCTAATACAATGGGTAGTGGGCAAATGTGAAACTTTGCGCCATAAAACGTGTATAAAGGGGTGATTGGTATGACATTAGCAATCATTATGATCGCAACACTTGTAGGCATCATTGTATTACTGTGGTTACTGGGATTCAAAATTATTCGAAATGATCGTGTAGGAATTGTTGAGAAATGGTGGTCAACGAAAGGTTCTTTGAAAGAGCAGATTATCGCACTAGGCGGCGAAGCGGGTTATCAGCCAGAGCTTCTTCGTGGTGGGATTCACTTTAGATCCCCACTCTTTTACAAAGTACATATTGAGCCGCTTGTGACTGTGCCACAGGGCAAGATGGCCTATGTCTTTTCAAGAGATGGACAGGTGCTAGAACCTACGCAGACATTGGGGCGTGTGGTTCCAGCGTGCAACAACTTTCAAGATGTACGGGCATTCCTCACTGGTGGGGGACAAAAAGGACCGCAACGTGGGATTATCCGTGAGGGAACCTATGCTTTTAACTTGGCGCAGTTTGTCATCATCACAGAAAACAAGACCTATTATCTCAAGATGGGTAACCGTGAGGAACAAGCGGACTTAGCTGAGATGGCGCAGCTCATTGCGATGAGAGGTGGTTTCTCACCTATAGTGATTCAAGGGAATCAAGACCAAGTAGGAATTGTCACAGTACATGATGGGCCATCTCTAGGAAGAGATGATATTATTTGTCCAACAGTAGGTGATGATGCCAATGCAGAGCACTATCATAACAACTTCCAAGATATCAATGCTTTCTTAGCCGCAGGTGGCTACCGTGGTAGACAGCTTCAAGTCTTAGCAGACGGAACATACTTTATCAATAGACTGTTTGCAACGGTTGAATTTATCCCTAAGGTAGTGATACCAGTAGGATTTGTAGGTGTTGTTGTCTCTTACACAGGGGCCAAGGGAGAAGACTCTTCTGGTAGCGATTACAAGCATGGTGAACTGGTCAAGAAAGGGTATAGAGGGGTGTGGAGTGAGCCACTTATGCCCGGGAAATATGCTTTTAATATCTATGCAGGGAGCATTATTCAGGTGCCTACTACCAACGTCATCCTTAAGTGGATTAGCAATCAAACAGGGAATCATAAATATGATGAGAACTTGACAGAGGTCAGCCTGATTACAAAGGATGCATTTGAACCGAGTTTGCCACTTTCTGTTGTCTTCCATATTGATTACCGCAAGGCGCCTTATGTGATTCAGCGATTTGGAAACATCAAGATGCTAGTCGATCAAACCCTCGATCCAATGATCTCTGCGTACTTCAAGAATGTTGGGCAGACCAAGACGCTGATCGAGCTCATCCAGCAGCGTAATGAGATTCAGGCACAAAGTTCTGATGAGATGAAAGCGAAGTTTGATCACTACAACCTAGAGCTTGAAGAAGTACTGATCGGGACGCCTGGGGCCTCTAAGTCAGATAATAATATCGAGACGATCCTCACGCAGCTCCGTAGTCGCCAGATTGCCAAAGAGCAGTTAGACACTTATGAAACACAACAAAGAGCAGCGGAGAAGGAAAAGGAACTTAAAGAAGCTGAAGCTGTTGCCAAACAACAGACAGCCCTTACAGAGTCTGATATCAACATTCGTATTCAAGAAAATCAAGGTAAGGCCGAGCTGATGAAAGCAAGGCAAGATGCAGAGAAGATCCAAAGACTCTCCGAAGCAGATGCTTACAAGATCAAGCAGCAGTCAGAAGCGGAAGCGTATCGTATCAAGATCACTGCATCAGCAGATGCTGACAAGGAAGCACGCGTGGGGATCTCCAAGGCGATTGCAGCCAAGGAGCAGGTCAGTGCCTATGGTGGACCACAGTATAAGGTTATGGGTGATGTGATGGGCTCCTTTGCGACAGCCATCAAAGAAGGGCAAATCGATATTGTACCTAAGACTGTGGTCAATGCAGGAGGGGAAGGCAGTACTGGTAATGCCTTTGAATCACTCATTATGCTACTTCTAAGTGAGAAGCTTACAAGCCTCAATGATTCAGAAGTAAGTATGGAGTCTCCGCAGGTTGAGCGCATCAAACAAGAAATATTGAGCCAAATAGCTGAGCAAAAAGAATAGATCAGAAAGAGCCCCATGAGTGAATAATCATCACTTATGGGGCTCTTTTCAAAGTATGTATCTATTTATTTTTGTAAAACTCAGCGAGTTGTGTGAAAGCTGGAAGTGAGCGTTCAATCTGAGCGTAACTTGTGCAGTATGCAAGGCGTACATAGCCAGGGCAACCAAAAGCTGAGCCTGGAACAAGTAAGAGATTGAAGCGTTTGGCATCTTCACAGAATTGCTTATCATCTGCAATTAAGCTTTTTGGAAAGAGGTAAAATGCGCCTTGTGGCTTGATACACTCAAAGCCAATGCTTGTAAGGTGATTGTAGAGCAGGTCACGGTTGCGCTTATAGATGTTGACATCTACTTCATTGCCAAGACATTTGGCGATCACACGCTGGAAGAGTGATGGGGCATTGACAAAGCCAAGGATACGGTTGGCAACGTTGAGGGCGCCCATCATATCTTGGAAGTGATCCATCTCACCATGTGCGACGATGTAGCCGATACGCTCACCAGGTAAAGAAAGTGACTTGCTATAAGAGTAACCGATGAAGCTATTACGGTAGTAGCTGAGTATGTATGGCACTTTGGCATCATCATATACAAGCTCACGATAAGGTTCATCTGAGATGAGGTAGATACTTGTGCCAAGTGCTTGTTGCTTTTCTTCAAGTACTTGTGCAAGACCACGTAGTGCTGCATCAGAATAGATCACCCCCGTTGGATTATTTGGTGAGTTGATGATAACTGCTTTGGTACGCGCTGTGATCAGTGTAGCGAGCGCCTCAAGGTTTGGCTCAAAGGTCTCTGTGTCAGCAGGAACTACGACAAGTTTGCCATCGAAGTTGCTCACGTAATTGCGATATTCACCGAAGAATGGTGCGAAGACAATCACTTCATCCTCTGGGTTCAGAAGCGTTTTGAGGAGGATGTTGAGGCCACCAGCAGCGCCGCATGTCATGACGATATTGTCTACGCCAAGAGATACACCATGCAGGTTGCTTAAGTGCGCAGCAATGTCTTGGCGCACATCCTCATAGCCAGAGTTGTTCATATAACCATGAACGAGGTTTGGTGTCTCTTGACTTAGGATCTCAGAGATGGCAGATGTAATTGCCTCGGGTGGTTCTACGTTAGGGTTGCCTAAGCTAAAGTCAAAAACATTCTCTGCGCCGTGAATGGCAGCAAGGCGTTTGCCTTCTTCGAACATGGCGCGGATTGTAGAACTTCCTGCCTCAAGTGTTTGCATTTTGTTTGATATCATATGAATACTCCTTTGGTAAAATACTAAATTATTAAAAACATTATAGCATATTATAAACAAAAATAGAGAGGACGTTTTACCCAAAATCCACACAAAGCTTTGTTTTTAATGTTATATAATTAATAAAAAGTGTATTTTAATTCACAGATAATATATTTTGAAAGTCAAATCATTTGATATTCAAACTAAATTGTGCTATACTCATTTCAATGAAAAGAAATTAGGAGGATTACCTGATGAAAATTAAATTGATTACAGATTCGGCATCTGATTTGCCGTTAAATTATATTGAAGCAAATGATATTGCAGTAGCATGCCTTGAGGTGAATATCAAGGGAGAGTTTATCAAAGACGATTTTGGACAAAGTTTACCGTATGCGCGTTTCTATGAGTTATTGCGCCAGGGTGAACTTACAAGTACATCACAGGTGAACATCCATACTTTTGAAGAGTTATTTGAAGGGTATGTCAAAGAAGATTACAAGATTATTTATATTGGTCTTGCAAGTGTGCTGAGCGGAACGGTAGGTAGTGCCACTGCAGCAAGAGCAAATATCTTAGAGCGCTACCCAGATGCAGACATTTCAGTGATTGATTCAAAGAGTGCATCATTAGGTGAAGGGCTCTTGGTATGTAAGGCACATGAGATGATTAAGGCAGGGTGCCCAAAAGAGGAGATTGTAAATTGGTTAGAAGCCAATCGTTCAAAGGTTATTCATGCCATTACTGTGGATGATTTAGGATTCCTCAAAAGAGGTGGGCGCATCTCAGCGGCTACAGCTGTAGTAGGTGGACTTTTAGGGATCAAGCCAAGTATCAGTTTTGATGATGAAGGCCATGTCATCCCAGGGGCAAAGCTTAAAGGTAGTAAGAATGCACTGAGATATTTGGTGAATCAAGTGGTTGAGAAAGGTGTTAATCTTGAAGATCAGACATTATTTATCTGTCATGGTGATGTAGCAGATCGTGCTCAGACACTCAAAGAGATGATCCTTGAAAAAGTAAATGTAAAAGATATAGTCATTGGTCATATCGGTACAGTGATTGGTACACATGGGGGACCAGGTGCAATGGCTGTTATGTTCTTAGGAGAAAAGCGTTAATATAGAATGAATAAGGATATAAACACCTGAGTGTGTTTATATCCTTATTTTGTTTGCCTTTTAGAAAGCATTGGGATAAAGAATCATTTAAAATGTATAAATATACTTTGCGAAATATAGCAGATATTTAAGGAATGCTAGTGATAATAATAGACAAGATTTTTTTACAAGGGTATAATAAATGCAGAATAAGTAGAAAAAGATCAATATATGGAGTGGAGGAATAGAGGTGAGGCTATCAACAAAGACGACACTGATTTTTTTATTGACAATGTTGATTAGTGGCGTTGCTTATGTATTAACGGGTACATACCTGGCAGGCTATTTATATAAAGGTGAGACAACACGTATTACAGGGATTACTGGTAGTGTCATGAGTAGAGTGGATAGTGAAGTAGTTAAGCTGACGGGAAAAACAAAAGATTATGCATCATTAATTGGAGCAGCCCGCAGAATCCAGAGCCAGTTTGGTGTTGATGGGTTTAAAGCACTTCAGCTAGAGTCACCCTTTAAACAAGATGAGATTGATTTTAAGCTTTTTCTCACGCCAGAATTTGAAGTGCAACAAATATATGGAGAGTTGGGACAGTATGAGCAAGAGGAACTTGAAAAAATTTTAGCCCAGGTACAGCCTATGATTAATCCGAGTGAGCCGGGAGTGATTAATAGGATGATCGGTACGATATCCGATCCGTATTTTGTGGGGGTTGTTCCTTTGTTTTTTGAGGATTATAAAGTAGATGGGTACTTCGTGTTGGTGGAGCACTTTGGTCAAACAAAAATATCTGAGATTGGCGCACGTATGATGAGAGAGTTGAATCTTGTGACGACATATGATAAGGACTCAGCACAGGTTCAAGAGCTAAGAGAAGGTGTGAATGTGGCGATTGTCTATGATGCAGAGACTGTGCGCAGCTACTATCAACTGTCATGTACAGGCGTTGGGCAGCCGTACTATATTGAGTTAGTAGAGCCGCTTGTGATCTGGCTTCTAACCAAGGGGAATATCGATATTGTAATCGGGCTTGTAACGGTCTTCTCACTATTGATTTTTTTAGGGTTATGGAGGGTAATGGACCAGGTAGTGGTTCAGCGCCTAAGGTATATGACAGATGCAATTAATTGTATGCGTGAAAGTTCTGATTTGACGGTTAGGCTGGAAAAAGGGACTGCAAAGGATGAAATTGCTGAGCTTGCTGAGGGAATCAATAATATGGTAGAGGCACTAGAAGAAAGCCATAGCCTTCTGGTAGCCAATGAACAAAAGTACAGCCAGTTGGCCAAGTATGATAGTTTAACAGGACTTTATAACCGCTATCGGATCACTTATCTCATGGAAGAAATCAAAATGCCATACACAGTATATTTTGTGGATATTGATAACTTCAAAGAGATCAATGATGCCATGGGACATAATATAGGTGATGAGGTCATTTGCGAAGTTGCTAAGCAGCTGAAAAGTTTTATTGATAGACATACAAAGGTAGCACGTATCGGCGGAGATGAGTTCGTGATCTTAAGACTCGGAAGCTTCAGTGAAGAAGCGCGGGAAGCCTTCGCCAAAAGTCTTCTTGGGAGTATCAATCGTGTTTATAGCTTTGGTAATTATACCTTTGAGATCAATGGAAGTATGGGAATTAGTTATTACCCAGAGCATGCAGTGCAGCAGAAGAATTTGCTGCGCTATGCAGATATTGCAATGTACCATGCCAAGCAACATGGTGGCAGAATTTATAGTGTTTTTAGAGCAGAGATGTTAGAAGAAATAGAGCTTGAGGCAGAACTAAGAGAAGCGATTACCAAAGATGAGTTCAACGTGTTTTACCAACCGATCTATGATATGCAGGCGGCACGCATCATGGGGGCAGAGGCTTTGGTAAGATGGGAAAAAAATGGTGAGTTGATCTCACCTATCAAGTTCATCCCTCTTGCCAAAAAGACAGGAGATATTGCATTAATTGATCAGATAGTTCTTGAACAGGCATGCCAGTTTTGTAAAAGACAGCGAGAGCTTGGTAAGGTCAACTTTGAAGTTTCCGTCAATGCCTCTTATCGTTGGCTTATGCAGGCTGATGTGATGCAATATATTGATTATGCTTTAGATGAGGCAGGCCTTCCACCACAAGCGCTTAAGTTAGAGATTACAGAAGATGAAGTCATGGATAATCCAAAACAAGTGATTGCACTACTTATGCAGATCAAGGCCAAAGGAATCCGTATTGCACTAGATGACTTTGGGGTGGGTTATTCTTCCTTTAATTATATCAAGATGCTACCTATTGATGTACTCAAGATTGATAGAAGTCTACTCTTAGAAGTAGAGCAAGATAATAAGACAAAATCCATTATTGAGACGATGATTATGCTTTCTCACACACTTGGTTTGGAGGTTGTGTGTGAAGGGGTGGAGACATCGGAGCAAATGAACTTGTTACAAACTATTGGATGCGATAAAATCCAGGGGTACTTGATTAGCAAGCCTGTTCCCGAACAAGCATTTTTATTATTGGAAAATAAATAAACAAAAAAAGACAATACATGCACAGCGGGTATTGTCTTTTTTGTTGCTAAGGATATAAGGCTTGCAGGTCAGGGTCTTTAAGGCTATAAGGACCAAATTCTGCATAGCGGGTTATTGCTGCATCAAGATCCGCTTGACTTTGTTGGAGCTGGCCCGCAAGTGCATAAAAGCAGGCACGGTTATAATAAAGAAAAGCTTGATCGGTCTCGGTGATGCCTTCAGAGAGTATCTGGATCCCAAGCTCAAGCTGCCCGAGATCTTTGTAGACTACAGCAAGATTGAGATAGGCATAAGGATTATGCGCATCTTGCTTGATGGATTTTTGGTAGCAAGTGATTGCACGGTCAAACTGAGAAAGTTTGCCAAAGGCAACACCCATATTGAAACATGCCGTAGGGTGATTAGGTGAGATGCGTAGTGCTTCTTTGAAGTACTTGTAAGCAAGCTCATAGCGTCCGCACTCTTCGTAGATGGAGCCAAGGTTGGTCAGTGCCCAAAAGTCTTCGGGTACTAGGCGAAGAGTCTCTTCATAGGCAGTAATGGCTGCATCGGTTTGACCTACTTGGTCATAGGCACCTGCAAGAAAGAAGTATGCACGGTCAAAAAGCGGATTAATAGCAATGGCTGCTTCATAGTAAGGAATCGCCTTGTCATAGGCTTCTTGGTCGTCATAAATAATGCCGATCCCATAGTGAGCTAGGTGGTTTTCAAGGTCTAAAGTTAAGACATGCTCATAGGCAGCAAGCGCCTCGTCTTCCTTGCCAAGATCCTGATAGATGAGTGCCATCTCAACCAGTAGATCAGGATCTTTTGTCTGTTGGAAGGCTTGTGTATAGTAGTGAAGCGCTTTAAGTGGTTTTTCCTCCAAAAGCGCTTGTTCTGCAAGGAGATCATAATTCATAAGTTACCTCATTTGATAGATACTGTGTCGGTTTTAGTCTTAGTATAGCAAAATTATTTGATCGTCACACCTATTATTTTATTACCACGTGGTGCAACGACGATGGTATTGCCAAAAATAGCAGGCGTTGCTTCAATATTGCTACCCAAATTGATACGGTGAAGTTCTTTTCCAGTGAGACCATCTAGAAGAAACATATTGCCTGCGGCGTCACATTGGATCAGATAGCCTGTGCCTTTGCTATCGTAGACAGCAACAGGGGAAGACCACATATAATGGGTCATCTCTTTGGTCCATACAGTCTTGCCTGTACGTTTATCTACGGCGATCATAAGGCCTGGCTGCATCCCCTTGTAGCGTGCAATAGAGAAGAATACCAAGTCTTTGAGGTTATTTTTGCCAAGTGTAGGAGAAGCTAACATCCCGCCATTGACAGCTTTGGAGCCAATGATGGATTTGCATGGAAAGGTCTGCTTCCATACTTCTTGTCCTGTGTGTCCATTGAGCTTACGAATAGTACAGGTCCCAGAAGTGCCTTGGAAGTCTACTTCATTGCCTGTGTAGATATAAGGAATCCCATCTTCTACCTCCAAAAGTACTGTAGCATCAGTATCGTCACCGCTATCAAAGGTCCAAAGAGGCTGAAGTGTGTGAAGATTGACACAGGTCACATGGCCACTATTATCCGCAAAGTAGACGAGATTATCATGGATCGCGACGGAGCTTTCAATTCCTTTTTGTGGGGCACTGCTGATACCATACTTGAGTTTGTAGACAGTCGGATTGAGTGAGATTGTGCCTTTGGTCTTGTTATAATTGGTCATAAGTTTGACCACATAGAGAAGGCCATTCTCGCCACCTACAATCAATGTATCATTGATGCCGTCCACAAGTGCGGAAGAATCAAAGGCTCCCCAACCACGGCCTGCTACTTTATCGATCCCATTAATATGATACAGACGCTTGCCATCGATCAGGCTATAGATGTTGTAACCAATACTACCTTTTTCAGGAATTCCTTCACCTACATACAGAAGAGGATAGCCACGGGGATCAATGGAGAGGCTTCCTTTGATGGGGTTACCGATCTTGATACTTGGGCGCGTAGGCTTGCCTGTTGCAAGATCAAGAAAGTAGATATAGCCAGAGAGTGAGGCATAGATGACCTCTACGAACTGCGGATTGTTCTTGTATTCTGGATAGAGGTTCATGTGAACCTTTGTTTCTGCAGGCCACTGAATAAGAGAGGGTTGGCCTGTCCACCCTGCACCACCACCCCAGCTGCTGCTATGGGTTGTAAAGCTCCATTTTTTCTCAAGTTGCTTTAGTCCAGGGGTAACGGTACCATAGCTCCCACCATCACGGTGTGGACCACCGCGAAAGGTGAAAACGCCTGGGATTTCACCATAGCTTTCTGAGAGTTTGACCTTAGGGAGTTTGCTGGTATCTTTCATCAGATTATTACCTTCATAGACTTTGTAGGCAATTGAAGTTTTGGGAGAGGCAAAAACAAGTGAGCTAGTAGTAAGTGTCAGGCAGATGAGTAGTGAGCAGATGGTGCGTAGTGATTTCTTCATTTGTAACACATCCTTTATAAAAATATACTTTAGTTTAAAGATTAACATATTAATACCTAAGTTTCCAGAAAATGTAAGATCCTTACCTCCAAAATGTCGAAGAAGGTAAGGGTCTAAGGATTTAGCTTGCGTATTGAATCCAGTAGTATAGGACATAGATCCAGCTGAGTAAGCCGTGGACAATCGCCCATGGGATGGATTGCCAAGTAGTGTAGGACAAAATCATGGCTAGGCAAGAACCAAAAGAAATGCCTGCTTTGACAGTTTTGTCGATATGGTAATGCTTTTCGTAGTTATCGCTCATAGAATCTCCCCCTTTCAAAGAGCAATATTTTATTATTATATATTATAATAAAATATTCTGTAAATATAAAAACGATTTTTAGAGACAGTGAATCGTCCTATCGACCTAGAAAGGGATGTGTTACAATGTGAAGAGCATGTATCAAATAAGAGAGCGAGGAAGGAGTAACCCATGCGCTATGTGATTGTTTCAGAAGTAAGAGGTGCAGCAGGTATTTTTAATAACAACTTAAGAAAAGAAGTTTTGGAGCAGTTTGGCGCAAGATCTTCTAAGCTTCCAGCACATATCACACTCAAAGCGCCTTTTGAATACGATGGTGATTTGAAAGCGCTTGATGCAATCTTAGAGCACTTCGTCAGTAGGGAGTGGGCACAGCCATACCAGGTGGCGGGTTACAATCATTTTGATGATCGTGTGATCTATATGGATGTACAAATGTCTAGCACAGGTAAGGCGATGCACGACCGATTGATAGAGGTTATGGGTGAGTTGCCTTATATTCACTATACCGAGACAGATGGCAAGGATAAGGTGTTTCATGTGACCATCTCTTCAAAGAAGATTCAGGGTATTTATACCCAGCTATGGGATTATGTGCATGAGTATCCTTGCATATTTGACTGTTGGTTTGATAATATCACCATCTATCGATGGGGAAATAATACATGGGAGTTGGACAGACGTTATGAGCTTGAATTGTAGAGAAAAATGTGGGGCGTGTTGTATTGCACCGTCCATTAGTTCCCCAATTCCAGGGATGGAGAAGGGGAAGCCGGCAGGCGTGCCTTGTATCCAATTGGATGAAAATCTCAGATGTAAGATTTTTGGAGATCCACGTAGACCAAAGGTGTGTGGTGGATTGCAGCCTAGCCATGATATGTGTGGCAAAGACTGTGAGCAGGCGATGGCTTACTTGTCGGAACTAGAGAAAATGACAAGTCCAGACGCTTAATATTGAGCAATAAATTAAAATAATGTAAAATAAGATGAACAAATATTAAAGGTGGAGGCATTATGGAACTAACGATTAACAAACAATATGTACTTGATACAGCGAAGAAGA
The DNA here is from genome assembly GCA_051650265.1 of Cellulosilyticaceae bacterium. Classification (GTDB taxonomy): domain Bacteria; phylum Bacillota; class Clostridia; order Lachnospirales; family Cellulosilyticaceae; genus JBOFEH01. The sequence continues at coordinate 18,969 of JBOFIR010000037.1, forward strand.
TATTATTATGCGATAGCCCGAGTGGTTTTTGCTATGATGTGATGGCTATTATCGATGAGATCGCAACAGGGTTTGGTTATGCATTTGAAACCACACAAAAAGGTTGTGGGATCATCACGATTCCAGGTCAAAAAGAGGGTAAAGTGATCGGACTTTCTGCACACGTAGATACGTTAGGTGCTATGGTTAGATCGATCAGTGGAAGTGGCACACTCAAATTTACTTTGATTGGTGGGCCGATCGCGCCAACACTTGATGGCGAGTACTGTACAGTTCGTACACGAGATGGCAGACGCTATACTGGGACATTCCTTAGTACAAGCCCAGCAGCGCATGTGTATGGTGATAGCAGTAGCAAATCAAGAGATCCTCAAAATATGGAAGTGCGTCTTGATGAGGTTGTGACATCAAAAGACGACGTAGAAAAGCTTGGGATCATGTCAGGGGACTTTATCTTTATTGATCCAAAGACAACGATCACAGAGAGTGGTTTTATCAAATCACGCTTTATTGATGATAAAGGAAGTGTTGCAGCGCTCATGGGCTTATTAGAAGCGCTGAGTACACAAAAGATTGTACCAACTTATACAACGAAGATCTTTATTTCTGTGTATGAAGAGGTTGGTCATGGTTCATCTTATATTCCTGCAGATATTACAGAGATGATTGCAGTGGATATGGGATGTATCGGTGATGATCTTAATTGCAGTGAGTATGATGTTTCTATCTGTGCCAAAGATTCTGGGGGACCTTATGACTATCAGATGGTAACAAATCTTGTAGAGCTGAGCAAAGCATATGAAATCAAGCACGTCATTGATATTTATCCAATGTATGGCTCAGATGTAGGGGCGGCGCTAAGAGGCGGCAACAATATCAAAGGGGCACTCATTGGACCAGGTGTCCATGCATCACATGGTATGGAGCGTACACACTACACAGCGTTAGAAGGCACGATTGCCCTTCTTTATCGTTATCTGATCCAGGAATAATTCTAGAGGGCGTGCAATAAATATAGCAACGAAGTAACATAAATGGGGGGCGTTAGGATGCATCAAGAGAGAATGAGCGCATACCTAGATAGACAAAAGAAGTTCAGCGGTGTGGTACTCCTTGCAAAAGGACAAGACATTGTTGGGACTTATACAGCGGGGTATGCAGACCCAATAAAGCATGATCCCATTACCGAGGAGAGCCAATTTGTATTACCTGGCATCTCTAAACTTTTTGCAGTGCTTGCAGTCATGAATCTGAGCAGAGCAGGGGCAATTCGTAAGGAAGACCTGGTCAAGAAGTATGTGCCACAACTTGATAATGGTAAGGGCATCAATATTGCGCATCTTATGAATCACACCTCTGGCATTGCGGATTTCATAGGAGAAAAAGAGATAGACTGCTATACGCAGCAACAGCCATGGCAGATTGTCAAAGCAATGATTGAGAAGAAGCCACGTTTTGACCCAGGCAAAAAATGCATGGAAAGTACAACAGACTACTTATTTTTGGCACATATCATAGAAGTGATTACAGGTGAGCGGTACCGTGATTTTGTAACAAGAGAGATCATGACACCACTAGGCCTCAAACATACATGTTTTGTAGAGGATACACCGCAGCATCTAGTGCGTGCTTACCAAAAAGGAAAAGCGCAGGATCTCATGGATGCGTCAGTGCTTCTTGGGTGGAGTGATGTGGTCTCTACCGCAGAAGATTTGTTTAGACTCAGATGTGAGATTGAGGCAGGGAACTTCATCCCTTATCGTATGATAGAGGAGATGGAGAATCCTATAGGCAGAAACCGGTATGCAGATGCCTATAGGGTAGATGAACTGTGGAAAGAGAAATGCGTATACCTCATGGGAATGCAGAGTAGTGGTTATGGTGCCTACATGGCGAAATACAAAAATACAAATTATCTCACAATCGTTCTTAGTAGCGAGGCGGGAAAACTTGAGCCACAAGTAGTGGAGCAAGGCATGATGGAGAAGGTAAGAAATGAAAGGTTATCCTTTTTTAAAAAGATGGTATAACTAAAGCAAAAGCGGTCATCCGAGTTATGGATGAACCGCTTTTTGTTTGAGGTAAAGCCCCTCAAGAATATCGTAGGTGATGGCAAGTGAGCCATAACCTGAGCCAATCTCAAGATTAGGCTTGTTGATGCCGTGGAAATCGCTACCGCCTGTTGGTACAAGGTTGTACTTGAGGCAGAAGTTTAGAAGCATCACACTTTCTTCACTACTGTATTTGGCATAGATGGCTTCGAGACCATCAAGCCCTGCATGCATGAGATCCTTGAGAAAGACATCGAGTTCTTCTGTGCTAAAGCCATACAGAAGAGGGTGTGCAATGACAGCAATTCCGCCGGCTTCGTGAATGAGTGCGATACACTCCTCATAAGCCATGCTTTGCTTTGGTACATAGGCAGGTCTACCTGATGAGAGGTATTTGCTAAAAGCTTCATCCATGCTGGCCACATAGCCTTTTGCAAGGAGTGCACGGCCAAAGTGGGCACGTGTCAAGATGCTGTCCGCATCGCCTTGGCTACGAAGGTCAGCCATTGTAATATCAAGACCAAGATCTTGCAGCTTTTCAAGCACAAGATCATTTCTACGGTCACGTTCACGTACGAGTGCTTCAAGTCTACCAAGAAGCTGAGGGTGGTTGGGATTAATATAGTAACCTAATACGTGGATTTCTTTTGATCCATAGTGAGCTGTAAGCTCAATTCCTGGAATAACTGTAAGATCTACAAGTTTCCCGGCGTCGATGCAAGTCATCACCCCTGAAGTGGTATCGTGATCAGTAAGTGCGATTGCACTGAGTCCTTTGGCTTTTGCATAAAAGGCAAGTTCGCGAGGGGTGAGTGTGCCATCTGATGTTGTTGAATGTACATGTAAGTCAATTAATTGCATAGTACGCCTCCTTAAATATCAATATATTTTATCATACTTCTGAGTGGTTGTACGTAAAATAAGAATAGGAATAATTTTTCGAGTAAAGGGGGGGAGAAGATGAACAAGCACAAACATAGCAAAAAAATGCAGTTTGACATACCTGTCGTCGGGATGACACTACTTAAAGCGAATGTGATGGCATTTGCACTCACGGCAATCTTTATTATTTTTACTTCAATCATGCTTACATATACCAATATTGGACCAAGTTTTGAAAAAGCAATTGTAATGGTTGGGTGTATGGCTGCTGCATTCTTAGTAGGATTCGACACTGCAAAAGTTGATACGCGAAATGGTTACAAGTGGGGCGCTATTGGCGGGATAAGCTATCTAGTAATATTCCTAATCATAGCAGCACTTACACAAGGCATGAGCGCACTCAATATGGGTTATTTGTTTACTTTAGCAATACTTATCGTACTCAGCAGTGGTATAGCTGGTATGATTTCCGTCAATTCTCAAAAATAACCTTCTACTGTTTGCAAAACTAGCAAGATATGGTATAATGAAGCAGGTTTATTGCGAGGAGGGAAAAGAATGAAACACGTTAAAACTCTTAATACTAAAAACTTAAAAAACAGTGCAGCTAAAGGTGGTTGTGGTGAGTGTCAAACATCTTGCCAATCAGCATGTAAAACATCTTGTACTGTAGGAAATCAAGCTTGCGAAAAATAAGTTTTGATTAAAACAAAAGGCTATCGGCGTCAAGTTGGTAGCCTTATTTAATTATTCACATCATAGATGCAGAAAGGAAATCGACATGATTCATAAATTTAAATTTGAAAACTCAAATATCGTAATGGATATTCATAGTGGCGCGGTACACCTTCTTGACGAAGTTGCTTACGAGATCGTAGAAGATGTACTTGCTTTAGCAAAAGACGAAGTATTAGGTAAGTATCAAGACCAGTTCCAGCAAGATGATCTGCTTGAAGCAGTTGAAGAACTCCTTGAACTCAAAGAGCAAGGAATGCTTGGAACAGAAGATACATATAGAGATCTTGTACCAGCATTCATGGATAGACAACCTGTAGTTAAAGCACTTTGTCTTCACGTAGCACATGACTGTAACCTCAAATGTAAGTATTGCTTTGCAGGAGAAGGGGAGTACCATGGCGAGCGTGGCATGATGAGCGCAGAGGTTGGTAAAGCTGCGATCGATTTCCTTGCAAAAAACTCAGGTAATCGTAAAAATATCGAAGTAGACTTCTTTGGTGGAGAGCCACTTATGAACTTTGATGTTGTCAAAGAAGTTGTAGACTATGCAAGAAGCATTGAAGCAGAAGCTGGCAAGAACTTCAGATTTACAATGACAACAAATGGTGTACTCTTAAGTGATGAGATCATCGACTACCTCAATGAGCATATGCACAATGTGGTACTAAGTCTTGATGGTAGACCAGAAGTCAATGACCGTATGCGTCCAACATGCAATGGCAAAGGAAGCTACGATGTGATCCTTCCAAAGTTCAAGAAACTTGTGGAAAAAAGAGGTGGTAAACAATACTATCTTCGTGGAACATTTACACACCACAACCTTGACTTTGCAGCGGATGTCACACATATGGCAGATCAAGGATTCGGTGAAGTATCTGTAGAGCCAGTTGTTGCACCAACTGAGATGGACTACGCACTTCAAACAGGTGATATCAAACTCATCTGCAAAGAGTATGAAAAACTTGCAAAAGAGATGCTTAGAAGACACAAAGAAGATGGCGAATGCTTCAACTTCTTCCACTTCATGATCGATCTTACAGGTGGACCATGTGTACACAAACGTCTTGCAGGATGTGGTTCAGGGACAGAGTACCTTGCAGCAACACCAAATGGCGAACTTTACCCATGTCACCAATTTGCTGGTATGCCAGAATTCAAGATGGGTGATGTATGGACAGGCGTAACAAATACTGAGCGTCGTTGTGAGTTCGAAAAATGCAACGTTTATAGCAAAGATGAATGTGCAAATTGTTGGGCGAAATTCTACTGTAGTGGTGGTTGCGCAGCGAACTCATACCATTTCCATGGGCATATCAATGACACTTATGAGATTGGTTGTGAGCTTCAAAAGAAGCGTATTGAATGTGCAATTGGTCTAAAAGCTGAGCTTTGTGACTAATTAGATTTGACTAAATTCACTAGCAATTATATAATCATTGTAGTGAGTTTTTAAACTAAGGAGGAGTAGAGGATGAAAGGGAACAGCAAGACAAAACTCAAAAGTATTCTCGCTCTTATACTCGTTGTAGCAGTGATTGCGGTGAGCGTCGTCGTTGCTTATATGGGGGTAGGGGAAGATAATACGCTTGGGATTGAGAACATCAGATTAGGGCTTGACCTTCAGGGCGGCGTGAACATTATCTATGAAGCTGCTATTGAAGATCCTACAGAAGATGACATGCGTGCAGCGCAAGCTATGATTCAAAACCGTCTTGATAAAGAGAATTATACTGAGGCGGAAGTTGCGATTGAGGGAAGCAACCGTATTAGGGTAGATATTCCTGGTGTAGATGATCCTCAAAAAGCAATCAATGAGATTGCTGCAACAGCCATGTTAGTTTTCTATGATGGTGAAGGCAAAGAAGTCCTTGCAGGAAAGAATATCTCTAAGGCAGCAGCAGCGATGGCACCAAATAGCTTGGGTGTACAAGAGCCTGTTGTAAGTATTGAAATGGACAAAGAGGGTGCAGAGCTCTTCTCTGAGTTCACTAAAAATAATATTGGTAAGCCAATCATCATTACACTTGATGGTGTCGTGATTAGCCAAGCAAACATCCAAAGTCATATCAGTGATGGTAAAGGGATGATCTCAGGTAACTTTACACCAGAGTCAGCACAACAACTTGCAGAGCGTATTGAAGCAGGTTCACTGCCATTTGCACTCAAGCCAATTTCTTCAAATGGTGTAGGGGCAAAATTAGGTATTGGCGCACTTAACACAAGTGTTAAAGCGGGTGTGATTGGTTTCATCTGTATCTTAGTATTCATGCTTATATTATTTAAAGTCAATGGTATTGCAGCGAATATCGCGCTTACATTCTATGTAGCCATTGTACTGATGATCCTCAGCTATACAGAATCAACGATGACATTACCAGGTATTGCAGGTTTTATCCTCTCCATCGGTATGGCAGTTGATGCCAACGTCATCATCTTCACACGTATCCGTGAAGAGCTTGAAAATGGTAGAAATGTACGTGCAGCGATTGATGCAGGTTTTGAAAGAGCACTCAATGCCATCGTAGATGGTAACGTGACAACGATGATGTCAGCTGTCGTTCTTTATGTTTTAGGAACAGGCCTCATCAAGAGCCTTGCTATGACACTGATTATTGGTAACGTGGTAGCCCTTTTCACAGCGCTTACAGTAACACGTTATATTATCAAACTATTTGTAGGAATTGGAATCAAAAATCCTGTATGGTTTGGTGCAAGAAAAAAACGTCAGGTGAAGGAGGCATAGTTCATGAAATTTATTGAAAACAGAAAGAAATTTTATGTGCTTTCACTCGTAGTCATTCTTGTAGGGTTACTTGCTATGCCTTATCATGCAATCAAAGGTGATGGTATGCTGAACTACGATATCGAGTTCAGAGGTGGTACTGTTATGCAACTTGAGATTGGACAAGATTTTGATATGAATGAAGAGATCAGACCTTTAGTGATCGAACACTTAGGGGATCCAAATCCAAGACTCCAGATGGTAACAGGTGAACAACAGGTCATCGTAACCACACAACCTACAGAGGTTGCGCAAAGAGAAGCATTAGTTAAAGCCATCAAGGATAAATACAAAATGCAAACAAGTCCGATGCTTTCAGAGAACTTTGTATCCCCAAGTATTAGTCCCGAGATCAAAGCCAAAGCAATCGAAGCAGTTGTATTAGGATCAATCCTTATGCTGATCTATATCAGTATCAGATTCAAAGATCTTAAGTTTGGGACAAGTGCTGTACTTGCACTCGTGCATGACGTTCTTGTGATGTTGGCGGTGTATTCATTATTCCGTATCCCAATCAACAATTCATTCATTGCAGCGATGCTTACTGTAATCGGTTACTCAAACAACGATACAATCATTGTATTTGACCGTATCAGAGAGAACAGAGGACGTATGAAAGCAGATGATACAACGCTGATCAATGCGAGTATCAATCAGACTTTAGCACGTTCAATCTATACAAGTTTAACAAGTTTAGTCATGGTGACATTACTCTACATCTTCGGTGTAGAGTCAGTGAGATCATTTGCATTCCCACTCATGGTTGGTATTGCTGCAGGAACTTATTCATCAATCTTCGTAGCCAGCCCACTCCTCTTTGAGATGAGAAAATGGGAGCGTAACAAAAAGCAAAAACAAAAGCCAGAAGCGAAAGCAAAAAAGGCATAAAGTAAAGGATAGCATATCAAATCACATGTGGTCTAGCATAGTGAAGCGATATGCTATTTTTTTGTAGATCACGCCGTTAATATTCTGTATAAAGAAGCATTTTTCCAGTTGCAACCGAAGAGCAACTAAAAGTAGCGTTATAGTTGGTAGTGGCAACCACAAAATATTGGTATAGTAACCATAAGAAAGGAAAAGTCAAATATTAGAAAATCCCTTGGTGAAGTTTTGAAACAACACCGAATAGCGTGTAACATGACCCAAGAGTTTGTTGCAGAGGCAATTGGGGTCAGCAGACAGGCAGTATCCAAGTGGGAGAATGGTACATCGGACCCAAGCACATCGAATCTCATTGCACTGGCAAGATTATTCAAAATCTCTACTGAAGAGCTACTGCACGAAGTGCAATAAACGGGCACAACATAAGGTTTGAAAATTTAGAGCACACATAAAAAAAGGAAAGCGTGATCATGAGAAAACAGCAAAAATGGCTGGACTTTGCAAAGGTGCCTGCGTACTCTGAATTGGGGCAGGTAATCGCTCAGTACAACTATATGGGTACCCGTGGGGAAAGCTATTCTTGGCTCATGCGTATACTTCCTCCAAGTTATCGTATGTTTCAACCGCCTGCGGTACTTTATGATAGTATGATTTTTGTAGCAAATGCGAGCCCGACGCAAATAATCACACAAAAATAGAGGAAGAACCCATGGATCACAGCCTTGGGTTCTTTCTTTGTGTGCAAAACCTCTAAAAGTAATGGGTAAAATTGGACAAAAATGATAATTCTTTTCGAATGAATACTTAAAAATAGATAAATAATAAATAGTATGGTGAATGAAAATGAATGAATCTGACTAGAAATGAATAAATAGTGACCGAAAATGATTGAAAATGACTGAATGTGCGTGTAGAATAGAGATAAGGAAGTGATAACCATGTTAACAGAAGAAAGACAACAATTGATTTTGCAAAGGCTGAGACAACAAGGCAGTGTCAGCGTTGGTGAACTAGTGGAGTTGTTTGAGACGTCAGAGTCTACAATCAGGAGGGACTTGACTGCTTTAGGTGAAAAAGGACAACTCAAAAAAATACATGGTGGCGCTATGCTCAGTGAGGGGGTTGCCTCTCATGTAGAGTATCGCATGGATCATAAGCAGGGGATGAATCCCGCCCAGAAGGAGCGCATTGCAAGACATGCAGCAAAGTTTATTCGGGATGGGGATGTGATTTATCTCGATGCAGGAACAACAACAGAACTTATGATTGAGTATATCAATGCAGATAATTTGATTGCGGTGACCAATGGTATTGGTCATGTGACAAAACTTCTCCGTAAGGGGATTCAGACAATCATTATAGGTGGGCAGGTAAAGGCTACTACAGAGGCAATCGTAGGTGTTGGTGCAATAGGGGACCTAGATAAGTATCAGTTTACTAAAGGTTTCTTTGGTGCCAATGGTGTAGGTAGCCAAGGGTATACGACACCTGATATGGAAGAGGCTATGGTCAAGGAAAAAGCCATGCAGCACTGCAATGAAGCCTATGTGTTAGCAGATAGTAGCAAGATTGGTAAAGTGAGTTTTGTACGCTTTGCTCAGATTGATGAAGCGACACTCATTACCAATGATAAAGTGGATAAGAAATTACATGAAAAGACAATGATAATAGAGGTGGACAGCAATGATTAGTACAGTAACTTTAAATCCGTCTATTGATTACCTAGTGAAGGTCGATCATTTTAAAGTGGATGCAGTCAATCGCACACAAGAGGAGCAGATGTTTCCTGGTGGTAAGGGAATCAATGTATCGATTGTACTGAGTAACTTAGGGATTCCAAATAAGGCACTAGGATTTATCGCAGGATTTACAGGCGTTGAAATCACAAGAATGGTAGAAGCATCTGGGGTATCAAGTGAGTTTATCCAGTTAGAAAAAGGCTTATCACGTATCAATGTCAAACTCAAAAGTGATGAGGAGACAGAGATTAATGGCAATGGCCCAGAAATTACAAGTGAGCATATTTGTGCGCTTTATGCACAAATTGAAGCATTGACATCAGGTGATGTATTGGTACTTGCAGGAAGTATTCCAAGCACAGTGCCAAGTGATATCTATCAGCAGATTATGCATGATTTTGCACACAAGAACTTACGTATCGTAGTGGATGCAACAAAGGATCTTCTGATGAATGTATTGCCTCTTGGCCCATTCCTTATCAAGCCAAATCATCATGAACTTGGAGAACTCTTTGGGGTGACGATCAAGGATCAAGATGAGGTGGTGACCTATGCCAAGAAGCTTCAAGAAAAAGGTGCAAGAAATGTACTTGTTTCTATGGCTGGTGATGGTGCGGTATTGGTAACAGAAGATGGGCAGGTTATGAAACATACAGGTCTGAAAGGTCAAGTGAAAAACTCAGTCGGTGCAGGTGACTCTATGGTTGCAGGTTTTGTTGCAGGTTATGTACAGACTGAGAAATTTGAAGAAGCTTTCAAGATGGGGATTGCGGCAGGAAGCGCATCTGCGTTCTCTGTAGAACTCGCAACGAGAATAGAGGTGGAGGCGCTTCTAGGACAACTTTCAATATAAAAGAGGACCAAAGACAGCAAAGGAGATGACAGCATGAGAATTGTAGATTTAATCAAACAAAGTGGCATGAATCTTGCCTTCGAAGCGACAAGCAAGAATGATGCGGTAGACAAGCTCGTAAACCTAATGAACGCTACAGGTGCACTTGCAGATAAGGAAGGCTACAAAACGGCAATACTTACAAGAGAAGATCAAGGAAGTACAGGTATTGGGGATGGGATTGCTATTCCACATGCCAAGACAGCAGCGGTCAAAGTACCAGCGCTTGCAGTTGCAAGAAGTGTAGAGGGTGTAGAATATGATAGCTTGGACGGCGCGCCAGCGAAGCTCTTCTTTATGATTGCAGCACCAGCAGGTGGTGAGAATGTGCATCTTGATGTGCTTTCAAGATTGTCAACAATTCTGATGGATGAAAATTTCATTGCAGATTTGATGAAAGAGCCAACAAAAGAAGCTTTTCTTACGTGTATTGATGCCAAGGAACGTGAAAAGTTCCCTGTAGAAGAAGCTGAGGTGCCTACGCAGGCAAAATCTGAAGGCTATACAGTGCTTGCAGTGACAGCATGTCCAACAGGGATCGCACATACTTATATGGCAGCAGAAAGTCTTCAAAACAAGGCAAAGGATAAAGGAATTGCACTTAAAGTAGAAACTAACGGGTCAACAGGTGCCAAAAATGCGCTGACACAAGCAGAAATTGATGGGGCGACATGTATTATTGTAGCAGCAGATAAGAAGATAGAGATGGCACGTTTTGACGGCAAGAAAGTGATTATTACCAAAGTTGCTAATGGGATTCATAAGGCAGATGAGCTTCTTGAGCGTGCAGTAGCAGCAGATGCTCCTGTTTACCATCACCAAGGTGAAGGGAAGGCCACGGCGCATGAAGCGGAGCAAGAGAGCTTTGGTAGACAAATCTACAAGCATCTGATGAATGGCGTATCTCACATGTTACCATTTGTAATTGGTGGGGGATTACTCATTGCACTGGCATTCTTATTTGATGACTATGCCATCAATCCAGCCAACTTTGGATCTAATACACCATTTGCAGCATTCCTCAAGAGTGTAGGTGATACCGCATTTGGCTTTATGCTACCAGTATTAGCAGGTTATATTGCCATGAGTATTGGTGAAAGACCTGCGTTAGCAGTTGGTTTCGTAGGTGGTATGTTGGCAAATACAGGAGGTGCAGGATTCTTAGGTGCACTCTTAGCAGGTTTCATTGCAGGTTATTTAGTGAAAGGGCTTGGTAAAGTTTTTGGTTACTTACCACAGTCATTAGAAGGCATCAAGCCAACATTACTTTATCCTTTGTTTGGAACACTCCTTATTGGAGCGATCATGATGTTTGCTGTGAACCCACCTGTAGCGGCGGCAAATGCAGCTATTACAAACTTCTTAAATAGCATGGGAACAACAAGTCAGGTGTTGTTAGGAATCGTTGTAGCGGCGATGATGGCGATTGATATGGGTGGCCCAATCAACAAAGCAGCTTATGTATTTGGTGTAGCTTCACTAGAGTCAGGCAACTTTGCCATTATGGCAGCGGTAATGGCTGGTGGTATGGTACCACCTCTTGCAATTGCCCTTGCGACAACAATCTTTAGAAGTAAGTTCTCTAAGAAAGACAAAGATGCAGGTCTTACAAACTACATCATGGGGCTCTCTTTCATCACAGAAGGCGCCATTCCTTTTGCAGCAGCTGATCCACTTCGTGTGATTCCATCAGCAGTAGTAGGAGCTGGTGTTGCAGGTGCACTTACTATGATGTTTGGGTGTGCACTACGTGCACCACATGGTGGGGTATTTGTACTACCGGTTATAGAAAACCCATTTGGCTATGTGATTGCAGTTGTTGCAGGTGCACTTGTAGGTGCTATCATGCTAGGACTACTCAAGAAACCACTGGACGAAAAATAGATAAACGATAAAAAAGCGATGTTACAACGCTCATAGAGGGCTGTAACATCGCTTTTTTATGGCACTTTTAAATAAGACAAGGCATATGATAGAGTAAACATCTTTTATAAGTTAAAGGTGTAGTTAGGATTAAGTTGAAGAGAAAGTGTCATAAATAAAGTGGTGAATAACGGGGGATTGCTATGAAAGTTGTTATTAAGAGTAAATTCAATGTACCGTATACACAGTTTAATAATCCATTTGTTGAGAAGAGACTTACAAAAGACTGGATAGCTTATCGCTTATCTATCTTTATGAAATATACTTACGCAAGTCTAGTAAGGCAGTACAACCAAGCGTTTAAGGCGTTTATTCAATATGATCCTGTAAGTGAAAGGTTACTGAGGGAAGAACTGGAAAAGTATCCGAAACTGAATGATAATATTATATTTACCCCAGACTTTGATCA
>JBOFIR010000038.1:0-9426 GCA_051650265.1 Cellulosilyticaceae bacterium
ACACTCATCGTCTTGCTACTGGTCTGTAACCTACTCATGATCTGCCCACAGAAAAAGAGGTTCTCCTCATGATAACGATACGCTAGAGAATTTTCTTTGCGCTGTGCAAAGAGGCTCCCACAAAGATAGTAGAAGGCAATGATCAAATAGATCATAGAAATCACCAAAAACTGCATATAGGTCAATACCTCTGAAGAATCAAAGGTGATGCTGTAGACCGTCCTCATAATAGGTACCGAAAGATAGCATACACTCATCAGCACGATGATCACCATCAAGCGCTTCAGATAGTTCACAAATACCAACTGGCCGCGCCACTTTTTGAGCAGATACCATCCGCTGATCAAAACACCGCTTAATGGTAAGAAGATATTGCCATAAAACATCATTTGTACCAACAGCGGGTGTCTATTATCAAATTTAAAATGCATCTGTGCTTTGAGGTATCCATGCCGTGTCATATAACACATCAATACAACAAAACAAACTGTACAAATCGGCACAAATCGGGATTCGCTCAAACCTGCTTCATGCTCCTGATTGGCCCCTAGCATCTCAACAACTTTTCGCTTTGATAAGGTATAGCCATTTGACAAACCTATCAAAATAAATACCCCTATAAAGAGCGCAATCGTCTGAATCGTTGTGTCAGGGAAAAGTGCCAACACAAATACAAAAGGTTGATCAAAGGTCGTCAGTAGGAGTGCATTGGTAAACTGCGAACACATCACACCCAGTCCGATGCCTAATACAAGAGAAAAAATCCCCATGATAAAAGTCTCACAGAAAAAGATCCATGCGACGGTCTGCTGTGACATCCCAAGTAGGATCTCTAACCCAAACTCCTTTTGTTTTTGGAGCATAATATGCTTATTGACAAAGTAGACCAAAAAGAGGAGCAAGCTACTTACCCCTACGATCGCAAAGGGTAACCCCTCCCCGATCATCTCTAAATTTCCATAAAGTGCCCCAAACTCTGGATGATAGTAGTCACTTGTCACCGCCAAAAACGCATAAAATAGCGCGACACATAGCGTCAATGTCACGATATAAATCGCATACTCCTTAATAGATCTTCTCGCATTGCGAAGTGCTAATTTAATATACATCCATCACACCTCCACCTAGGGTGGTCATCACATTCATGATCTGACCAAAGAACTGCTTGCGTGTCTGTGCCCCTTTGTAAACCTCCGAAAAAATCCTACCATCTTGCAAGAACAAGATACGATTGGCATAGCTCGCACTAAAAGCATCGTGGGTAACCATCAAAATCGTTGCACCCAAGTCTTGGTTCATGCTCTGGATCGTATCAAGGAGCATCCTAGAGGAGTGACTATCCAAAGCCCCTGTTGGCTCATCTGCCAGAATAAGCTTTGGCTGATTGACAATCGCTCTAGCACAAGCCCCGCGCTGCTTTTGTCCCCCTGATACATGCTGGGGATATTTATCTAATATCTCCACGATATTGAGCCGCTTCGCAAGGGCCTCTATCTTCCCATCGATTTGATCTACAGGCACGTGATTGATGGTCAGTGCCATTGCAATATTTTCCCTGATGGTCAGCGTGTCTAACAGATTGAAATCTTGAAACACAAAACCTAGATTCTCTCTTCGAAATCTCGCCAGCTCTTTGGGTCTAATCTCTGAGATATCTTTTTGCTCCAAACAAATCTGACCTGCACTCACTGTATCAATCGTGGCAATACAGTTGAGCAAAGTCGTCTTGCCCGAACCAGACGCCCCCATGATGGCGATAAACTCACCTTGTGCTACCTCAAAACTCATATCATCAATCGCCTTGGTCACGATGCTCCCATTGCCATAGTATTTTTGGATATTTTTAATCTCTAATAGTTTCTTCATCTTCATCACCTCCTCTATAGGATAAAGGCTTCTCGCCTACTACTGTATCATCTTTTCTTACAAAGTTCTTTCATTTTTGTAAGAAGAAAAGCCACCCCAAGGGGTAGCTCTAGTCATAGTGGATATATGAATTACGATAAAAACTTAGGATAATGGTCGTGCCTTGGGTACAGGAGCTGATCCCAATCCCAACACCTAGCTTATCACAAAGTTTCTTGCAGAGATAAAGCCCGATGCCTGTGGCATGGCTACGCCTTCGCCCATTACTCCCCGTAAAACCTTTTTCAAACACCCTCACAAGCTCATCCTCTCTGATGCCTATCCCATTATCTCTCATCTTAAGCTGAATCTGATCCCCTACATGTACCCCTTGGAAAGTCAGTTTGAGCGGCCCATTCTGGTACTTCACAGCATTACTAATGAGCTGATTGAGGATAAATATAATCCACTTCTCATCAGTAAACACACTCAGCTCACAGTTGTCTACTTCAATGGCCACCTTGTTGCTTAGCAGCACGGGTTTATTCTCCATAATAGCCCCATGAATCATATCTGCTAATGTATGCTCCTTGATATGATAGTCTTTTTCGACACATTCACTTCGGGCATAAAATAGTGCTTGCTCCGCAATATGTTGCACCTTATTGACTTCTAGCAGTACACTACTTGTCAACTCACTTTTGTGATTGGCACACAAGAGGTTGAGTCCTGCAATAGGTGTCTTCACCTCATGAATCCACTGCTCGATGTATTCACGGTATTCTCTGCGTTCATGCCTTACTTTCCCGATCTCCTCAAGCATTGACTTGTGAGACTTTTTGAGCACGCTATAGTACACCTGATCATCCGCTCTTGTCGGCTTGTCCATCAGCTCAGCAATCAAGTACTTTTGCGCCAGCTCCTCTTGTAGTGCCAGCAATCTCTTCATCTTTTGCTGACGCACCAGAAAGACACATAGCACATAGCCTATCATGACGCTTATCCATAAGCCTGCTAATACAAAGACTGTCCCATAAGTACTTCCTGTCGTCATCAAAAATAGACTCTGTATCAGAATCACTAGAACCACAGTAATCATGCCAAGTAGGTGATCCCTCAGAAAGTCACGTAGCCTCATATCATATACCCCTGACGATGCTTTGTGACAATGAAGTCTTCTACTCCAAGTAAGTGTAGCTTCTCACGAATACGTGTCACATTGACACTGAGCGTATTGTCCTCTACATACACCTGCTGATCCCACAGATACTCTATCAAATCTGCTCGGCTACAAATACAGCCTTTATTGCGAAAGAGATAATACATAATCTGAAACTCATTCTTTGTCAGGATGACCTCTTCTCCTCCAAAGCTTAACTTGTTATTTTCAATGCCCAGCACTACCCCCTGATGTTCTAGTTCACTGCGCTCACTCACCTTTTGGTAACGCTTCAACAAAGCCGCAATCTTCGCTAATAGTATCGCAATATTGTACGGTTTGGTGATAAAAGCATCCCCACCTCGTATGATACTATTGAGCTCATCCATGTCCGTGTTACGACTTGTCACAAATATAATTGGGATATCCCATAGCCCTCGAATCTCACTACACAGCTCATAGCCACTCTTCACAGGTAGATTGATATCTAGTAATATCAGCTGCGGCTCATACACTCTGATCTGCTCTAACACATCTTCAAAAGAATCAATGACCGCTACCCTATAATCGTTATTTTCCAGTAGGAATTTGAGTTCCTCACAAATACGCTTATCGTCTTCTATAATTAAAATTTTATTCATATCGCCCTCCCTGTACATCAAGTCTCTTACTCTGCTTTATAGACTTCAATAGCTTCTTTTGCCATGCAGTAAACATCTTCTAGCAGCTCATCCTTCATTTCATCTAGCTCCGTCTCACAATACCACCCGATCATGTCCGATTCATTTGCCTGAGGCGCTAGGTTGTCTCTGATACTTTTTGCATAAAACACAAAGTCAATGTGTTCATGCCCCTTTTCAATCTCTCCCCATACCATATGCATAGGTCGAATTAATACTTTCTCTCTATCTGTGTTTATATTCATCCCTTTGAAACTATCTGCATCATATAATTCTATTTGTATACCTGCTTCTTCAGCAGCTTCCCTTACTGCTGCATCCTCAGGCAGTTCATTGCGGTCTATATGCCCTCATTCACCTTCATTATGTGATGATCTGTCCAACTAGCCTTTAATGTAGTTGATACATGCCACGACTGTCATGCCTATGAATTTCCCTGGATACAACAATACTTTTAATGCTAAGAAAAGGCGATTAAAATCATCTGATATCCGTAACGGGTTATCCATAAGTCCTCCCATCCATCCCATATTTGAATAATCCGGCTCTGGCATGCAGTGATAGCCTAGTAACACATAGATGAGTACAAAAATACTAAAGATCACAATATGTTCTATACTTTCCGCCGATGAGGTTTGTATAAACACCCATCCCAATCCGATTATACAGATAATTAATCTAATCACTAATTGCCAACCACTTGGCCTAGGTCTTTTATTTTTCTCTAATAAATCCATCTTTATTGCCCTCCCCATTTAATTTAATCCTATTATATACTACATCCACCCTACAATCCTAGCCCTTTGATTCTTAAATCTCATTGACTAAGATTCATTGTTTTTATATAATAATTATAAAATTCTGAATGTAAAAATATGTTTTTCGTTCATACTTCTATAAAGACATCGCATAAAAGGAGATCGCTATGTTTGGGAATAAATTAATATTATTTTTAAAAGGGATGTGTGTAGGTGGCACGATGCTTGTGCCAGGTGTAAGTGGTGGCTCTATGGCTATGATTTTAGGCGTCTATGACAAGCTTATTTCATCAGTCAATTCTCTTAAAAAAGATTTTGCACGCAATACTCTCTTTCTGGGGATTTTTGCGCTTGGCGGCATGATCGGTATCCTTTTATTCGCCAAACCTTTATTGACATTAATCGAGCGACATCCCATGCCAACGCTTTATTTCTTTATAGGTGCCGTTGCTGGTGGTGTGCCTATGATCTACAAGAAGGCTGAGCTATCACGCTTCACCTGGTCAGGCGTTGTTTATCCCCTATTAGGATTGATCTTGATTTTCCTATTAGGTATGCTCCCAGCCAACTTATTTAGTGCCCAAGGCGCTGGACTTGCTCATACACTATTTCTATTTGTCACAGGCATTATCGTCGCTGTAGCATTGGTTCTCCCAGGGATTAGTGTCTCTTATATGCTTCTCTTACTCGGGATGTACGACCAGACCATGCGTGCGATCACGGAGCTTTATCTCCCTTATTTGCTCCCTCTAGGTTTTGGCCTAATCGCAGGTATCTTACTCACTACCAGCATCCTAGAAAAAGCCATGACTCAGTATCCTAAGCCAACTTACCTCATCATCCTTGGCTTTATCGTAGGCTCTGTAGTGAAGATTTTCCCAGGATTCCCGTCCATTAGTGAATTTCTAATCTGTGGTTTCATGTTGGTAGCAGGATTCATGTGTATTTATACCTTATCAAAGCAAGAAGATCAGCCATCCAAATAAATCAGCCACACAAAAAGGAGGACACTTTGTTAGATACAAGTGTCCTCCTTTTTGTGTTTATGCTATCCTTAGCGTCTTATCAAAATCCCTTTCATACTCTGTGTCTGGTTGTGCATGTGATAGACAATATCCTTTTCTTCTTCTGTACATCCCCTCAAGATCTTGATCTCTGAATCTCTCTTCATCAAATCAACTGTACATATCATGGCATCTATTACCTGATTTTGCAGTGTTCCCTGCCATACATCAATGCCGCCATTATCCATAGAGGTTGTATTTTTCAAATAACCATAATCCACTTGGTAGATCAGATCTGGATACTTAGGGTGGGCGCTCCCTTTTGGCCGATCAATGATGAGCTCCGACTCACCCACCAACTGGTCTAATGCTTCCCAAAATGCTTCGTTTATTTTGTTCATTTCAGTTGCCTCCACAAAAGGTTTATCCAATTCTTCTTCTTTAGTGTTATTCCTCTGTACCTTCAACATTACAGTCTAAAAAATTGATTAAGCTTTTTTTGGTTTTACCATAATCCTGATAGGTTATTAATAACAAATCTTCATTAAGCCACTCATACTTTGTAGCTTCATCACTTGCTATGACACCATTTTTTTCTTCCACTATAGCATCAATCACCTTTTTTCTGTAGCGATTAGTTTGCTCATAAATAGTAGTTCTCCATATATCAAACCCCTGAAGTTGATCCGCTATCAATACCTGATGTGTGCCATTGGGCGAACTCACTTGCACATAATTTTGGGTTTTTGAGGCTGCTGTTAAGAAACTTATACTTATTACAACACTTATTATCAGCATGCCAATTCCTCTCAATTTACCTCTAGTATTTATAATAAAAACACACATTAAACTACATAAGCTTAGAGTTAAAAGAAACTCTGGAATTCCCTCAAAAACATATGTTATCGTACCTGTTTGCATCCTAGTTGTGTATCCATACCCCTTTAATAGGAATATGCTTAGTATACATGTAATAAACGTGACACTAGCCTTTAGTATATTGATTTTTTTCATCTCAATTTCCCCTAATACTTAAAATACGAATGCGAGTAGCATCACTATAACTAATACTTCCCCACACATAATAATCCAAGACCATCTATTTCCTAAGTTCATCGTCCAAGCGTAAACACCTTTTCTTCTGACGAAAATATTCAAATCATCTCTATTGATATAGAGGCGTCCAGACATGCATTTCTCAACTTCTTCTTGGCTGTATTTTCTTTTCATACCAAGTCCCCCTGCTCATTGTCTCAATAGATAACATCTCCCTCTAAACATATCCCCCTCATGGTTCAAATATCAGTCGCCTGACTAATCTATTATAAACTCCTCTGTAGAGGGTAATTCATTCCAAATACGTCCATCTGAACGATAATATTTCCTCTCAACAGAATTATCTAATTTTATGTAATCTATCACAAATACTTGCTCTTTTTCAATTAACATAGGGTATTCACCATAAGGAAGCACATCTTGTGTTTTATCCCTATCTTTAAAATCATCATATCCATTTTCTAACCGCCAAAACGCGCGATACTTATAGTCTGTAGTAAATCCTGTTAAATCTTGTTCACCAAAATAGGAGGCATCATAATCCTTTCCTGCAACATTAATGGTATCTATCCTATAAGGTTCGATATCTTTTGCCCAAGCAGATAGATCTTCGGTATGTAGGATACTCGCATAATTTTTTGTTAGTTGATTTGCCATACATGGGACGGATTTCGTATAATAATCCATATCTTCTAACCTAGTGTGTGCAGCTCCATAAATACCCATAATACTTTCACCACTTAGTTTATCAAATTCACGAACAAAGTTCTCTGTCATTTTATTTTCACGATACACATGATCATATTGTTCATAATAACGCTTACCTTGTTCTATTGATTCTTGTGTTAATGTATACTGCTCCGAATCTTCCAATCCATTTTGTTTAAGATACTCTAAAAATCTTTTTCCTGTAGTAGCATACTGATGCCCAACATCTGTTCCATGAAAAACAGTTTCAGGGCACTCCTTTTTTATTTTTTCATAAAATTCTTTAGCCTCTGCCCCTCCCCCTTGAGTACCTTTCAAATCTGCGTACACTTCATTCAGAATTTCATCATTATCTGATTGCATCCATATATTTAAAAACTCTGCGGTATAGTACGGAAATTCAATAAATAAATGTCTCATCCCTTGTTCATGGTAGTAGTCATACCATAATTCAAATTCTCTGTCTAAAATCTTCTTTACACCATGAGCTTCTCCATATAAATAAATTTGTTCAAACTCACCATTTGATGATACATCTTGCTTTACTGGACTAGTGTTATTAGAACAAGCTACTAGCCCTAA
The DNA here is from genome assembly GCA_051650265.1 of Cellulosilyticaceae bacterium. GTDB lineage: Bacteria > Bacillota > Clostridia > Lachnospirales > Cellulosilyticaceae > JBOFEH01. The sequence continues at coordinate 7,793 of JBOFIR010000038.1, forward strand.
TAAAATCATTCCCAACACCATAAACATTAAAGTATTTTTAGCTTTTATCACTATTGTACACTCCTTTTCTCCCCTCATCTTAATCAATAACTGTCTCTTTGATTGAAGTGCTATACCTATTGATTAGTAACCGAGATTTATAATTTTTTCTCCATAACAAAGTTTGTAAGCACAACGCCTTGCCTTACTACCTGCTGCTCTTTGATTACCTTATACCCTCTTTTTTCAAAAAAAGGTCTTGCAGTAATAGAAGCATGGGTCATAATGACGCCTTGTGTTGTTTGTTCTAACTTCTCACAAATAGCAGTAGCAACACCCTTGTTCTGATAATCCTTATGGACATACAATCGATCAAGATAGCCTGTGTGATCTATATCACCAAAACCTATAATGATTCCCTCATCAACTGCCACAATACTATCATGCGCTTGAAATGACTGATTCCATTTCTCTAAATCCACCTGACCCGTTGCCCATACGTCTAATTGTTCCTTTGTGTAATCTCTTGCATTTACTGTATGAACCGTGTTGTAAAACAGTTCTGCCAACACTTTGCAATCTGATGGGTGATATGCTCTAATAATCATTTTTCTCTCCTATAATTCCTAATTCATCTATAAAATAAATAAGTAACCTTATTATTGCATAACATACTAACCCAAAGCCAATTTCTGCTACAGCCCCCCTAAAATTAAATTAAAAGTGCACTTCAGATATTTTCTATCTTTATGCACCTTTATTTTAGCCTCTTAATTTTTTTATAGTTTCTAATGGAAGTTCTAATTTTTTAGCAATGACTTCATCTTCTAAAACATCCAATAAAGCTCTAGCCGCTTCTAATTTTCCTTCTAATTTTCCTTCTAGTTTTCCCATTTCTCTTGCTTGATTCTTTTCTTCTTGGAGGGTCTTTGTAATGTTTGCAGTCATTCTATTCACCTCTTCTTTATTTGCATCTAATAAATTTAATACCACTTGTCTAACGGGGTCTTCTATGATATGGTCTAGCCAATCTTTTAGTTTGAGTTTATGTTCTTCTGTTAGTTCATTAAATTCTGTTGCTACGATTGCAGCTCGCTTAATAAATTCTACAGAATCGATTTTCTGATCTAGTAAAAAGACGGCTGCTACAGTGTTTTGAATAGCTATTAAGTCTTCTTTACTATAATCATTCACATTGATAAGGATATATTTAAAGTCTATGACATAGTCACCAAACAAATCTGCTCTTTTCACCTTTTCCTTGAAATGTGTTGTAGCTGTCCAACCTTTTTCACCATTATAGAGTACAATGGGTACAACCGCAGGTAACTTAAAGTCTTTCCTTTTAACTTCGTCTCTTTCAAATTTCTTTAGATATTTTCTCCAAATTTCCGCAATATAGTAGAAGAGCCTTATAGTCATACTATGGTCAACGGTTGATTGTAACTCCAATAAAATACAAAACACAACTTCTTGCCCTTCAATTGTTGCATGATAAACAATATCTGCTTCCGCTTCTTCAAAATCTCTTAGAATATAATGACTTTTATCTTCTGTCAGCTTATCTACTTGTAATTTAGTCGTCCATGTTTCCTGTACAAAACTTTGTAAGAGTTCAAGGAAAATCTCTTTGTTTTCAAAAAAGCTTCTGTATG
>JBOFIR010000039.1:0-13385 GCA_051650265.1 Cellulosilyticaceae bacterium
ACTAGATAGCAACAATATCCCCGAATCTGTCTATAACAACCTCATCGATACAGTACATGAACATCTTGATCTCATGTATACTTACTACGGGATCCGCAAAGAACATCTTGGTGTAGATACGCTACACATATACGATCTCAACGTACCACTTTCTAGCAATTTCGAGAAGAAGATTTCCTTTGAAGAAGCCAGTCAAATTGTCATTGATGCAATGGCCCCACTAGGTAGTGACTATCAAGCGCTTCTCAAAGAAGCCTTTGAAAACAGATGGATCGATAAATACGAGAATGCAGGTAAGCGTACAGGTGCTTACTCTTGGGGAACATATGGGGCGCCTCATCCTTACGTTCTTATGAACTATACCGACAATGTGAATAACCTCTTTACATTGGCACATGAGATGGGCCATGCAATGCACAGCTACCTTTCTCACCATACACAACAATACCCATATGCTCAATACTGTATTTTCGTAGCTGAGGTGGCCTCTACAGTAAACGAGGCACTCCTTATGCAGCACCTACTCAAAACGGTTACAGATCCAGCTTTCAAAGCTTATCTGATCACCTACTTTATCGGGCAGTTTAGAACTACTGTTTATCGTCAAACGATGTTTGCGGAATTTGAGAAAAAAGTACATGAGATGAACTGCGAAGGGATCACCCTAACTGCGGATCTCCTTTCTCAAACTTATTATGACCTTGTTAAACTTTATCACGGCGAGCATGTGTGCGTCGACGATGCAATCCGTATGGAATGGGCACGTATTCCTCACTTCTATACACCATTCTATGTTTATCAATATGCCACAGGCTACTCAGCTGCCATTGCACTTTCTCAAAAAATCCTCACCGAGGGTGCGCCTGCTGTTACTGCTTATAAAGCTTTCTTGAGCGGCGGTTCTTCAGCTGATCCAATTGATCTTCTAAAGGGTGCTGGTGTTGACATGAGTTCTCCTGAACCTATCGCCAATGCACTTTCCGTATTCAGAGGGCTTCTTAAAGAGCTTGAAACACTAGAGACTCTTTAAACCTCAAAATACCCTTCAGTTTTAAATGCTGAAGGGTATTTTTTATGCAGTCGCTGAGATCCCGCATCCAAAAAAGAGAATGATTGCCAAACTTCCTAGAAAAATAAATACAGCCAAAATTCTTTGGAGCAAGTAAAGACGACTTCGCTTTTGGCTTCCAAAGTATGCCATAACTACTACCATGACAGGTAAGAAAACATAGGCATTCATCCACAACGCTACCTCCTTATGGGTCCACCAATCCAAAAAATGATCTTGCATAATATTCATTCCAAAAAAACCTGTTACAAAAGTAGGGATCACGAGAGCTGCCCCAATAACTGTAGCCATATCTAGCTTAAACTTTGATTGACTCTGATCAACAAGGGCCGCATACTCATGAATCTCCTGCATTTCAAAGTCTAATTGCCTCAGTTCTTCCGGAATACGGAGTTTACTCATCAGCAATTGGTAAATTTGTGTCCCTTCCAAATCAAGGGTAATCTCAGAGAAATACATCTGATTGATAAACTGAATATAGATCTCATAGATGCTCTGAATACCTTGTACCAGCTGTTGCTTGGGTAAAGTAGAGATTGTTGCAAGCTCAGCCGAAAAATGTAAAAGTGTTACGCGTTGCATAAGGGCAAGTGTCACCAATTGATCATACAGCCTCACATCTACGCCCTCATGGCTGATACACGCAAATGCACTTTTACTCATGCCATAGACCTTTCGTTTCTGATTCAAGTAAGAAATATTACCATATTCACATAGCCGTTTCTCTTCCTCTGGCACAAGCATCAACTCCCCCAGTATTCTCTCAATCTGATCTGTTTCACTCAGTGGTTCAACCCCTTGTGTACATTTGACCATACAAAGGGTAAACATCTGGCCACCTAACAACGGGTCTATCGCAATCTTACCTACTTGCAGATGGCTGGCCTGTATAAACTCTTTACCTAGAATCTCTAAGATGAAGTGAGAGATACAAATAGGAATCTGCCGATACGATTGATCAAACTGATCTTCTATATGAATGTGCTTACCATCATGAATACGAATCCAATCAGGGTGATAGGCCTCTTTGGCTGCTTCTAATGGCAATACCTGTGGATAGATACACCTACTTAGCCCATTGATTTTCAAAATATCTTCTTTTTCATGATAGTGTGCATTATCTACACAGAGGCTTAGAATGCCCACCCCGCTCTTATAGAGTTTGAGTGTCACCTTAGTTAGTTCGAGTTCATACACTTTTTGATTGATGCAGACTCGGAGTCCTCTAACCCCTTCTCCTAATAGCTTATGCTTATAATTGAGTACCAGTTGCGGCATCTGATCTATAGTGTACAATACAGGGCGCACAGGTCTATAAAAGTAAACAAATTCATTGTATTCTTTATCTGTCTGAAGCGTAAAATGCTCAGCCTCCCAATTCTCTAACTTTTGGATCCGTGACTTCTTGATTTGATGATGTTGCATTAATAAATAGGTTGTAGCTGAAAGATCCATCTGCCAACTAAAGGGAAACAGAAAAATATGTTGACTTAAAGAAGCCTGCATGGCTACCCCACCAATCTTTTTAAATAGTCTCCTTCTTAATTTGACTTTTTGGCTTAGATTTATACATCAAAAGCTCCCTTAAATCAATAAGGGAGCTTTATCTTTTAAAACTTGATATCATAAAACCTTGAAACTTCTTCACGCTTTGCAACTTCCACATGGATATCTTCGCCAAGCCTAATATTCTGCTCTTCTAGTGCATTCTTTGCAGACAAGAAGGCTAGGTCTGGTAGATTGTTTTCATTGCTTAAATGCCCAAGTATCGCCCATTCAAGAGCATCATGGTAGATATAAGCAAGCACCTTGGCTGCTAACTCATTGCACAAGTGCCCCTCATCACCTAAAATACGTCTTTTGAGCGAAAACGGATAACTACTTGCTTCTAACATATTAATATCATGATTGAACTCCAGCAAAATACCATGTGAGCCTTGGATATGATTAATAATATAGCGATCCACTTTGCCTAAGTCCGTTGCTAGACTCATCTTTTTACCACCATATTCGAATACATAGCCCACTGGATCTGTGGCATCATGATAGATTTTATAAGGTAGTACTTTGAGCTCCCCAATTTGAATAGGCATGTCTTTTTCTAGCGTTCTCATACATGTAGGGTCCACTTTCCCTATCATATTATTGTCGAGCAGCGTTTTCCAAGTGGCCTCTGTTGCATAAATTGGCAACTTAAACTTCCGGCTCAGTATACCAACCCCTTTGATATGATCACCATGCTCATGGGTGATCAGTATCCCACTGATACGTTCTGGGTCAACATCGATCTGATCAAGTCCACTGATAATACGTTTACCACTCAGCCCCGCATCTACTAGGATCATCGTTTCTCCACCTTGTACAAAGGTACAGTTACCACTGCTTCCACTTGCAATTGTACACATTCTAAATACCATATTTATCCTCCATTTGTCTCGCGCCTCGATTGTCTATCTCTCATTATACTATTATTTTTTAAGCCCGCCTACCTTTTTTTCACATAGCAAAAGGACCCTCTCTCGAGGGTCCTTTCTAAGTATTACTACCATTCTCAATCAATACTTTCTTACTCTCATTGCATATGATCTTGCGCGGCATATTGGTCAGCACCGTATTCAGCTGCACTTTGCCACCCCATAACGTTTGAATATGTTTGAGTGTTTCTGCAGCATAGGTCAAGTTCAGTTCCCGTTCATCAAAGGCATGAGACAGAATCAACGTATTCTCATTGCGATTGACGTCTTCCACATAAATCACAGGTATACTTCCAAGCCCTACATTGTTAGCGAGGGTGTTACGCACTTGACGCCATCCCTTTTCATTGGATACTTCTGAAATCACATAATACCGCTCTTCATCTTCAAATTCAAACAAATTCGTTTCCCTACAAATCTCATAGGTAAGATAGTTTCGAATAAAGGATGCATCCCTCTCCACTTCCCGAATTTGACTAAGTACTTTAAAGTCACCATTGTGCTTGTTGTAGAGGTCTTCCCAAATCTTAAACCCAATATAATAGGGATTGAGAGAACCTTTTGTTGGTGAAATGACCCCATTATGCACTTTCAAAAATTCAATTTGCATTGCAGTATCAAGGCCAAGCTCGTTCAAAATTGTATAGTGCCAGAAACTTGCCCATCCTTCATTCATAATCTTAGTCTCAATCTGTGGTACAAAATAACGGTTTTCTTCCATAACAATAGTCAGTACATCCCTTTGCCACTCTTCCAAATGGCCATACAAGCAAAGGTACTCTAGCAAATTCTCATAAGGATAACTGATCTTTTCTTCTGGATGTGTAGTCAACTTATTGAACGCCCCACAGTGGTATTTGATTGCATGTGCCGCATCCAAAATCCGCTCAACCTCTTCATAACCAATACTTGGATCTTGTATATAGTTTCTGATACGTAGTGCATGATTTTTGAACATCTCCACCGTATATTCAGCACGCGTATATTCCTTAAACATACGGTTATTCTTAAAGAAATCATTATGACCATATACATGTGCTATGGTCAGCACCTGCAAAAGCAAAGTATTATCTTTCATCAAATAGGCACTACAAGGATCTGAATTGATAACCATTTCATAAGGCAATCCGGTCAAATTGTATTGATACAGTGTCTTGGTACGCTCATAGTTTTTACCGAAACTCCAGTGGGGATAATGTGATGGCATCCCCACATACGCCTCATAACAAAGCATATCTTCAAAACTAATAATTTCAAATTCTTGCTCATAGTAATCGAGACCAATACGTTTGGCGATTTTTTCAATTTTTTCATTGTATGCCATCAGTTCATTTAGCGTATAGTTCATGACTCTCCCTCCTGCTCAGTGATCCGCCGCTCTACCTTAAGCATATTAACAAATGCTGTCCAGACATCTTCTTTCTTGAAGATTTTAACTGCAGAAAAATTGTGGTGTTTCACGTCCTCGAGGTACTTATTCATGATGGTACTTGTATAAGTGCTTGTTTTGATCTCTCCATAACCAAATAAATTGCACACTTCACAAAGTTTGTTGGCTAGTGCAACCGCCTGTTCATTATCTTCACCCCAGTTGTCGCCATCACTACAATGGAATGCATAAATATTCCATACATTTGGATTATACTTTTCATCAATCAGATCAAGTGCTTTTTGGTAACCACTACTAATATAGGTTCCGCCACTTTCTCCACGGTGGAAAAAGTCATCCTCTGTCACCTGCTTAGCTGTAGTTGTATGGGCTACAAATACAATCTCAACATTCACATACTTCACCATTACAAACTGATAGAGAAGAAAATAGAAACTTCTTGCGAGATATTTTTTGGTATGCCCCATTGAGCCTGATGTATCCATGATACAAATCACGACTGCGTTGGAATCCCTCTGAATCTTAGGTTTGGTGTGAAAATATTTGAGATCATCTTCATGAAATGGTACCCTTGCGCCTTCTGTATCTATGCCCAGCTCTTTTTGTGCACGTTGTAAACACTTCTCACGCTTGATTTTTGCCATCACCGTATGTTTTTTGGAAAGACGAGGCGGAATACCTTTCTCTCGTATCCCCCAACGCTTGCACCCATCCATAGACTCAATCTCCTTATACTTTTTCTGCTCTAGATAAGGTAGATCTAAATCTTCGAACAAGTAGCGAATAGCCTCATCAATAGTAACTTCTGTTTCGTATACATCTTCTCCCTCTTGATTGCCTGCCCCATCTTCTCCCGTACCATTACCACCTTTTTCTCCTTTTGGAATACGATGGCCTTTTTCCTCTTGCCCTGTTCCTGCAGAAACATTTTTTTGGTTCTTTCCATATCTAAAGTAATATTCCTTCAATCCTTTGATAGGAATCTTAATCTTCTTATTCTTGGTTCGGCCCATAATACTTTCTTCTGAAATAATACTTCCGATGTTCTCTTTAATACTTTTCTCTACAAGTTCCCTATGTCTTCTACGATCCTCAATACTACGGTCTCTGCTATTTGACTTAAACTCTTTAAAAATAGCCATATAACTTTTTTAATCCTTCCACAGATTATTCGCAGCATATTTTAGAATAACATTACAACAGTGATCGCAGTAGCCGTTTCTATTCATTTCTTCAACCATAGCATCGTATTTATGATTTTGTTCTTTATCGCGCACTTTACTCTTCGTGATAATACGTGAGAGTTCACGCACAGAAGTTGTTAGTTTGCTTTCAATCGCTTCTCGAAGTGGTTCATAGCAAGTATAGTCTACTTTGCCACCACTTCTTACAACAGAGAACATATACGCTGTAACATCTTGTCTAAAGCCTTTAGCACCACTTTGTGTAATACCTAGTTGTTCTTCAATTGAACGCATGAATACTTCATCCGGACTAAGCTCTTCTCCCGTATTGCTATCTTTAAGCTTGGTTTTATTCACGTAAGCCTCAGCATGATCAAGATAATTGTTAAATAAATCTTCTGCTTGCTCACGATAGCCATGTATAAAGGCTTTTGTAACTTCTTTTTCAAGAATCTTATGATATTCCTTCTTGATCGTATCTTGAATAAATCCAAGGTAGCGTTTCTTCGTATCATCTCCTATAGCCATTTCTTTAACTTCTTTGATCAATGTCTCCATTACACAAATCGGATTGATACAATCAGATTCAGACTCTGATAAGGCTGTGTCTAGTACTTTTGAGATAAAACGTGTAGAGATGCCACTCATACCCTCACGTTCAGCCTCTTCTTTCAACTCCATGATATCAATACGCTTGGTTGTTCCTTTTTCAATAATCTCTTCACCATTATAAATTTTGAGTTTGGTGAGTGGATCCACTTTATTGGATGGTGAAAGACGTGTGAGAATAGCAAATGTAGAAACAATCTCTAGGGTATGAGGTGCAATATGAGCTTTAAAATTAGACTTACTGAGCATCTTTTGGTAGATCTTGACTTCCTCATTAAGCTCTAAGCAATAAGGCACTTCAATTTTAACAATACGGTCAAGAATTGCTTCGTTTGTATGATCAGATTTAAACTTATTCCACTCCGCCTCATTGGAATGGGCAAGAATCACCCCATCAAAATAAATCATTGATCCTTTTCCAGGGGACGGTACATTTTTCTCCTGTGTTGCTGTGATCATTGTATGCAAATATTCTACATCATTTTTGAAGACTTCAATAAACTCTACGAGCCCTCGGTTACCTACATTAAATGCACCATTGAGAGAGAGTACACGTGGATCATCCTCAGGATAAAGGTCCATCTTGGAGATATCTATTGAGCCTACCAATACAGACGTATCTTGATTGTTTGGATCAACTGGTGGTACAACACCAATCCCTTTACGAGACCGAATAGAATAGTCTGTTTTGATAATAGGGAACTTTTCATAGGCACCACCAAATTCATGAATCAGTCGATATCGGCATACAGGGCACAGATCCCCTTCAATATGAATACCTAGTATCTCTTCAAATTGCTTACGGCTATGTTTTGGAATCAGGTGCAGTGGTTCTTCACGCATCGGACAACCTTCCAAAGCATAAATCGAAGGACTTTCTTCAAGCAATCTTTTGACTGCATCAATCAATGAGGATTTTCCCGCACCAACAGGTCCTACAAGATAAAGCACCTGTCTTGACTCCTCCCCTCGCATTGCTGCTGAGTGGAAGTAGCGCACAATTTTCATCAAGGTGCGGTCGATTCCAAAGAAATCATCTTTAAAGAAATTGTACCGTTTGATTGTATCATTTCCATGAATACGTCGTAATCTTGGACTTTCTTCTGTCTTGATGAGTTCAACACCTGGTTCTACAAGCAGTTTGTAAATCTTTTCATGGGCTAAGGTGTACTTTAAAGGATCTTTTTCAATGATATGTAAGTAATCAAGAAAGGTCCCCTTGAACCCCGAATCTTTCCTTGAATGTCTGTCATCTAATATCATTTGAGAGAAATCTACCATATACTTATCACTCCTTTATGAAGTAAATCTGTTCACTATCAAATATATGGATAAAACCTCCATTACATGATAATTTTATACAACTTTTTGTTCATCCTTCCTTGTCCACAACTTATTTTTACTTGATCAAACTTTTCATAAATCCCTTGTATTTTCTCACTTATACATAAAAAACCATAAGAGGTCTACGTAATGTATCCCTCTTATGGTTGACTATAAATAGCGTGTTCTTTTTTAAGCTGTGCAAGGTCGTAATAAGCCTTACCTTTTTCATCTTGAATAAAGGCCTCATTCTCAAAATCCTTTAAATTTACAATTTCTTTGATATACTCATAATCTACATACACACGCTCCTCATACTCTAAAACGGGTACTGTATACTTCATATAAGTCTTGCCTTCATTCCCAGCTGACTTCATAAGCGTATGTTTGAAGTTTGGTGACTGCCATAGCTTTGTCATATGTTCTGACAACTGTAACTGGCTACTGATCCGATAGTCCTCAGTTCCATCTTTGTAGACTTGACTCAAATCCACATCTGCATAAATAATCCCCTTGATCCTTGGGTATAACTCTGGCAACTTGGTGTAGAAGAAATCCAACTTATCTTTGGTGTACTCAACGGTGTAGGTATGGTCTAATTTTGAAAAATGAGAAATCCCTAGGGATGAGATGAGCATCGGTTTATGTTTTTGATAGCTCTTGTACCACATGTCAAGCTTTGTGGTGACATCTGGCTCATAGAGCTGTCCATCCTTGAATCTTGGCATATACATATTAAGCCCCACCCAATCTACCAAATGATCTCCTGGATAGTAAAGCACACTTTCATGGGCACGTTCAAAATCGATACTCCATACAATAACAGACTCGGGGAGATATTTTTTTACAATCTCATAAGCCTGCTCATAGTACACTTTGTACTGCGTTGCATCCTTCACCTCTTGACTGACGGGATATAACTCAATAAATAATGGTGTTTTGTACTTTGAACGCAATGAGCCTACAAGCTGGTAAATAGCAGTCATATCATACTCATCTGTCATCAACACCTTGATATAAGGTACTTTCTGCTCTGCAATACACCTGAGCAGATCTTGATCTGTTACAGGATGTGTCTTGGTAAACTGAAAAACCTTAAATACCTGACCTTGTTTAAAGATCTCGGCATTCTCCTGGGCATAGGCTCCAAGGTAAATCCCTTCATCTGGCTCATAGGGCCCTTGTGCTACTGTATTTTCAATATAAAGCTCCACGTTTGTATGTTTAGTTTGGCTCGCAGGCGCGGTCACCTCTATAGTAGGTGCTTCTTTCATACTACAACCTACCTGAAGGCTCAAACCAAAAATAATCCCTAGGAGTACTAATCTTTTCATAGTAATCACCTCCTTGAGATTATGGTCACTTTTTTCGGGCTTTATACACAAGTTTACATTTACGTCTCTAAAAATTTTTGAAGTCCCTTAAGATAGTTGAGATACATGCCACCTTCTATTGGAATCTCATAAGCTTCAGCAAAAGCACTATAGGGAATAGACTTACGCCCACCTACCTGAGCTGCATCATAAAACCTTTTGAGGAGCTCAAATTGCAGATAAAAATAGCGCTCATAACGTTTGAAATACACAATCAAAAATGCCACACCGCCCTGCTTTTCAAATGCCTCCATAAATTGAATCTGATGCTCATGCACATTGGCAATAGGTAGACTCTCCTTCGTGGTCTCTTTCGCATCAAAGCAAATCGAGACGCCTTGTACAATACCTATATAGTCAACAGTACTTTTCTGATCAAAATAGGCTAACGTGATGACACGTTTCGTTTGATCAATCGTAATCGGTTTGATCGGTGTTGGAATCTTTTGTATCAATCCCATACTTTTAGAGAGATAAAGTTCATTTGTGACATTAATTGTCTCCTCTAGTACGCTACCTCTCAGGCCTCTTGTATTCCAATATCCCATTTTTTTCCTCTTTTCTTGATTTAATGTAAAAATATGGTAAAATAGTAGTAGATTATTTTTAGGGGGGATTGTATTGTTACGATACTTTTCATTTTTGGTCAAATGTCTCACAGGCAAAATTCCTTTTTTCAAAAGTTCCCTCGCCGAGCAAGCTCGCTTATTACAAAAGCATAGACTCTACTTTCTAGCAGCCAAATACTATACGGGCCTTGAGCGCTTTGATAAAGCAGCCTACTGTTTTGCCAAATGCAATGCCCACAAAGATCTCATGTATACCTATATGAAACTAGAACTTCCATCTAAAGCACTTGAAATTGCCACTGCCTATCACTACTATGAAGATGGTGCACGCTTTTGTGAACAGATTGGCAATCCCATCAAAGCAGCCTACTTCTATAGCTTCTTCAATCCTTTGAAGGGTGCTAAGATCTATCGCAAACACGGTCTAGTCTTCGAAGCCGGTACCTGTTTTCTTCTAGCTCAGCAATTTAACCTTGCGCTAGAGTGCTTTAATGCATGCGATGACCCTGTTAAAAAATACGAAGGGCGCCACCAGATAGAAGAAGTTGCGATCACACTGTACTTCAAAAAGCACTATGAGCGTGCAACCAAACTCTTCATCAAGCTAGAAGATTATGAGTCTGCAATCGTGTGTTCACAGCATCTTCGTCACTCTACACTCACCCAGCAACTTAGTACTTATATCACCCACTAGAAAAGCTACCTATATGAATAGGTAGCTTAAATTTCTATGAGCCCTTCTTCTCTACAAATACGAGAATAGATTTCCGGTGCAGTCACAGTAAAGACACGGTCTTGTAAGTATTGGAATGGTTCCTTACATAATTCGAATTTAACTTTATACGCACAGAGGAACTGATACTGTAAGCCATATTTGCCTTTGAAGTAATTATTCTCACTTGCCTCTCCATACTTTGGATCTCCAATAATCGGATGTCCAATTTGACTTAAATGTGCACGAATCTGGTGGGTTTTACCTGTAACAAGCTGTACTTCTATCAAAGTATAGCGTCCGTTATGTTGTAGCGGTAAAATACGTGTTTCAACAGGCTTTGCACCTTCAACATAATGATCTACAATCTTGACTTCGTTGCGCCCCTGTTCTTTGATATGGTAACCTTTTAGGGTAATCGGCTTACTAATACGACCAAGTACAATACTCATATAGTATTTGGAAATCTGTTTTGTCTTGAGCATCTCACTAAGTGTTTGGGTAGCTGGCAAATTCTTACCTACTAATACAATCCCTGCTGTATTGCGATCAAGCCGGTTACAAGGTGCGGGTGTAAAACCTTTTGCAGTCACAGCGTCATAACTACTATTTTGTGTCAGATATGTGAGTACCTCTTCTGCAAGGCTTGTTCCTGTTTTTGTATCTTTTTGAGTTAATAAACCAAGTGGTTTGTTCACAATCAGGATATGTTCATCTTCATACACTGTAGAAAAATGAATAGGTACCTCATTGATAGGTGCGATTTCTTGGAACTCAGCCAATTGCTGCTCTGTTAGAAACAGACGTAACACATCATTTTCCTGTAAAATCTCATTCCCTTGTGGCTTTTTACCATTATACTTGATTTTCTTAGTCCTCATACATTTATATATGTAACTCTTTGGACACTTTTTCATATATTTCATTAAAAACTTATCCAAACGTTGATTGGCCTCTAAATGTGTAATTGTAATTTCTCTCATGCTTTTCTCCTACATTAGCATACCTTCAATAATATGCATATTTTTTTCTAGTCCTTGGTCCATCTGACTACTCACATTTTTCTGTATATCATTTGCAGCAGCCCTTAACCCTTTTTCTGTCTCAGCATAAATAAAGTGTATTTGAGAATAGCCAATACCTTTTGCATCAAGGCGCCTAATTAGCTCAGTTTTGTATGCATTGATTTTCTTTTTATCTGCAGCTATAAAGTATACCTTATGCGTCGTGACAACCACATGATCAAAACTAAAATTATATTTTGCATCAGGTACAATAGCCCCATGATAGAGCCCATATGCGCCTTTGAGCTCTTCTAGAATCTCCGCATGAATAGGGCTTGGGTCCTTGTATTTACTAAATGCAAAAAAGCGGGTGAAATTTTGAGCAAGTGGCAATACCAACACTGCTGCGACTACAGTAAAAGTATTTGCTCTTTCTCCGTATTTTACAAGTCCAATTGCAAATATAGCCGCAACAATAATACTCCACATGATTCCAAAAAGGAGGTACTTCTTTTTTTTCTTGCTAATATAACTTTGAGACTGTTTTATCATATAAGCTCCTACTCTGCATAAATCATCTTGACAGTCATGCCGCCATCAATCACCAAGTTACTTCCTGTAATAAATCCTGCCTCTGGTGTTGTAAGGTATAGAACAGCCTGAGCGATATCTTCCGGTATACCTACTCTTCCTGCAAAATGCTGATTATGGTCTTTTTCTGTCAAACTCATAAATTTACGATCTTTTCTCTTTTTCCATCCTGACACATCAATCCATCCTGGACTAATCGCATTGACCCTTACTTTGTGTGCAAGACTACTTGCTAAAGAATGCGTCAGTGCAAGCAACGCACCTTTTGAGGCGGAATAGGGTTCGGTATTAGGCTCACTCATAAGCGCTCTTGTAGAGGCGATATTCACAATACTACATCCATCAGCTATCATATGACTGCTACAATACTTTGCACACAAATAAGCTCCTGTTACATTGACACGCAAAACTTCTTCAAATGCACTGATCGGTCTTGTAAAAAGCGTCCCATCTGAAGTGATTGCTGCATTGTTAATGAGAATATCAATCTTGCCATAACGTTCTACAACTTTAACAACCATCTCCTTTACCGATGCTTCACTCCCTACATCAGTCTGGACAAACAAACAATCTCCTCCTGATGCACCAATCATCTCTTCTATTTCACGCCCTGCTTCTGTATCAATTTCAGCAACAATTACACTCGCTTTGTGCTTTGCATATGCCATAGCAATACAAGCGCCGATCCCTTGCCCTGCTCCTGTAACCACAACAACTTTACCTACAAAGTCCATCTATGGTTGCCCCTTTCTCTTTTGTTTAAAACCTCTATCGTATATTCTATCAAAAAATCGCGCACTTGAAAAGAAATTGTCGTTAAAATCAAGTAAAAGCCAAGCGTACTTGGCTTTTTTTTGATTAGATTTTTGTAATTTGCTCGAAAATCTCTTTGTTTTGCTCAATACTTGAAGTATTCCCAAAAACACAATATTGATCACGCTCAAAACACCCTTGGATGATCGGTGCAAAGCTTCTAAGTTTCTCATTGGTTGTATCAAATAGTTCATCTCTTGTTTTTTGTACTTCTTCTTGGTTAGCACCTACAAAGTAATACATCTGTGCATTCATCCCCTCAGTAGAAGGTGTA
>JBOFIR010000040.1:0-9046 GCA_051650265.1 Cellulosilyticaceae bacterium
AATAGGTCGCTCATAAGGTATACTTGCATCCGTTGGTAAAGTGGTATCAAGGGTATAGTACAATCTCAACTGCTCTGGTTCATTGTTGCCAAAATCCCCATGAATCCCTCGCACATGTTCTTACCCCTGCATTGTCATAACATGAGGCATAGTGTATGCTCCCATCAAAGAAGATTTCTTCCTCTGTTAGATTCTCAATTCCCCCTGTATAAAATACCATTCTTGATTTAATATCTGTGCAAACCCTTTCATAACCGCTCTCCCTCTATCGCCTTAAGATTCCTTCTTGAGATCTCGAATCACCTTGACCCCATATGCACCTAATCTCAATTCTCCTTGGATTACTTTTTCAGATGCCACATCAATGCCACGTAGTTCTTCTAGTTCAATACATTTTTCTTCGTCTGTAAAATTCATAAAGAAACTAAACTGATGTGATTCATCTTGTCTCATCTGCACATTCACCCCTGTTGGCAGTTTCAAATCAACACTTCTTCTTAACTGTAGACGTTTACTTAGTGTCTGATAGAAGTCATCTAAAAATTCATCGTTATTTCTAAAAGTGATGTAATAAGCCTCTCCTTTTCCATAATGGTTACATGTAAGTGCAGGCCTTCCCTCATAAAAATCTGTTGCATAGGTTGCAAGAATCTCAGAGCCTTCTGCATGAATCAAATCACAAAAAATTTTCCCTTCATACATACCCTGTAGCCCAAACCCATTTCCTTCAACACACTTTACCAGGTTCACATCCTCATCATAAAGTGCATCCAGCTCTTCTGACCAAACCCCTAGTACCTGCCTAAGTGGTCCCGGAAACCCACCTAAAAAGCACAGATCATTTTCATCTACAATACCACTCCAATATGTTGTTACGAGTGTACCTCCAGCGCTCACAAATGCTTCTAGCCGCTCACCGACACCTTCACGCACCATATAGAGCATAGGTGTCACAACCACCTTATACTTACTTAGATCACAATCCATATTCACCACATCCACCGGTATCGACTGTTGCCAAAATGCACGGTAATGTGCTTGTACCGTTTCATAATAATCCTTTTTCTCTACACGTGGGCCTTGTGCATCCTCTATGGCCCAATAGTTTTCCCAATCATAGATTACTGCTACTTCTGTTTGAATCGACGTCCCCACCACATCATCTAACTGTTCAAGAAGATCCCCCACCTGGGCAACATCACGAAACACACGTGTATGTTCGTGGCCACAGTGATCAACTACCGCACCATGGAACTTTTCAGATGATCCTCTACTTTTTCGCCATTGAAAATACTGTACAGTATCAGAGCCATGTGCAACAGCTTGGAGTGAAGCAAGAAGATGCATCCCTGGTCGGCGTAGCTTTGCTACAGGTTGCCAATTAGTAGCACTTGGTGAACTTTCCATCATCATAAAAGGTTTTCCCCCTAACAAAGAGCGGTTGATATCATGTATAAAACCAATTCGGCTCCCTTCATGCGCTATACTACGCTCACCATGCCAGTAGGGGTAATTATCCCAGGAGACAACATCCAAGTACGGTGCAAACTTCCAGTAATCAATGCCACGTTCTAGCACCACATAATCATGAAAATTTGTGGTGACAGGTATAGACGGTGTCACTGTTTTTAAAATTTGCCTCTCATGCTTGTAATAATCCAATGTCTGGTGTGTTACAAAACGCTTCCAATCCAAATTGAGCCCATGTAATGCAGGTTCACCATGAGGTGCAGGTGCTTCAATCTGCTCCCAATCCGTATAGGTGTGGCTCCAAAACTGACTCCACCATGCACGGTTAAGCCTACTCAAATCATTTTGATACTTCTCCCTAAGGAATGCTCTAAAAGCAGCCTCGCATAATGGACAATAGCATTGCCCCTCAAACTCATTGGAAATATGCCACATAATGAGCGCCGGATGATCTTGATAACGGGTGGCAAGTAAATGGTTCATCTGCGCAATCTTCTCCCTAAATATTGGCGATGTGTAACAATGATTGTGACGTTCGCCATACAGATGCCTCTGACGGTATGCATTCATACGAAGTGTCTCTGGATAATGCCTTGCCATCCATGCCGGTTTCGCGCCACTTGGCGTCGCAAGGATTACATACTGCCCATTCCGATGCATCAAATCCATCAGATCATCTAACCACTCAAAAGTAAAGTGTCCTTCCTCTGGTTCAAGCATCGTCCAAGAAAAGATACCCACTGTAACCACATTGGTATGGGCAAGTTTCATCAAACGAACGTCTTCTCCCCAAATATGCGGCATATCTAGCCACTGCTCAGGGTTATAATCAGCGCCATGTAATATACTTTTTACCTTCGGGCTGATTGGTCCAAAATTTTTCATATACCTCTCTCCTTTTTGTTGTTTAATTTAAAATTATACTTTATATTAAGTTTTCTTACAAACAAAAAGGCTCCTTATTTTCATAAGGAGCCTAAAATCTGACTGATAGGTTCAAACACTTCAACATGTGCACAATGGCTATATTTTGCTATAAGTTTTTCTACTTGATAATCCACATACTTACTAAGGATATATTCTCTATTAGTCTCAAACCCTCTTGGCTTACCTTCTTGCTTTTCAAGGAGTAATACAATCTGATATGCCCCATTACTTTCAATAACATCACTATACGTTCCAACTTGCATATGCCCCAATGCTTCAAGAACAGGTCGGTGTGTCATCAAATCTGTGCGCTGCTTGCTCCCACCAAATATTTCTTCTCGTTGAAGGACTACACCTCGCGCTATCAACACAGGATCAAGCGAGTGCCCTTCTATCAGTAACTGATGCACTTCTTTTAAGATCTGATTACTTCGTCTTTGTTGCGTTTGATCAATAACACCTTCCAAAGTCACATATGGTATGTAGATGCGCCACACTTTATAAAGTGTAGGCTCTTTCCCCAAAAGATTAGGCTGTGAGTCTGCAAAATTCTGAAGTGCATCGGATGAAATTTCTGAATTGCAAGCTTCGAACCAACGTTGTTTAAAATGGATCATGCCATTACTCATCAAATAACAAAAATAGTCCCATCTACTGTATTGGATTGGCCCATAGATGACCTCACCTTTTTTCACTGCGTTTTGCCTTTGCTGGTTAGTGGTTCGCCACATCATCTCAAAGGCTTCAAAGCCATCATAGTTTAGTAAGCCATATCTTTTTAATAGTTCTTCACAAATACTATGTTTTATCAAAGTCTCACATAGCCGATCCCAAAGAAGCTGCCTTGGTGTCCCCTCATCAATTGGTTGATCCCAAAAACATGTGTTATAACTTAGGCCATATTTCCCTTGTACTTCAGCAATAACACGTCCTCTAAGATGTTTTTTTACAAATCCAACTTCTTTATGTGTCACATATTTCTGGTTAATTTTTAAAGCATAGGGCATGCTGCTCATAGATTAGCCCCTTTCGTAAGTCACGACAGGTTGCCAGATTATTTCACACATGCCACCACTAGGATTTTGAAGGATTGTACAGGAAATCTGATCTCCCTTTATTGCCATAATAGTCACATCATGTCTTTCTTTCCACAATGCCTGTGAATCTGGCTGGTCAACCGATTCCCACACAGTCAACTCATTATGTTTAATGGCTGCATGTACCAATCCATCCCTACCTGCCACTCGTTCTACTGCACCCTTTACACTATATATGCCATCTGCAGGTACTACAAACACCATGGCAAGATCCTCTTCACCCGAAACTTTAATCCTATCTCTTCCAATATACCCTGTTGTACCATTAATCTGCTCCTCCCATTGACTTGCACGCCAAGAAAGTGCTTTTCCCTTACCATCAATAACCTCACAAGAGTTCGGACTGTCTGCCGTCATAATACGCAGCCCTTCTTTTGTGCTTCTGAGGTAGTGCCAGTTATTGGCTCCAGATACCAAACTATAACCCTCTACAAATGCCCAACTTGACCCTACAGGCACTTCTACCGGGGCATCTTCACTATAAGCATGTGCACCAATATCAGGGGTCGCTTCATCTACAGGATTACCATAAAAATCCTGTATCGCTGGAGCTATGCCTTTAGGTAGATCAACTTGAATACCTGTCCCAATCGCAGGCGAACCAGGCATCAATTGATACCCTTTTAAGCGACTCCTAACCAAATGCGCCCAATCCTGTGCAAGATCAAAATCTATCTTGTCTATAGGCGTGTCAAAAAGTGTCTCACCAGTACCTGGCGCAAACAATCTCGGATCATCTAGCATCTTCTTAGGATCATCCGGCTCTGATTCAGGATGATTTCCAAAGAAAATATTATTTTCAAAGTTAACCTGTGTAATCGGATGTTCATATGTAAAATCAGTCCCTAAATTGTAGAAAATATTATTATTGTAAGTAATATCTGATGGATAAGTACGATCCCCATGATCCCTTGAGAACGTTGCATTGTTACCTGGGCCTACATAAAACGTATTGTTATAAATTTTAAATCCAGTATTTACCCCTGCATAATGAATCAACTTACTACGGTCATTTTGGCTGATATTGTATCTGATTACACCATCTTGGTTAAAAGCTTCTTCTCCGTGCCAATCACAAATGAGCATAAATCCCCCCTCATTATCATGACTGTAGTTATACTGGAAAATCGTACGTTCACACAAGCCATCTGCATCATAGGCTTGTCCATCTAGGTCTTTTCGTGTCAGATACGCCTCATTGTATTGATAAAGTGCATCCTCACTGTTAATAACCCAAATGGCTGCGCAAGGATCTGGACACATCAAATGGCTGTCTTTTACAACATTGTACTGAACAAGTGGCGCAATACCAGTACTCACAACAATACCATCTCCACCAATACGATCCAGACTATTATTTTCAATGACTATATTAGGACTACCAATCCAAGGGCCTATCCCATCGTGCATTGATCCTCTATTTTGATTATCATTTCTAAAGAATATGCCCCCATAATTCACATCATAGATGGTATTACGACGAATCCATACACCATCGAATCTAAGTGCTTTTTCTAAAGTGTTTTCTGCTGACACTGTTACACGCACAATGATTGCCCCATCGTTATTAAAGCGCTGACAATAGCGGGCATTCACATCATGTATATAACAATCTTGAATGGTAATATGCTTCATTGTATACGTTTCAATCCCTGCATTTTCCACAAAAATCGCGCGCAACTCTTTTTCTATATCCTGCGAACTGGTCCCAGCTGGATCATAGTTGGTCACCTCTAGATGCTCTATCGTATAATCATTTACATTTTGAAGATGAATGGTATTGATTACCTTTCCTGCACCATTCAATATAGGTCGTTGTTCGTAGTCGTCCGTCCCATATTTGCCAATGATAATAGGGTCTTGCTCACTTCCACTTCCTCTTGGTTTAAGGTAACTCTCTGTTTTATTTTCTTGATTAATAGTCCACACACCCTCTGCATGGAATAAAACATGATCCCCTGGCTCAAAAGTCATAGCATTGACTTTTTCCACTGATGCCCAAGCCATCTCAGGCGATAAGCCACTATTTCCATCGTCCCCGCTATTACTTACATAATACGTTTTCATCCTTAGCTACCCCTCTATTTCTGTTTACTATAATGATGTCCTCATTTTAGACTATTTCTTCTATTTTAAGAGCCTTTTTTCTGATTGAGAATAGAATTTTAGGCATCAAACATATGATTTTGGGCAATCACAATTTTGATTGCTGTATAGGTAATATGTTCAGGCAACTGTTCCTTAATAGGTTTTAACAGACCTGTGCCTACCTTTTCAACAGCTTTTAAAATCAACTCCTGTTCCTCTGGCGTTGCAAATCGCGCCACATCCACTATAAGCCCCTGTTCAATACATTTGACCAAGTGATTTTCTATTGTATTTGTACTCAGATCCCGTACCTTTGCAATATCTTGAATGCTCATACCCTCTTCATAAAGACGATAGGTTTCCATCACCGTATCTCCAGCCGTACGTTTTACACCCGTTTCTTTTATTCTACTAGGTTTTGTATAATACGCCTCTAGCGGCGGTTTTATCACTTGATGGGTTAATACATAATCTCTTACACAGGTCATAAAAGCCTCCCCATATCGCTGATGCTTTAGCTGTCCAACCCCAGAAATCATTAAAAACTCATCCTCTTGTGTGGGATAATAACACGCCATCTCATGGAGTGTACTATCGGAGAAAATCATAAAAGGTGGCACATTTTGTGTCTGAGCAAGCTGCTGTCTGACTTCTTTGAGTTGTATCAAAAGTTCCTTGTCTAGATCTTGCATCACATCTTCATAAGCTTGCTCCTCTTGTAATCTGATACGCATCAATATTGTTTGATTGCCTTTAAGCACCTCATAGGCACTTTCTGTCAATGCTAGGACTGGGAACTTATTTCCAATCAAAGCGAGGTACTTTTCAGCTACAAGATAGCCGATCATTTGCTTGAGTGTATCCTTACTGTATTCTCTCATGATGCCATAAGTTGTGAGTGACTCAAACCCAAGCTCACGAATCTTTTGAGTATTCGCCCCCCTTAGCACATCAATCACCTGGATCATGCCAAAGCGTTCCTTCATTCGTTTGGTACAAGAAAGGATTTTCTGCGCCTCAACGGTTATATCTGTTTGCTCAGTCGTGCTATTACAATTACTGCAATGTCCACATGCCGCTGTTGGTGCTTCACCAAAATACGCAAGCATCTCATGACGTAGGCACTCTTCTGTATTACAAAAGTCTTCCATTTGCCTTAATTTTTCATACTCTTGCTGATGTGTACCACTGTGTGATCCCATCTCAATCAACATCTTATTCGTGACTGTATCTGCCGCTGAGTAAAGGAGTATACATTGGGCGGGTAGCCCATCACGTCCTGCACGACCAGCCTCTTGATAGTAGCTCTCTAAATCTTTTGGCATATTACAATGTATAACAAAACGAATATTAGACTTATCAATACCCATGCCAAATGCATTTGTAGCAATCATTAAAGGTTTTCTATCAAAAATAAAATCTTCTTGGTTCTGGGAACGTATGCTCTCGGAAAGTCCCGCATGGTACTTGGTAACCTTAAACCCCTGTGCTTCAAGTTTTTCTGCAAGTGCATCTACTGTTTTTCTGGTAGTACAGTAACAAATTCCACTTTCATCTGCCCTCTGACGCAAAAAATTTAAGAGCCATTCATAGCGTTTTTTAGGCTTATCCACTTCAAAGTAAAGATTGGGGCGATCAAATCCAGTTGTAAGAACATACGGCTCCTCCAGAGCAAGAAGTTTTTGAATATCATTTTTGACCCTTGGTGTGGCCGTTGCTGTAAAAGCACCTATTACAGGCCTTGTTGGTAACTTGCGCAAAAATGTTGTAATATACCGATAACTTGGTCTAAAATCATGCCCCCATTGACTCACACAATGGGCCTCATCAATTGCAATCATTGCAATTGGCATCTGCTGGCATAGCTCTAAAAACTCATAACTTTCCAACCTTTCAGGCGCTACATAAAGAAGCTTGTATTGCCCTTCCATAGCATTTTGGATAACTTGACGGTAAGTTGTGCCAGACTGCGTACTATTGATAAAATGAGCGGGTATCCCCATCTCACTGAGTGTATCTACTTGATCTTTCATCAAAGAAATCAGTGGTGAAACAACTAACGTTACCCCTTCAAATACCATAGCAGGCACTTGGTAACAAACCGACTTACCAGCACCCGTCGGCATGATTCCCAAAACATCTCTGCCGCCTAATAACTGCTCAATAAGCTCTTCTTGTCCTCTTCTAAAATGACTATATCCAAAATACTGACTTAATATTTCTAGTGGTTGCATGCATTACCTCTTCGTTCTCAATGTATTGGTTATCTCTTGATTGAAGTATAACCATTAGTTTTTATTATAAGACATCCCCTTTACTTAATCAAATCTGCAAGATATATTTTATACAAGATGCTTGACATCCGTCATATGTCATGTTATAGTTGATTAATATTTAGTAGTCAATTATATCGCTTTTCATGTTGATCAATTCACATGTTATTAGAGATTGTATGCACCACTTTATATTGTCTGTAATAGGCTGTGAATTTTATTTTCCCTGATTACAGAAATTCATTCAAGGAGGTACCTCAAATGACAGGTACAGTTAAATGGTTTAACGCAGAAAAAGGTTTTGGTTTTATCGAAAGAGCTGACGGAGATGACGTATTCGTACATTTCTCAGCAATCCAAGGTGACGGATTCAAAACTCTTGAAGAAGGTCAAAAAGTAACTTTCGAAATTACTCAAGGACCACGTGGCGCTCAAGCTGAAAACGTAGTTAGAGCATAATTATTGCTTCTTAAGCTGTTGTACTATATAGTACAACAGCTTTTTTATATTGCAGGAAAGTTCGACTTACTACACCTTCATTACTCCAAAACCTCTCACTCTTATTAGAGTCTCACGTGCACAAAGGGTACTTTTCTTCTTTCGTCAAAAATCACCTTCCACCCTTTCAATCTATCCTCCAAAGCATTATAATGAGACAAAGATGATCTATTGATTCATGCAACATGTATAACGAAAGGATAAGAATCTTATATGAACAAACTAATGAAATTTTCAAGTCTTTCAGTCGGCCTTTTTGTGGCTACGCTATCACTTGTTGGCTGTAGCCAATCGCCTAATGAATCCATCAACTTCTTCAACTATGGTGCTAATATTGATGATGAGACTTTGAACACTTTTGAAAAAGAATATGGCATCAGGGTCAATATGGCTACCTTTGATGACATGGAGACCATGTATCAAAAAATTGCAAGTGGTGGTGTCAAATATGATGTCATCCTCGTCTCCGATGCGTTAATGCCACGAATGATTGACGAAAATCTTCTTCAAGAACTCAATCAAACAAACCTCCCCAATCTCACTCAAATGGATGAAGCTTACCTTGATCTCAATATGGACCCAGGAAATGTCTACTCAGTACCTTATATGTTTGGTACAGTAGGTCTTGTAT
Source organism: Cellulosilyticaceae bacterium (assembly GCA_051650265.1). GTDB lineage: Bacteria > Bacillota > Clostridia > Lachnospirales > Cellulosilyticaceae > JBOFEH01. The sequence continues at coordinate 8,985 of JBOFIR010000040.1, forward strand.
ATGACAAAAATGTTATCACCGAACCGGTTGATAGCTGGGACATTTTGTGGAATCCTGCTTAC
>JBOFIR010000041.1:0-22827 GCA_051650265.1 Cellulosilyticaceae bacterium
GTTTTATGGAATGACAAAACCCTTTAGGCCCGCCAGTCTAAGGGGTTTTGTCATTTTTGTAATAGGAGATAGTGCAATCACAATCAAAAAAATTTTTAAAAAGTGATAGATAGAATAGGGGAAATGGTTAAGTATAGTATGAAGAAGCAAATACGGAAGGAAAATGATATGCGCATAACAGAAGAAAACTTTGTTTCTCAAATACTACTGGGCAATGAAGAGGGTATAGCCTATGTAGTTGAACATTATGGTTGGGTCATGAAGACAATCACAAGAAAACACCTATACCAACTCCCCCACTATGAAGAGGACTGCATCAATGATATTTTGCTTGCGGTTTGGCAACATATTGACCGTTTTAACCCACAGGTAAATAGTTTTAAAAATTGGTTAGCAGGTGTATCCAAATATACTGCACTGAATTACGTCAGAAAGTATAAGAGAGAGTTAGATCAGCAAGCTATTGAGACAGTGGATTTGGCGACTGGAGATATAGCCTATGAGGAAGTTGTCAAAGAAGAGATTAGTAAGGATTTTGACGAACTACTAGGGTGTATCAAAGAAAAGGATAAAGAACTTTTTATCAGGCTCTATGTGCAGGAACAACCTATAGATGAGATCAGTAAGACCATGAACATGAAAAAAGATGTGATCTATAACCGGATAAGCCGTGCGAAAAGCAAGCTCAGAAAACTATTTAACTAGGTTAGAGGAGGAAAAGTGATGGAAAAGAATATTTATGACTTAATAAATGAAATAGATATAGATCTCGAGGAATATGAAGTAATCAAACTCAGCAAATTGGAGGAAAAAAGAATGATGAAGAAATTTAGTGAAGTAGTAAAAGCACATAAGGTAGGTAATAAAAATTCAAGAAAATACATAGGTATAGCGGCAGCGGCACTTGTAGCAGTGGGATCAGTAAGTGCGATCCCTACTTTTGCATCGACAAATGAGACAATGTATAAAATCGCGACATTCTTAGGAATCGAGAAAAACCTATCAGATTATGAAACAGTTGTCGGTCAAGAAGTGACTAAAGATGGGGTAACGATGAGACTGAATGAAGTAATTCTAAATAATAGTCATCTGCTTGTATCTGTAACAACATATTTAGAAGAAGGAAGAGAGTCTGACTTTACAGGACCAGGTGGTAGTGTATATATCAATGGTAAGGCGGCAAATAAAGGTTCATCTTGGACTTCAACAATTCTAGAAGATGGTACTGGGCTTTCAGTAATGAGATTGCCATTAGGTGAAGCACCACAAGGAGATGTTGCAATCAAATTATCTCTTAATACACCCTATACGAATGTAGACAAGTCACCTCATTGGAATTTTGAGTTTAAAGCAAATGGTGAAGCACTTCGCCAAGATACACAAACAGTAGCGATTGAGCAGTATTATGACTTGGAGGGTGAAGCAGAGGTTACGATTCATGCGTATGAAGGGAATACTGTTGAGCATCGTATCACTTATAGTGGGGTACGTGGTGAGTATAGCTTTATGGAACTCATCGGAACAGATGAAAAAGGAAATGAGGTCATATTTGCACCAGGGCCAGTATTTGATGGAACAGGTGAATTTATTGCGGAACTCAAATACAACCAGATATTAGATGAAGCAAAAACGCTTACACTTGCACTTTATGATAGAGGTGAGCGATTAAGTGAGAACTTTGAAGTCAACAAATAATGACCAATAGTCAGAATGGAAAGAGCGGCTAACTACTGTATCAGTGGGGATAGCCGCTTTTTTTATGGGTAAAAGTACTTTATTCGTTCCAGTAACAACCATAATGTGCTTTTACAGGCATTCCTTTACAAAAGGCATTATATTGATCATCAAGGCCTGCTTTGCGCAGTTTTTCTAGCTCATGTTTTGAACTAATAGGATGTGCCACTACAAATTCATCTAAAAACTGAGGTGACTTTTCTAAGACTCCTTTTTGCTGTTCGGGTAGGAAATCATGTGCTTCAATACGAATACCTTTTGAAATAATAAGAAAATCTATAATGTCTCTCAAAAAGGTCATTTCTATTTGTGCATATTCGGGGTTACCACTGAGATTGACGCTTTCATTGGGATCATGGGTTTTATCAAATAGTGCTGTATCTTTTGTAAATGGATAATAACAAAAACGATATGTTTGATTTTCAACTAATTTCATGGTATCACAGAATTCACTATAATTAACCCGTCTTGTATAAGCAGGATGTTCTTTGGATTGTTCTATCAGGGAATAGGATTGACCAAAACCTTTGGTATCTCCAGCTATCTCCAGTACTGTAGCGCCAATATCAATATTACCTACCAAATGGTTTGAACGTTTTCCTTTTAAAACCTCGGGATGATTGGCCAAAATAAGTGGGATATTTAGTTGTGCGGAGTAAGGAAATGGTCCTTTAGAAACGAGCCCATCATAATCATTCAGTAAATCACCGTGATCTGAAGAAAAAATAAATACCGTTTCTTCAAAAATACCGAGAGTTTTTAGTGTATCCATAATTTTTCCGATCTGCCGATCGATTGCTACAATCATTTCGCAATACTTCTTGCGCGTATCTTTTACGTTTTCTTCCCAACCTTCTTCGCGTCCTAAAACACGTCTATATGTAACAATCGAAGAGATATCGCTATCCGGTGCAAATCGATAAGCAGGTATTTGTTCAATGTCTACCTGATCTTTTACTTCTTGCGGTGGGTCATATGGACTATGTGGCCCTTGGAAAGAGATCCAAGCTAAAAATGGCTGGTTGATCTCTTCGGTGACACAAGTGGTTATGTGATGGATTGCTTCTTCTGCAATCCATGTCTCATAATAATCTTGTTCCGTATACTTGAACCCTTGGGCATCTACATTAAACACGCTGGCCACATCTGGATACCGCTTTTTAAGAAAGGTTAGGTACCTTTCATCTGCTCCTAGTCGGCCTTCCTCCATCTGGCGTACATACTGAAATCCTTTTGGATCATCTGCTGGGAAATGATGAAGCTTACCAAATGCACATGTATGATAACCCGCGTCATTCATGCGTTCTGGCAAATACTTTAACCCTTCACGGAATGGAACATCATTGGTCCATACCTCATGAGATGATACATATTTTCCGGTCATCATACACGCCCTGGCTGGTGCGCAAACAGGTGATTGTGTAATGGCCTGATCGAATACGACACCCATAGTTGCTAATGCATCAATATGTGGTGTATCTACGAGATGTCCTCCATATAGACTCAAAAAATCAGGTCTGAGCTGATCGCATAAAATGACAACAATATTTTTCTTCATAGCTTCTCACGCCTCCTTTGTTACTTACTTACATGAATTTTTAATTTACTTATTTATAGTTACTCAATACAAAGTAAATTGTTATTATCATGATAAAATATTGAATATATTTAATATTTTATCATGATAATAACAAAAAATAACAAAAATTATTTTATAAACGAAAGTACCAGACTTATAGGGGGTATAAGTCTGGTACTTTTTCTTTATTCTACAACGACTTCAAGGACAACAGTTGTTGTATTACCTGCGTAGTCTGTTGTAGTAAGTGGTACGTTATATGTACCAGAATTTGCAGTATCTAGTTCTGATAGATCAGCTGTTATAAGGCTCTTTAAGTCTAGACCATCTGCATCAGTAGCAGTATCTACATAATCACCAGACCAGTTGATTTCAGAGCTATCTTTATCTTTTGCAATTGGTACAACTTCAGGTTTGATTGTAAGTGTTGGTGCAACTTGGTTAGCAGCATCATAGATGGTGATGTTGAGGTTTACTTTACCTTCATTATCTAAAGCATCTTTGATTGTACCAACAACACCTTTGCTATATGTTCCTACAGTGTTGAAGTCTGTAGCTGAAGTATCGAATGTTGCATTTGCAGCGTCAAGAGCACCATCTACATTATCATTGATTGTAAACATAGCGTTCCAGTCGACTGTATTTGGATCAGTGCCTTTAGGGAATACATAAGGAGAAGTACCTTCTACAGCGGTAAATGCTGGAGGGATATTATCTTTAACTTCTGTTGTGTTAAGGAGGTTTTCTACACTATCCATACGTTCTGTAATAAGTGATTTTTTGGATTCAATTGCGACATCATAGTTTGGAGATCCGCCTATACCATAGATAGAGTCTCCTGCTATACCCATGAAATCCCAGTAGATACCTGTCATGTTAGAAAGTTCATTTACATAAGTTCTGCCAGTACTTTCAAGGTAGATTGTACCTAAGTCATCACCAATCTCTGGGTGGAACAAGTCCATAGTGATATCGATTTCTCTCTCGCCTTCTTCTCTACCTTCAACGATTGCTTCAAGGCGTCTACGTTCTGAGATGAACACTTGATAACTTTGGATTGCGAGAGGGATAAGCTCTGGGTCAGTACCTCTTAAGATACCCCATGATTCACCACCAGTACGCACTTGGCGATAATTTGGATCATCAAATGCCATGCTATCTGGTCTTGGGAATGGAATATAGCCAATAGACTGTCCACGTTCTGCAGCTTTGGAGGCAACGCCACCTACACGCCATGATTCAATATTTGTGAACACTGATTCACCTTTTTCAAAAGGTTCACCTTGTGCATTGTATGGACGATTGCTTGTCCCTTCTCGAAGTTCACAAGTTAGAATCTTTTTATTTACAAGACGTTGTACATAAGCTACAGCATCTTTGGTACCTTGAGATTCTAGGCCTAGGCCATCTGGGCCATAGATACTACCACCAGCTGAGTGCATTGCTTGAATGAGTGTTTCTGTATAGTCTGTACGATAAGCTTCAATGCGTCTTTCGGGTCTTTCTGGAGCTTGGCTATTCGCGAAGTGTGCATCGATTTTTGCAAGATAGTCTTCAAATACACTCCATGTCCATTTGCCTTGAAGGTAAAGGTCTGTAGGATATACAGTACGACCATTTTCTTTCAGTGCATCTACTTGCTCGATATAGCTGATGTTGTAGTAGAGTGGAGAAAGTGGGGTATCAAAGTTACCACCTACCTCCATAAAATAATTTTTGCCATAGAGTTTTGGTGGTGCATTTTCACCAAGCAACGCCACATAGTCGTCTAATGGTTGAAGTACATTTTGACCAAGAATGATCCCTTGAGAGTTGGTGTAGAGATGTACAACATCTGCAATGGGGTCACCAGCCATAACGCTTTGAAGTAATACTTCAGTAGGGTCTCCAGGGTATTGTACCCATTCGATTTCTACATTGAGTTCGTCTTTTACTTTTTGCATGGCACCAAGATAGACCTCACGCTCTTCTTCGTCCATATCATATTCACCAGTGATCGGGTCTTTGTAGTTTGGATTGTAGCCATTAGCAACATGGCTTCCAAATCGAATAACGGTAGGTGATTCCTTCTTTGCTGGAGATGCATCTGATGCATCACTATTGCTTGGTGTATCACTTGTGTTTGCACAGCCAACTAACATAGTAGTGGCAGCTAAACCAAGTGCCATTAACTTTTTTGTTTTCTTAAACATAGTAACCTCCCCAAAATTTGTTTTATTGTAAAGTATAATGAAGATAAATTAAGTAAATATAACTACAAACTACTTGGATATAATAATATATTTGTTAATTATATTAAAGCAAAAATATAAAAAAGAACAAATAATGAAAAAAGATCAAAAATATAAATATTATATGAAAAAAATTCATATTGTATGAACAGTTAATGGAAGTATTCAAATCCATATTAATATAGTTAAATTCAGACTGTACCAATCATTAAAAAAGTTAAAGAGAACTTTAGAAAGAAATAGAAAGGAGGCTGTAAAATGACAAATCGGGATATGTTCTATTTTGCAGATATTGACGAAAAATTTATTGACGTAACAAAAAATACAATAGGTCTAGAAGATGGTGTATTGGTTCATTCCCAACAATGTATTGAAAAAAACTTAAAAGGAATTATCACCAAAAAATATAGCATGATTAATAGAGAGTATAATTTAGTGAAGCTCCTTGAAGTATTATAATTAAAATCTATACTATGAGCAGATATAAAGAACTAAGTCAAAAAGTATGTTTTGAACAAGTGATTCAGAAAGATTTAGTTTGTATTAATAAATGGTGAAAATAAACAAGTCACTCTATAAATTTTAAAAAACTCACATATGCATATGAGCATAGTGTGAGTTTTTTTGTTGACACCACCACTACTAAGTGGTACTATGTAGTGGTAATAAGTTATACTAGATAGCGGAAATGGAAAGAATAAAGAGGTGAAGTGCATGGAGAATATCACAGAGATGTTAAAAGGTGTATTGGAAGGGTGTGTACTTGAGATCATCAGTCATCAGGAGACGTATGGTTATGAGATTACCAAGAAGCTCAATGAACTGGGATTTGCAGATGTCGTGGATGGTACAGTCTACACGATATTGGTAAGACTTGAGAAGAATCAGTTGGTAGAAATCACGAAGAAGAAGTCAGATATGGGTCCACCGCGTAAGTTCTTTACCCTCAATGAAGCGGGCCAAGAGGAGCTGCGTAAGTTCTGGGAGAAATGGGGATTTGTCTCTGAGAAGATCAATCAGTTGAAGGAGGACCATAGAGATGTTAGATAAATTTGTGAAGTTGGTAGTAGGTGACCCTGATGAGAAGCGTGCGTATAAGCAGATGATGAAGCGTGTGGATGCATTACCAGAGGCGTATCGCTTTGCTTACAAGAAGATGCAGCAGTATTTCTATACAGTAGGGTGGGCGAGTACAGATCAAACGGTATTTGCCAATGTGTGCCTCTTTACAGAACTCATCGAACTCTTAGAAGTGAGTGCGGCAGATGGTAGGTCAGTGGCAGAGGTAGTGGGGGATGATGTGAGTAAGTTCTGTGATGAATTTGTCAGTGCGTATGCAGACCAGGCCAAGACTCCTCAAGAGCAGCTTAATAAGGAGATCATGGAAAAATTCGAGAAGGAGAAGTGGTGAGTATGATCAAGATGATCCAAAAAATGATAGGTGATAAAAAAGAATATAAAGAGCAACTTGTACGTGCAGAGCAGTTGCCAGAAGCATACCGATTTGTATTTGAAAAGATGCAGGCTTATATGTGGCAGTTTGCAGGTGGGGATGGCTCAGATATGATCAAAGTGCAGGGAGAGATTCTCACATTGTTTGAGATGAGCGTAGTGGATGGCAAGCATGTGCTTGAGGTAACTGGCGAAGACGTAGCGGCATTTTGTGATGAGTGGCTGCGCGATACGCGCAAATGGACGGATTACTACCGTGACAAATTGAATCGCAAGATGAGTAGCCCTAAGTCAGGGCAGTAGGCACACAAAAAGACCATGACGAGGGGGAACTAGCTCATGGCCTTTTTATTTTTAAAATACAGTGTCATTGAAAGTATTATTGATGGTTGAATTAGTAGATGTAGAGCGTATAATAATAGTATAAGAAAATTTATTATCAAAGAGGATACACATGAGAAAAAGAAAGAATTGGGAAGAATTAGAAATAAGAGATGACTTCATGTTTGCTAAAGTCATGCGAGATAAGGTAATTTGCAAAAAAATCCTCGAGAAATTATTGCATACAAAGATCGCGGATATTTGGTATTTAGAAGAACAAAAAACAATAGATATTTCACTAACCGCTAAAAGTGTAAGATTAGATGTGTTAGTAGAAGATGGCGAGAGAATTTTTAATATAGAGATGCAAGTGACTGATCAAGATCACTTAGCCAAGAGAAGTCGTTACTATCAAGGAATGATAGACTTAAATGATATTGAAAAAGGTGCTTTTTATGAGGATTTAAAGGAAAACTATATTATTTTTATTTGTACTTTTGATCCGTTTAAAGAAGGATTGTCACATTATAGTTTTCAAAATAGATGTAGCGAAGCACCTGATGTGTGTTTAGAAGATGGGACACATAAGTTATTTTTCAATACAACAGCATATGATAAGGAACAAGATCAAGATATTAGAGGATTTTTGGAATATGTAAATGGCGGTCACTCTGATGTAGACTTTATTAAAGAAATAGAGAAAAAAGTGGAGCAAGTTAAGTTGAATAAAGAATGGAGAGGTGAGTATATGACACTCTTAATGTTAGAACAACAGAGGTATAGAGAGGGGCGAGAGGAAGGTAGAGAAGAAGGTAGAGAAGAAACGGTGAAGATTTTAAAGTTATCTATGCAAGGAATAGATACGGTAGAAATTGCTCAGAGATTAGGACTTGATCAAAATAAGGTGGAACAAGTCATTAAACAATTTAAAGCTTAAAAAATTTTAGTCTAGTGGTAAGTAGTGTATTAGTAACTGGTAACTCTGTTTAATTTGAAGAGGCGACTTTCTATAAGAGAGTTGCCTCTTCTACATTGATACTACTGAAAAGGTCTATAGATCCCGATAATTAGTTAGGAAATTGTGTAACTATATGAAAGGGGTATGGGTCAAATGCTCAGTATCAAAAAGAATAGAGACATCGATCAGATACATCAACAAGTAAAAGTACGAATTGCAGGTGGTAGTAGAGAGGAGATTCGTCTTTATCATCAGAAGAATAAAGACATTCTCAAGATGATCCACAGGCTATTTGATAATGAAGATAGAAGCTATGAAGAGGTGCTCGTGCTTCTAGAGCGAAGTGCGGCGCTCAGTGACTTTGATGTGAATATGGGATTCACTTCACAGAAGATGAAGAAGGTGGCAAGTGAACTCACTCAGGCGAGTCAGTCCAATAGTGCGATGGTGGAGGAGGCAACGGCAAGTGTTGAAGCGGTAGCAGTTACTTTGAACCATAGTACGGGGGTGGTTGGTGAGATTGTGAATAAGGCGGTATACCTCAAGACAGTCAATCAAGAGAATAAAGGGAAGCTAGATGAGGCTACTAGACTCAAGGACTTTGTACTCGAGCAGACAGCTATCATGGAGGGCAAGATCGCTGCACTTCAAGCGCTTGCGACCAATGTGCAAGAGATCGTAGAGGGTGTAAGAGGGATTGCGGAGCAGACCAATCTGCTAGCGCTCAATGCGAGTATCGAGGCAGCTAGAGCAGGCGATGCAGGCAGAGGCTTTGCGGTGGTAGCGCAGGAGATTAGAAATCTCGCTGAGGACACCAAAGGGAAGCTGACGTCTATGCAGGACTTCACGAAGCATATGCAAAATGTGACAGAAGAAGGTGTCCAAAGTATAGCGGCTACGAAGCAGTCTATAGAAGAGATGGGAAGTCAGCTTGATAGTGTGAGTGGAAGCTTTGAGAGAAGTGTCGGAGAGCTCGGGCAGACGATGGCACGTATAGAAAGCATCTCAGAGGAGATGGAAGAGGTCAATAGTGCGAGTCAGGAGATCTCGGCTGCAATGCATATCGTAGCAGAGGGTGCTGAAAAACTCAGTGGCACATCTCAGTTTGTACTGAGGGAAGCAGAGGCAGTGGATCAGTATGTGGGGCAGATCCGTGAGATCGACAAGACATTGTCCCATATCGTAAGAGGGTTGATCACTGTGCTGAATGAGGGAACGCATCCTATATCAAATGAAAGTCTACTGCAAAATCTAGACAAAGCTATCGTCGCACACCAAGGATGGGTGAGCAAATTGGAGCAGATGGTCAGCCGTAGAGAACTGGCACCACTTCAAGTAGATGGCAATAAATGTGCTTTTGGGCATTTTTATAATAGTATTACAGTTGAGCATCCGATGATCAAGGCGCAGTGGAAACAGATCGAGGGCATCCACAAAAACTTGCATAGCAATGGGGAGCGTGTGGTAGAATGTATTAAAAAAGAAAATTGGGAGCAGGCAGCCCACCTCTTGGCAGATACTAAGGCGCAGTCTCAAGAGATCATCAACCACTTTAAGGTGATTGGACAAATGGTCAGAGATTTGACACAAAAGCAAGAGCGGGTATTTGAGATTAAAATGTAGTTCTATAGGGGGTGGGGAGTAAAAGATGAATCCTATCTATATTGTATTGCAGGTCATCGTGAGCCTGTATTGCATCGATTTGATGATTCAAAATGAAGTCGGTGAATTTTGGAGTATCTTGATCATAGGCGTGCACCTGGTGGTCTATTTGCTAGGTGCTATTCTGAAGGAAAGACAAATCCGAGTCAAAATTTGTATGGGGGATATGCTCTGGCTTGTTGGATGTATGGTGATGAAGTGGCCAGGGATAGGGATTATCGCAGCGCTGTTGTGTGCAGAATATGTCTTGTTGGTAGAAAAGAAAGGCGTATGTGTGGTGCTTGTAGGGATAGTAGGACTAGCAACTCTCATAGATCTTGAAGTTATCAGGATGATGTGGGGGGCGTATCTTGTGATCGGTGTGCTGGGCTGGTTTATCTATAGAAATGAAAAGCGGGTCACGTACCTACTGTGTACCAATCAAACACTCAAAGAAGAAGCAGTCATACTCCAGCATCAGATCGAACGCATCACCAAAGAAAAGTCTCAGATTGTGCAGCTCACTCAGATCAATGAGCGTAACCTTATGGCGCAGCGGCTCCATGATAAGATTGGGCACACATTGGCAGGCAATATCATGCAGCTGGAGGTAGTCAAACTCCTACTTGGGCAAGATACAGAGCGTGCTGCTCAGATGGTGGGGCAGATCACAGATCAACTAAGAGCAGGTATGGATGATATTCGTATGACGCTAAGGGCGCTCAAGCCTGAACAAGGTGAAGTAGGAATTGAAGAAATCAAGAAGATGCTCAGGGATGTAGAGGCTAGTCAGGAGATCAAGACATACCTTCATTATGAGGGAGATCTTGGGGATATAGGCATCAACAAGTGGCAGGTTATCTCGGAGAGTCTGAGGGAATATATCACCAACTTTCTCAAGTATTCTCAGGGCAATCAGATCAATGTGTCGGTGCAGAACTTCAATCAGGTGATACGTGTCAGCTTTGAGGATAATGGCAAAGTAGAAGGTGTAATCAAGAAGGGATTGGGAATCAGGGGGATCGAGGAGCGTATGGCGGTAAACAACGGACGCATGGTGCTCAACACAGACGAGGGGTTCCAAATCATCTTGATATTTCATAAATAGGAGGGTGTGTATGGTTAGGGTACTGGTAGTAGATGATGATAGCCTCATCAGGGAGAGTCTCAAACTGATATTAGGAAGTTTTGAAGGGATAGAGGTCGTGGATGTTGCGGCCAATGGCAAAGAGTGTATTGATAAGGTGAAGAACTGTGAAGTGGATGTGGTCTTGCTGGATATGAGGATGCCCATCATGACAGGGGTAGAAGTACTTAAGTACTTCAAGGCTCAAGGGCTACCGCTCAAGACATTGGTCCTCACCACCTTTGATGAAGATGAATTGATTGCTGGGGCATTAGAGCATGGCGCGGCGGGCTATATCCTCAAGAATAGTACACCTGATAAGATTGCCCAAGCGATCAGATCTGTAGCAGTAGGCCATGGGGTGTTTGAGACAGAAATCATCCAGCGTATGGGTGATCAAAGCAAAGAACAAGGCAAAGATCAGCGTAAAGATCTGACGCAGTATGGACTTTCCAAGAGGGAACTAGAGATGGTGGAACTGGTGGCAGAGGGTTTGTCCAACAAGGAGATTGCTGAAAAACTTTACATATCAGAAGGGACAGTGAAGAATTATATCACATCTGTACTAGGAAAGATGGACCTCAAGCACCGTACACAAATAGCGATTACTTATATCAAGTCTTAATATGACTAAAGTCATAATCAGAAGGTTACTTTTGTTACTAAAAAAGTAGCCTTCTTTTTTGTATACTAATGTCAAAGGTAGAAAACGAGGAGGGTACACAATGAATGTTGTAGAAATCGATAAATTATATAAAAGCTTTGGGGAAGTGCAGGCCATCAATCATTTGGATTTACAAATCAGAGAGGGAGAAATCTTTGGTCTACTAGGTCCTAATGGGGCAGGCAAGAGTACAACGATCAATATATTGAGTATGTTGGTGAAGAAAGATAAGGGAGATGTGAAAATCTTTGGGAAGGATCTCGTGAGCCATGAGATGACCATCAAAAAGGATATGGGCATTGTGCCACAGGAGCGGGCAATCTTCGAAGAACTGAGTGCTTATGAAAATGTGAGTTTCTTTGGTTCACTCTATGGCCTCAAAAAAGAGGAGCTGAAGCAGAAGACACTAGAGGCACTCGCCTTTGTAGGACTAGAAGATAAGGGCAAGAGTAAAGCCAAGACATTCTCAGGGGGGATGAAGCGACGTCTTAATATCGCTTGTGGCATCGTCCATGAACCGAAGCTCATTATTATGGATGAACCAACGGTTGGGATCGATCCGCAGTCTAGAAATTATATTCTTTCATCGATCAAGGCGCTCAATCAAAGAGGTGCAACAGTGATCTATACCACCCACTATATGGAGGAGGCAGAAGCGATTTGTGACCGTATCGCAATTGTAGATCGTGGTAGCGTGATTGCAATGGGGACGCAGAGAGAGCTGGCATCGATTATTGATGACAAAAATACGATTCAAGTAACCGTAAGAGATGTGACGCAGGTTGACGAAGCGGCACTTGGTCAGATCAAAGGTGTGATCCATGTACAGTTTGAAGGTAATAAACTGACGATCGCTTCTAAGAAGGAAGTGACAAACTTAGATAAGATTATTACCTATCTCACAGAGACCAAGGCTCAGATTGTAGGCATACAAACCAAAGAACTTGATCTAGAAGATGTGTTCTTAAATCTAACAGGTAGAAAACTAAGGGATTAGGAGGTGATCAAATGGTAGGGATTCAAATTATTAAGAACTCTATAAAGCGTAAGCTCTATGATTATAAAACATTGATTATGATCAGTCTCTTTCCACTCATTCTCACCACCATCTTTGTGAATGTCTTTGGGAAAATAGAAGATGTGGACTTAGGGGAAATGAAGGTAGTGATCCAAAGTGAGACGACGGAGCACGGCGCCGCTTATGCACAGATGCTAGACCAGATTCGGGAATCTGGAGGAAGTATGATAGAGAGTGTGTGTATCACAGCGGATCAAGATGGTGAGGCAGCGCTCAAGGCGGAAGGTGGGGACTTCTTGGTCGTGATCAAGGAAGCGCCGCTGAAGATAGAGATTGTTCAAGGAAAAGGGACTCGCATCGAGATGATGCAGATCGAAGTCATCTCTCAAAACTATGCAAGACAGCTAGTACTGGGTGAACTGACTGGAGGCGCAGTGCCAACGGGTGAAACAGCCTGGACGTATGATAAGGTGGCAAAGCAAGAAACCATTCCAATCACCATAGGAATGACCATTACCATGATTGTGTTTGGCGCACTGCTTGGCGGACAATATGGAATCAACCAGATGTTCTATATCAAGGAAGCGCGGGGCAGAAGAGTAATAACAGCGCCGATTCGCGAAGGCAGTCTCTATATTTATGAATTGATTGCTTCATTTATGGTATTGTTCGTAGTGACTTTGGGTTTGGTCGGGATTTATAGTGTATCTTATGATCTGGGATTGGAACAGAATCTAGTGGGTGTGGTTGGTATTGTAGCGGCGCTGACATTCATGGCCATTACGATGGGTGTCGTCATAGGGATGTTTGTCAAGAGTCCATCAGCTGGAGAAAATATATTATCTTTGATTGTCATCGTGGTCAACTTTACAAGTGGCGGCTTTACACCAGGAGTTGATTTGGGGCTCGTAGGAAAACTCAGTCCGATCAGAGGGATTTTGGATGTTTTAACAGATATGGTCGTTAAGGGGCGTGCTGATGGAACGGCTCGCGTCATTGCAAGTATCGTGGGTATATGTGTGGCAGTGCTTGTCATGGCATTTGGACTTTTAAGAATCAAGGAGAAGGGGGCTACTTATGGAAAATATACTAAAACTCATGAAGCATAATATCAAGATGTTTTTGAGGGAGCCATGGGGAATTGGCTGCCTGGTGTTGCCAATTGTGATGAGTGTGGTTATGATCAAAATGTTGAGTATCGATAGCATGTCTGTGCAAGGTACGATCGGGATTTTCTTTACACAGCAAAATCAAGAGGTGGTGCAACAACTAAGTAAAAATTTGGCAGAAGAGAATATCGCGGTAAATTTGTATGAGGGTGAGCAGCAAGTAGGAGGGCTTGAAGAAGAAGCACGTGAAAAACTCAATGTGATCATGCAAATCGATGATGTAGATTTGGTGCAGGCGATGGCCGAGGGGCAAAAAGCCATCAAAATTACTTATAAGGAAGCGGATAATAGCTCTGAGATCGTGAAACAAAGTGTAGAAAAGCACTTAAGTGAAATGCAGCAGCTGGCCAAGGTGAGTGAAGGAGATCATGGGATGTTCCAAAAGCTTAATCAAGTGCTTGAGGTACAGACAAAGGATATCATCCTAAAGCAAGATGGTGTGACCTATATGTCAAGTAAGCAGGGTTTTGGGATCTTTGTGATGCTACTGCTCCTATCAGGTGGCTACAATCTGAAGACGATGGCAAGAGAAAAGGAATCCAAAGTGTATGAAAGAATCGTAGGAGGACCAGTCAAAAAGTATGAGTATATCTTGGGGCATGTAGGTGGCAGCTTTGTACTACTTAGTCTACAGGTGGTATTGGAGTGGTTGGCACTGGTAAGTCTGAAGGTAAACTTTGATCTTGGGATCGGTACATTTTTAATCATAGGATTGGTATTGGCACTTGTGAGTATAGGGGTTGGGCTACTTTTATTGGCAGTTAGCAAGAGTGCAAATGTGTTTGGCATGTTGCTTGGATTTGTGGTACCACCCATGGCGATGCTCAGCGATTGTATTTTTCCTATTGAATTTTTGCCAAATTGGATCGATAAGATGTCGTTGGTCTTTCCTTTGAGATGGATTATGGAAGGGTACAATACGGCATTGTCCGGTGGTTCGCTAATGCAGCTATTAGGGTGTCTTTTGTTGGCAAGTGTGCTGGCGGTCGTATTGATCCTCTTGAGCATTATTATAGAGGGCTTCTACCAAACAGAATAAATTTTATCCACAAAGCCTATTGGCCTATTTGGTCAATGGGCTCTTTTGTTTACCCAAAATACTTCACTCTAGCAAGTTGCAAGATAGATAACAAAATACTTCAGTTGCACATCAATTCTTTCAATGTCAAATAGATAAAAGTAAAAATAACAGTAGATTAATGTTAAATACATTTTTTAAAGGATAAAAAACAATAGGTTTTTGAAAAAGGTTATAACTAAAGTCATAAAAAATGTTTACATAATTAAAATTAAATAATAAAATAAAATTAAGTTAAAATATAAAATAAGGGGACTATAAATGTCGACAAAACTCATAGAAACGGTACTCGAATTATTGTCTGAAAAGGTGAGATATATAGAAAGTGAGAATCAAAAGCTCCACGAGCAGGTCAGCACCTTGACTGGACGTATAGCAGAACTAGAAGGTAGAATGGATCAACAATCTGGGGTAGAAGATGAAGAAATAGAGGAAGAAAGGCTGACGCGAACAGAAGCCAGAGACTATGCAATAGGTAAAATCTCGGCAGTGGTAGCACCTACTACTTCTGTGCGTGTAGGCTCAAGAAAAGAAGGGAGTGGTATTGTGATGGAATCAGAAGATGGGATGCAGACACGGGTAAAGTATACTTTAAATAGAAAAAGTACTGGCATGACGCAGTGGACAAGCCTAGAGGGAGAAAGTCTGGACGCGTTTGACTATTTTATTTTCACATCACAGGTAGCCGATCGCGTGGTAGATTTGGTATTCACCCAAGCACAGGTACTTGGTATGGGAAGGCCTGAACGTAGTGCGCCGCAGTTTGTTAGGTTTTCATTTACCTTTGAATTTGAGGGAGATGAAGTGGTAAATGTAGTAGAGAATACGAACAAAGCGGCAAACTTATGCGCGGATGTGGGTAATTATCAAGTATTTAAAGGTGTATAAAAGATGGCAACCGCATTGCGTGCCTGATTCTGAAACTGTTTATTGGTTGGTGGCGCTACGGGTTCGGTAGTGGATGTAGGCATGGCATAGGGGATCCAATGAGGGAGAAATACTGTTATTTTGTTTGGTTGTATATGAGAGATGCCAGCAGTAGTGCGTGTAATATAAGGTTCTATATTGTGGTTTTGTTTAAGCAATTTCAATGTATTGGCTAGGCGGAATGATCTTTTAAAAAGATAAGAACGGTTGGTTCTTACCTTGGCATGGGCAAGATAGCCAGCTGGTTGTCCGATCTCGTAGGCACTACGTCGTAGGAAGTGCATAAAATAATAATCCTCATCATCAATGGCCCAATCGAGATATTCGGTTGGGCTTATTTTTTGCAAAAGCGACTGCTGCGCAGTAAGGATAGCTTGATTGATAGAATGATGTGTCCCTAGGCTTGCAACTTTGTGGCTGTGATCTGAAGTGGTGGCTAAGATCACGTGGAGTGAGGGGTCTAGTGAAATATCATGATAATAGACATCATCTACCCGTGTAAGAAGCTGTGCATGGTGGGATTTGACCAGTTGGTTCGCGGTCGGTATGATACGTGTGCCTACACCGGTGCCGAGATAGCTCGACAAAAAACTCTGCTTTTCAAAGAACATCAGAAAGGCGGCCTTGATGTCTTGGCTTTCAGAGTGAGGAGATGGGTATTTGGTTATAAGGGTAGAGAGTGGAATAGGCATATATGATTACTCCTCGTATGATTTTATGATAAGTTCTATAGAATAATCATACATCGTTTTGGGAAAGAATACAGCCCACTTGAGATTGGGCTGTGTCTAAAGTTTGATGCCATAGTATTGGTAACAAGATGAGACCATCTTATTGTGGAGATCGATTTGATTGGAGGTAAGAAATAAATTCTTAGCATAAGATAGTGTGGCGTTGTAGGTGGGAACGCGAAGACAATATTCAGCAATGCCTTTGCGGTAGTATAGATGAGCGAGGCCTACGATAGAGCGGTTGTTGATAGTGTGGGTGATGCCAAGGTCTGCGTAGTATAGGGCATTTTGTGCATCATCAAGTATGTGGTAAATGTTCGAGATATTGTAGTAAAGCTTGGATAAAAGTATACTTGAATGAAGTGATGTATGTGAAATGCAGAAGGTAATGCAAAAAGTAAGGATTTCTGTAGCAAATGCTATATCGTCTAATTTGACGGATACCAGGGCGACATTCATCAAAAGCCTGACTTCTAGATCACTATAATGATGAGTTTGATAGTTTTCTAGGGAAAAATCAGTGACTGTATAGGCTAAAGCTTGGATGTAGTGGCTTAGTGCCCTTTGATAATTTTTGTCTTTGACCTCTATTAGTATGCCTTGAACCATGGTAATGAGCTGCATAATCTGATTCTTGAAGTAAAGGTTCATATTTTCTTCTGAAAGGTGATGGAGACGAGGGAGATCTTCCTCTAGTTGGTCAAATGCACTATTTTCTAAGTGAAGATCAATCTGATGTTTGAGCGTCTCAAACGCATGGTAGCTGTCGATGCGGCAGGTGAGAAAAATTTCTGCTATATCAAGGTTGAGAGCTACTGAGAGGAGATCTAAGGTTTCTTGTTTGGGGATCACTAAACCATTTTCTATTTTTCTTAATGTTTCTTGGCTAATGAGTACTTTGTCACAAATATCTTTTTGGGTGATGTTTTGTGAATGGCGAATGTCCTTGAGTGTCTGACCAAATTTCTTGAGATTATAGTACATCATAACGTTACCTCCAGTTATTCAAAGGGTATCATGGGCAAGGGAATATGAACACCCCAATTCAGATTGGGTTATTTAAATATGTCGTATATAGTAAAATGAAGTCATTAAATATGCATAGGAAGAGGGATGTAAAATGAAAAAGAACTTCTTATTAACGTTGATGGCCGTTGTTGTATTTGCAAATACAGGAGTAGGTGTGTATGCTGAGGCTGCTCAAAAAGGACCAGATGATCTAGGTGATTTACATACGATAGTTCAAAAAGGACCAGATGATTTAGGCGATCTACATACGATAGCTCGAAAAGGGCCAGATGATCTAGGGGATTTACATAAAAAATAATTATACTATAGTATGAAATTTATTTAGCTTGTTAAATGGTATCAGTAAAAGTTATATAAATCAAGTGATTTAATAAAATATAAAACACAAACCCTTTAGGTGTGAATCTAAGGGGTTATTTTTGTCTGTAATGATGAGGCGACTCTTTTAGGAAAGTGTTGAATGGGATATACTATGACTATACATAGAAAGATTAGTTAAAAGAAGAAAGGTGCGTGTGTTATGGCTAAGAAATTTGTAGAGGCATTGTTAGAGACAAGAGACTTTAAAAATGCTTTGTATGGTACATTGAAACACAGTTTCTTATATCATTCTAATAAAATAGAAGGCAGTACGTTTACAACTGAGGCGTTGGCACTTTTGTTAGATAAAAATGTGGTGACGGGTAAGCATACATTGGATGATGTGCAGGAGACGGTTAATTCAAGTTATGCCTTCGATCGTGTTGTAGAGACTTTGGGCAAGAAAATTGACGATTCATTTTTAAAAGACTTGCATGCCAGGCTGATGTTTAATACAACGATGCACCAAAGGGGGTATGCGGGTGTTTATAAGCAAATACCTAATATGATAATAGGGACGAAGGTGCGTGTAGCACAACCTTATGAAGTGCAATCACGACTGGATGAACTTTTGGAGTGGTATTATAGTTTGGAAGAAGTAAATTTAGAAGTGATAGCGAGTTTTCATTATAAATTTGAGATCATTCATCCATTCCAAGATGGTAATGGGCGAATTGGTAGATTTTTGATGTTAAAACAAATGCTTGAAAATGAATTGCCTGTAAAGATAATATCTTGGGATCGTGAAGATTTGTATAGATCCAGCTTGAATTTGTGTGACTTAGAGCATCAAGAACCACTTGTAAAGTATATAGATTGTTTAGAAGACTTTAGAGAAGAATATAGAGAGCTTTGGTAGGTTGGAAGTACTGAGATAGAAAAAGGTGTGATTACACTAATCCTTTGGGATTGGCGTAATCACACCTTTTTTATAGACTAATATAGATTTAAGGACGACTTTGACGATGAGCTTAGTTTTTATTGATTTTCTTCAATAAGTTTTGCAATAAGTGAACGACATCTACCACCGTGGCAGAATCCTGTAGTTGCACCTGTTTTATCAGCAACCTCTTCTACTGTAGTTGCACCAGCTTTTACGGCATCAACGATGTCCTTTTCGCTGATTTTTTTACATAAACAAATAATATCCATGATGTAACCTCCGATTTATGATTGACGTCGTTAATACGCTTGATATATTTATTATAATACAGAAAGACAAATAAGAAAAGACTTTTTATAACAATTATTATTAGTTAAAATATGGTTAAGTAATTCTTTAAGAGGATGGAAATAACTAAATAGGAATGTATCAAATCACAAATGAATACAGATAAAAATATTAAAAGTGAGAAGAGGAGAAATCGGATGACTATTGATGTAAATAATCAGGTGGTAGAAACGTTAAAAGGAACAATTACGTTGGTCTATGAGGATCGTGATGTGGGGTGTGAAACGATCACTAAACTTAGGGATGAAAAGATGTTTGAAGGGAAGAGTGGTGAGGTATTTTATTATACCACGGCAGACTTCAAATATAGGATTTTGGTAGGGTTAGGTGCTTATGATAAGTTGGAGCGCAATGAATTAGTGGCGGCTATTGCTAAAGGGGCAAAGCAAGCGGCGCAGCTCAAACTAGGTCAATATGGTATCTACTTTATGGAAGCAAAAGGACTATGTACAGGTGGTGTGACGCGTTGTATCGTAGAAGGACTCACGGTTGCACACTATAAATTTGATAAATACAAGTCGGATGCACTTAATGAAACCCAAGAAATCACCATTTTGGGTGCACCAGCTGGTAAAGAAGAGAAGATGAAACAAAAGATAGTGGAAACGATCCATGTGATGGATGGTGTGCTTCTTGCAAGAGACCTTGTGAATGAACCTGCTAATATGCTTTACCCAGATACACTGGCAGAGCGTGTGGAGATCATAGGAAAAGAGAGTGGATTTGGGGTAGAGGTGTTTGAAGAAGATGAGATCGAAGCAATAGGAATGGAGGCATTCCTCGAAGTGGCAAGAGGCTCTGATCATAGACCAAGGCTGATCGTGATGCGTTATATGGGAAATCCAGGTAGTGAAAAGAAATTTGGTCTAGTAGGCAAAGGTCTGACTTTTGACACGGGTGGCTATTCACTCAAGCCAAGTGCGTCTATGGAGAATATGAAGAGTGATATGGGCGGGGCTGCAGCTGTAATTGGTACGATGCAGGCGCTTGCACGCAACAAAGTGAAGGAAAATGTCATCGCAGTCGTGGCGGCATGTGAGAATGCCATCTCAGGAGGAAGCTACAAGCCGGGTGATATCATTGGTTCTATGGCGGGCAAGAGTATTGAGATTCTCAATACAGATGCAGAAGGGCGTTTGACATTGGTAGATGCTATCACTTATATCATTGAAAGAGAAGGGGTAGACCAGATCATCGATGTGGCGACGCTCACAGGTGCAGTGCTTGTGGCGCTTGGAACAGAGATCACAGGTGTGATTACTAATGATGACGCAGCTTATGAGCAGCTTCAAGCTGCAGCAAAGCGTACGGGTGAGAAGTTCTGGCGTCTGCCAAATGATAAGTGCTTTGAGAAGTTGATCAAAGGAGACTTTGCGGACTTTAAGAACCTAGGTGGTCGCAATGCAGGGACCATCACAGCCGGGATGTTCATCGAAGCTTTCGTTCAAGAGAAGCCATGGATGCATCTAGATATTGCCGGGACATCTTGGCGTGAAAGTGGATGTGAGCTAGGGCCAAAAGGTGGTACAGGTGCACCTGTCGCGACACTATATGAACTGATTGCAAAGCCGGTGTGTGCACATCATCATGAATAGTAAAATGAATTGACTTAATAATTTTTTGAATAAGATGAAAAGAAGGTAACAACATGGCCTATATTAATCATAAAATAGAGTAAAAGTGAAAAGAAGGAATGATATAAATGGAAGGCTATGTTTTGGAGTATTGTTGTTGTTCATGTGATACGAAAGAATATCCTAGGTGGCAAACACTACCTTACTATCATGAGGCTGTATTACCTCAAGGAGTAGATCCGACGGCAGGATCATGGCCGCTTTATTTCTTTTTTAAAAATGGTGTAGGCCAATTTTATGATCTAAAATCTAGGCTAGTATATTTTGATGTAAAAGACCCTCATCAGATTAATTATGATGAGGAGCTGAAGCAAGTTGTAGAGATGCAAAACTATTTGAACAGTGGAGGGAATCCTAAATATATTGAGATTGCAAAGTTTTGGGGACAAGGTGTTCCTGTTAATCAGTGGACACCTATAGCACTCCAGCTGATAACAACATATAAAGTTACGCCGCCAAAGGCTGGTAGAATTCTAAGTTGTTTGCAATGTGTCATTAATGATGCGTTTGTAATGTGTTGGTATTATAAATATTTATATAACTGTCCAAGACCATGCCAATTGGATAGGAGTTTGAAGACAATACTCAATACACCTAGATTTCCAGCTTATGTATCTGGACATTCAGTTGTATCAGGTGCGTGTGAAATACTTTTATCTCACTATTTTCCGGCTGAGTCTCAAAAACTGCATATGTTAGCAGAGGATGCATCGATTTCTAGGTTATATGGTGGGATACATTTTATAAGTGATTTGCAAGAAGGAGTGAAGCTTGGTCGTAAGATAGGAGCGATTGCTGTAGAAACTATGAAACAGGCTTATGATGATAAGGGGAATCCTGTGGATCCTATTTATATAGAGTATAAAGATGCACCGATAATGCCTCCTTATTATGTGTAGTTGAGTGAAATTTATTTTTTGTAAACTGAAAAAAACCCAAGCATCCGAAGATGCTTGGGTTTTTAGTAACAATTAAAGTTTTGTTACGTTTTCAGCTTGAGCGCCACGTGGACCTTGAGTAATATCGAAGCTTACTTTTTGTCCTTCTTCAAGAGATTTGAATCCATCTCCTTGGATAGCTGAGAAGTGAACGAAAACGTCATCTCCGTCTGCTCTTGAAATGAAACCAAAACCTTTTTCTGCGTTAAACCATTTAACTGTACCTGTCATTGTTGGTACCTCCTAGTATGAATTTCTGTAAATTAAGTAAATAAAAATTCACATAATATTACAAATCATATTGAGTTATACATACAATCTCTAATAACATGTGAATTCATCTATTAAAGCAACTATATCTACACACTTAATATGAATCTTATTATAGCATATGTTCTAAAATGTGTCAAACCTTTTTTGAAAAAAATTATTAAAATTTACATTTTTATCTAATTTTATCCAAAAACTTAAGAAGCAATAGGTTTTTGGATCGGATAAAGTTTATTTTGACAAATTTGAAGGGAAAAATCAAGGGGATAATGAATGTGGCAGAAACTATTGTGATAGTTGGCTGTCCATACATATTTGTCCCAAACACGGGGTGTCTGTAGATTTTCTGATAGTGCAAATTCTACTTTTTCCTTGTGTTTCATAAGAAGTTCATATTTGATAAGCTCAAATTCATGAGCGGTGTAACATGTTTTATAGTATTTGAAGATGGTATTAAGATAGTTTAAGAACCACTGACCGTCTTGGTCGATGAAGATCTTATCATTTTGAATTCCTTGATCAGATTGGCTCATGAAGTATTTGAGCTTCTGGGCAGTCTGGTCATCTAGTACGATGCGTGGGTAACAGGCAGTTTGACTTTCTGTATGATGTGCATCTAAAAGTGCAGGACCAAATACGATATCTTCATTGATATAGAAATCACCCATACTGAGGCCACCTCTTACAAAGAGACCTTCGATTGCGAGATTGAATTGGTATTCTGCTACATTTTCTA
>JBOFIR010000042.1:0-2360 GCA_051650265.1 Cellulosilyticaceae bacterium
TATTACCTTCAGAAAAAATCCTTATGGGGGTACCCTACTACACAAGAGGATGGGAAAATGTTCAACCAGGTCCATCAGGAACAGGATTAAACGGAACAAGTAACACACCAGCTACAGGAAAGTACAACACATTAGGTGACTTAGATGAAAATGGCAACCAAATCCCAGCAGGAGTAAATAACCTATGGCATGCGATGAATCTTATGGAACAAGATTCAAACCTCAAAGTACATTGGGATAATGTTGGTAAGGTGCCATACCTTTGGAACAATAATGAAAAAGTATTTTTAACTTTTGAAAATGAGCAATCTATCGATGAGCGCTTAAAGTACATAGAAGAAAATAACTTAGGTGGCGCGTTAATTTGGACGATGGATGGAGACTATGACCTCAATCCAAACTACGTAGAAGGTTCAACAGAGCTAAACGAAGGTAAATACACATTTGGTGATACCTTAACAAAAAGATTTTCAAATGGCTTAAAAACAATGGGACCAAATGAGAAGACTCCTGAAGACAATGAAGGAATCGCTCCGATTGCAGTAGATGTAGAGTTAACAGGTAATTATGATCATCCAAACTACACTTATGACTTTAAAGTAACGAACTATACAGAAGAAGAAATCAAAGGTGGATGGGAACTTTCATTTGATCTACCTAAGTCAGCGCAGTTCAAATCAGCTTGGGGTGGACAAGTGACAGAAAAAGATAATGGAGACTTTACCACTATCACCATCCAATCTCCAGGATGGCAAAATCTTGCACCAGGAGCATCAACTAACCTTCAAGGAATGATCGGGTTATGTTTCTCAGGTGTTAGAAATGTCAGATTCAATGGACTAAATCCATTAGGACAAGATGCACCACAAGGCAATCAAGCACCAGTATTAAGTGGCGTAGCGAATCAAACGATTAATGTAGGTGAAGCGTTTGATGCCTTAGCAGGAATCACAGCGACAGATAAAGAAGATGGTGACCTGACAGCACACATTGAAGTAATAGGTGAAGTAGATATAACTACACCAGGTGAGTACACTTTAACGTATTCAGTAACAGATGGTGAAGGTCTAACGACGACACAGACAATCACAGTCACAGTGAAAGAAGTCGTGCCAGAACCAAATGAAGCGCCAGTAATCTATGGTGCAAAAGACCAAACAATCAATGTAGGAGAAGCATTTGATGCTTTAGCAGGTATTACAGCAGCAGACAAAGAAGATGGTGATCTGACAGCTCAGATTGAAGTGACAGGCAGCGTCGATACGACCACACCTGGAGAGTACAGCTTAACTTACTCAGTAACAGATAGTGAAGGATTAATGACGACTCAAACGATTACAATCACAGTTAAAGAAGATAGCGTAGAGCCAGAGCCAAATCAAGCACCAGTGATCTATGGCGCAGAGGATAAGACAATCAAAGTTGGAGAAGACTTTGATGCATTAGCAGGTGTGACAGCTACAGATCAAGAAGATGGAGATCTGACAGCTCAGCTTGAAGTATCAGGTGAAGTAGATACAACCCAAGCTGGTAAGTATACTTTAACGTATTCAGTAACAGACAGTGAAAATGAAACGACAGTTAAAGTGAGAACGATCACAGTTCAAGAGGTTTCAGTTGAAGGAGATACTTATGATCCAACTATGATTTATTATGGTGGAGAAATCGTAATCTACAAAGGACAAGAGTACAAAGCGAAATGGTGGACACAAGGTGGAACGCCGGATGCTTCAGATGCTTGGGAAAAAGTAGTAAAACCAAATGAAGATGGTAGCATAGAGTGGTATGAAGGACTTGTTTGCGTAGGCGGAGAACATATTGTATATAATGGCAATGTCTACAAAGCGAAATGGTGGACTACTTCTAGACCAGGCAGCGATGAGTCTTGGGAACTAATTCAATAAAGTAAAAAAGTAGAAAGGATTCCTTTCTACTTTTTTTATTTTAAAAAAATTTTCTTAGGTAATGGGATGCCATCTAAATGACTTATTGAGAAAAAATAAGTTAAAGTGCATGTGATTAAATCACAAAGTATAAAAAGATGAATCCTAGAGAAAAGTAGAGGTTATTCGCTATAAAACAACATATTGACAGTTATCTATGTTAAGGTTATTCTATGAGAGAGATGTGTATATCTATATATAACGAAATACTAACAATAGCGGATAAATATAAAAAAATGCTAGGAGAGATGAGGCGTAATAGATGAAAAAAATAGATTTAACACAAGGCAATGTATTAAAGGTATTAACAGCACTTGCGCTACCGATTATGGGTGGCTCACTTTTGCAGTTTGCCTATAATTTGATTGATATGCTATGGGTGGGACGATTGGGGACAGATGCTGTAGCGAGTATTGG
>JBOFIR010000043.1:0-2839 GCA_051650265.1 Cellulosilyticaceae bacterium
TCATACCCAGTTCCTTCTTAAAGATATTACTCAGATGACTTGGGCTCATGTGTACCCCCTCACACACCATTTTCATGGAAAGTGTGCTCAAGGCATAATTTTCATCTATATATGCAAGAATGTTATTCATATGCACCCTGTTAGGATTTGCTTGATGGTTCATATAGGCATAACACTTATTGTAGAGTGCATCCATCCAAATTTGCATATCTAGCAAAGTCCTACACGCTGCGATTTCTTCTCTTATACTGATTCCCTGAGGGAAAACCGCTGTCATATTGGGGTCAATTTCTACAAACTTTTTCAACATCGCACAGGCAATATGGTTCCATACCTCTTCGATATCTTCCTTTAGCATTTTCTTGGTTTTAATATCCATACACAGCTTGCCTATTGCACGGCTAAAAGTCGTTTGCTGATCCATACTTTTAATGATTTCTTGCTCCCACCTTACCCACTCTTTAAAGTTCACTTTAGTATGTCCTAAAGACTGAGTCGGATTTACAATGCTTCCTCGTCCCTCAAAAAAGCTGCTGATTAGGGCATTATACGCATCATTATATGACTTAAAGATCTCATTGATTTCCCCTACCAATTGACCGACACCTATAGTTACCGTAATCCCCAACAATTCTTTGATCTTAGAGTGAATATACCTCAGCACTTTATCATACGCCTGTGCGACATACGCTTCTTCATCTGTAAAATAGAGCACTGCATTTAGATGGTTGATTTCAAAGAGGATCCCCCAGTTCTTGTGTAGCACCATTTCACCTACTATATTTTGCACAGCAAAGTGGGTGAGTAGTTTATGTTCCTCATCCCCGAGTGTCTCAAGTGCCTCATCGATCCCTAATAGAAAGATGCTATAATATCTCTTACGAGATGGTATATTCGCATTCACACATTTTCTATGAATCAGGCTTGGTTCAACGCCACTAAACACCAGCTCCTCTAAGAGTTTTTGTTGCATAAGCGGTATCGATTGCGCGATTTTATTCAGCACAACTGACTCTTTCTTCGTCAGCTCTTTCTCCTGGTCTAACTTCCCAACTACCTTTTGTAATAACGCAGTCATCTCCGATTTGGTAACAGGTTTTAATATATAGTCCTCCACACCCATTCTTAATGCTTGCCTTGCATAATCAAACGCGTCATAGCCACTAATTAATATGATCTTAATCTGGTCATAGTTTTTCCTAATAATATGTGCCAGATCAAGTCCGTTGAGTTTAGGCATATTAATATCTAGTAAAATAATATCAGGCAACATCGTTTGTACCAATCGCAGTCCCTCTTCCCCATCTTCTGCAGTTCCTATCAGTTCTAATCCTATTTTTTCCCAGTTAATAAGATCTTTCATCCCTTCTCTTACCACAGCTTCATCATCAATTAGTGCGATTTTATACACGCTCCGCTACACCTCACTTTAACGCCTTATCATGACTTCTCTTGAATAAATTATATAATATTTAGATTTTTCAGTCTATAACTCTGTTTTATTTTTGGTTATCATAAAATATTTGTTTTATGTTGAATTATTTCATCCCATCCATTCATATATAATAAAATCATGTTGTTATTTTAAAACGCAACCAAAAGGAGGATCTCCTATGAACTATCTATTAGCGCATGATTTAGGCACTTCCGGTAATAAAGCCTGTCTCTATACGACAGATGGCAAACTCATTCGTAGCATAACTTATCCTTACGATACGCACTATTTTAACAACAACTGGGCTGAACAAAACGCGGATGATTGGTGGCAAGCTGTATGTCTCTCAACAAAATCTTTATTAGAAAATATCAATCCAAAAGATATCTTAGGCATTTCCTTTAGTGGTCAAATGCAAGGATGTGTATGCGTTGATCAAGAGGGCAACGCGCTACGTCCTGCTATTATATGGGCCGATCAACGTGCAACCCAGGAAACCCGTCAATTACTCCAGATTACAGATTCTCAGGAATTTTATTATGATACAGGCCATAGACCTAGTCCTGCCTATAGCTTAGAAAAATTGATGTGGGTCAAAGAACATGAACCCTATCTCTACGCAAGAACTTATAAAATGCTCTGTTGTAAAGATTATATTGTCCTGAAACTAACAGGTGTCTTTGCTACAGATTACTCAGATGCTTCAGGTACAAATGCACTTAACATCAACAAAAAAACGTGGGATTCATCCATCCTATTTGATGCCAAAATACCTATAGAGAAGCTTCCTGACACCTATCCTTCTACGACTCAAATTGGATGCGTCACCCAGCAGGCAAGTGCTCTTACTGGTTTATTAGAAGGTACCCCTGTAGTCATTGGCGCAGGTGATGGGGTCTGTGCTACCGTGGGCGCTGGCTGCGTTACTATCAAAGATACTTATAGCTGTATTGGCTCATCTGCTTGGATTGCTACTATTGGGCCCCAACCTATTATTGATACCCAGATGCGTACCTTTAACTTCGTACATATGACACCTGATCTTATCGTCCCCTGTGGTACAATGCAATCAGCCGGTACCTCCTACAAATGGTTTCGTTCTTTGGTAGGTAACACTATGGGGCATGATGAACTCAATCAACTTAGCGCGCACTCACCCATAGGCTCTAAAGGTTTATTATTCCTCCCCTATTTGATCGGTGAAAGAAGTCCTTGGTGGAATGCTGATGCACGAGGTGCTTTCATTGGCCTTAAGATGGAACATAAGCAATCCGATCTGCTCCGTTCTGTACTAGAGGGAATCATTTTCAATTTAGAAATGATTCTACATATTTTCAAGGACTATATGCCCATTAACGCAATCACCGCTATTGGTGGTGGTGCAAAGAATAATCTTTGGGTCCA
>JBOFIR010000044.1:0-10267 GCA_051650265.1 Cellulosilyticaceae bacterium
ACTATAGGTGCTAATATTAGGTATAATATGGCATCAACTATACTTATCATATGATCCCTCCAAAGACTGTCCCTAGTGCAATCACTAGTATGATGATACCACCTAGTATGCCGATCGGAAGCAGTTTCTTTTCCCCAAAATAATCTTCCATATACCAATTGGCCAAATACGCCTTTTTTGGCTCACCAATAGCTGCTTTAAAATGTTTGTTATCCCCCATATTAATACCCGCCATATAAATTGGCACAATCTTCTCCTTGCTTCTTCCAAAAAATCGCATACCAAAAGGTACAATCAAAATCATGCCAAACATTAATGTCATGATAAAATAATTCCCTTGTGAAATCATCGTCACATCTCCTACTACAAAATGCTCCGCAAGAAAGGGGACCACCAAATACTTAGAAACGAATGGAAAAAGTAGACACAACATAATCGCCAAGACACTGTGGCTAATAAGTGCAATACGTTCACCTATGCCGACACTTTGATGCATATGTTCTTTTTCAGGTACTTGAGATACTAACTTTCCAAGCCACTTCGTCCAGTAAAAGAGCGTAGCACCACTACCATAAGCTAGCACCACGACAATAATCATATTATCTGTATCAATGAATGCTTTGAGCGCTGCCCACTTGGCAATAAGCATGCCAAACGGTGCAAGAAACATCCCTGCAATCCCAATAGCCATCATCAGTGCCATCTCCGGCAGCTTGACTATGAGTCCATAATAATCTTCGATATTACGACTACCTATCATATGTTCCGTAGCCCCCACGGATAGGAACAGTAACGATTTGGCAACACCGTGGAAGATCATTAACATCATAGCTGCCCACAGTGCTTCATTGTTCCCAATCCCCGCACAGATCACAATAAGTCCTAGGTTCGCCATTGTAGAGTACGCTAACACCTTCTTCGCATCACTCTTTGAAATGGCGATACAAGACATCCATAAGAACGTAAAGCCTCCGATCCAAATCACCATATTTCCAACGACAGTACCAGCCAGAAGTGGCGAAATTCGAATAAGGAGATAAACACCTGCTTTTACCATAGTCGAAGAGTGTAAAAGTGCTGATGTGGGGGTAGGTGCCACCATAGCACCTAAAAGCCACTTTGAAAAAGGAAGCTGCGCTGACTTGGTAAGCCCAGCGATTGCTAGAAAAGCGACTGGAATCATCACACCCGCTTCGAGGGGACTCAGTGATATAAGTGCCTTAAGATTGGTCACACCGTAATTCAAATCAAGGTAGATGATGGCACCTACAAAAGCCACCCCACCAATCAAGTTCATCCCTAGTGCTGTAAAACTATTATGTATCGCCTCCTGTGTTTGGGTATAGCCAATCAACAAGAATGATGCCAAAGTCGTGAGTTCCCAGAAGAAATAAATCCATAAAAGCTCGTTAGAAACGACCAAACCTATCATGGCTGATAAAAAGAGCAAGATGATGCTAAAGAAAATTCCTCTACGATCTTTGATTTCCTTGTGATGTTGATGGTAGGCTGCCATATAGGAATGTGCAAACAAAGTGATTAGGCCACCAATGATTCCCACCAATAAAATCATAATAATCGTTAGCTTATCAACATATAAGTATTGATTCACTGTAGTCGTCTTGGGTGCCCAATAACACTCAAATCCAATCATTGCCGCCAGTTGTAGTACATCCAATAAAAACACCCAATACTTTTTGTACTTAATCGCTTGGTACAAAATATACAATCCGATCAAACATTCAACACCTAACATCACCTGATTGATCCGTTCATAATGCAAAACATAATACTGACTTGGACTTGTGAAGTAGGTTGTCGCTAATACGCCTACGCCTATCATCAAAAGCACGACCGTGACTTTGATAATCCAACCCCTTCCCTGATTACTTCTGATAATCCCCATCAAAATTGCTGCTAATACTGGTACCGTCATCAAGAATAAAATTGTACTCACGTTACCCCTCTTTTACTCGGTTATTTTATAAATCCCTTATATTCTAGATTATATTATCAGTATATTTAGTATTCAATAAATATTATTTTTTTAACAAAAAAACTCCTAGTTTAGGAGTTTTTTGTACAGCCTATAAGAAGAGCAACAAACTCATTGCCATCACACCCATACCTGCGACCAACCCATAGATGGATAGATGATGTTCACCATATTCTCTTGCTGCTGGCAATAACTCATCCAAAGAAATAAACACCATGATGCCTGCAACACTGGCAAAAATAATACCAAAGGTTATTTCATTCATAACTGGCATCAAAAGCATATACCCAATCAGGGCACCTATAGGTTCTGATAGACCTGACAAAAATGAATACACAAATGCCTTTTTTCTATCCCCTGTGGCATAATAGATGGGTATAGATACAGCAATGCCCTCTGGAATATTATGAATGGCAATCGCCACAGCCACAGGGATTGCTATACTAGGATTAGTGAGTGCAGATACAAAGGTAGCTAATCCTTCAGGAAAATTATGAATCCCTACTGCAAGTGCTGTAAAGAGCCCCACACGCATCAGCTTATTTCTTTTCATCAGTTCTACTTGTTGCGCTTCTTCAAGCTCTTCCACTTTTGAGATTTCATGAGGGTTTTCACGACTAGGGATGCATTTGTCAATGGCTGCAATGAGAAGCATCCCCCCAAAGAAGGCAACTACAGTCACCCATGCCCCTCCTTTTTCTCCTAAGCTTACAACAAGACTCGCTTTTGCTTTGACAAAAATCTCAATCATAGAAACATAGAGCATTACACCTGCCGAAAATCCCAAACTAACCGCCAAAAATTTGGTATTTGTCTTCTTTGTAAAGAATGCTAAGCAACTGCCTATTCCTGTTGCTAATCCCGCAAACAAAGTCATTCCAAATGCAATGACCACATCACTCATCCAACCACTCTCCCTATTCACTACTTTAGATCTCTCATTATTATTATTAACAATCTGGTTATTATATGTTTTGATACACAAAAGAGCCTCTAGTTTAACTAGAAGCTCTTTTGGTGTTATTTAATAAACTTAAAGGTTGCAATAATTTCATCTACGTGGTTTTGATCTGCCCAAATGATCAAATACTCAAAAGGATCCCCATCTACCATGATCGGTGTTTTGTTTTTAACAATAAGTGCCGTCTCTTTATCAAAGCAGGTTGCTTGATCCCCCGAAGGTACAATCAATCTTGCAGGTTCTCCATCTAACACAACCTCAGTTACTGTTGGATTCATACCATAAGGCTTAAATGGACTCTTAATCTCTTGTCTCACCACTTCATCAATACTCTTGCCAAATGCTTCGATCTCCCCAAGCTCAAAATATCCACTATCCCCTTCATAACGTTCTTTGTATGCAGGATTCTTGACCCAAGTCGCAGGATACTTGAAGCTCACTTTGTAGTAATCACTTCTAAAGGTTTTTTGACCTTCACTATCTACACCATCACTTTCATCACGGTTGAAGCCTTCAGTCCTTGAACGCTTTGCCAGAATATACAAAAAGGCTATAAGCCCCCACATGCTCATGTTGCGATCCATACATTATGCCTCCATTCATATGATATCAGTAAAATACATTCTACTCTATCATATGAATGATGGATAAATATGGTTACAGTGGTACTTATAACCTTTTTAATTTAATTATTTACCTGCTCTTTTACGATCGCCTTCTTTAAGAAGTTTTTTACGAAGACGAATCGCATCTGGTGTGATTTCTACTAACTCATCATCTTCGATGAATTCAAGCGCTTCTTCTAATGAGAAGATTCTTGGTGGTGATAAACGAATTGCATCATCCGCACCTGATGAACGTGTATTTGTCATTTTCTTGTTCTTACATGGGTTAACAACCATGTCATCACGACGAGAGTTTTGACCGATAATCATCCCTTCGTATACATCTGTTGTTGGTTTAACAAATAGAATACCACGGTCTTCTAAACTGTTAAGGGCATATCCCATAGTTGTTCCTTGCTCCATAGCAACAAGTGCACCGTTTGCTCTTCTTGGAAGCTCTCCAACGAATTCTGTGTATCCTTCGATACGACGAACCATTGTTGCTTCACCACGAGAATCTGTGATCAGCTCACTTCTGAAACCAAGAAGTGCTCTTGTTGGACAAAGGTATTCTACTCTCATGTAACCATTTTCTGGTTCCATACTTTGCATTGTTGCTTTACGCATGTTAAGTTTACCGATTACTGTTCCAGCATATTCTTCTGGTAATGTGATGATCACGCGCTCAACTGGCTCTACAAGCTTGCCATTTTCATCTCTGTGCATGATAACCTCTGGCTTAGAAACTCCAAGCTCATAGCCTTCTCTTCTCATGTTCTCGATTAGGATAGATAAGTGAAGTTCCCCTCTACCCGCTACACGGTAACCATCTGTTGTTTCCATAGGTTCTACTTTAAGACCTACGTTGATCTCTAACTCTTTTTCAAGACGATCTTTGATATGTCTTGTTGTTACGTATTTACCACTTTGTCCTGCGAATGGTGAATCATTAACTAAGAAGTTCATAGCAAGTGTTGGCTCATCGATGTGGATTGGCTCCATTGCATCTACTGCGCCTACTTCACCGATTGTCTCACCGATTGAGATATCTGCAATACCAGACACTACAGCGATATCACCGCTACCTAATTCTGTTGCTTGTACTTGTCTTAAGCCCTCGTAATTCATAAGCTTAACGATACGCCCTTGTCTCAGACCGCCATGTCCATCTGCGATTTGAACTGTTTGACCTTCTTTGATCTTACCTTTGTAGATACGACCAATACCAAGTCTACCGATGTAATCATCGTATGATAATGCACTGATTTGCATTTGAAGTGGCGCTTCATCTTGCTTTGGATACTCGCCAACTTGCTTGATAATTGTCTCAAGAAGTGGATCGATATTATCAGATGGCTCTTCTAAGCTGTACTGCATGATTCCTTCTTTACCAATTCCGTAAAGGATTGGGAAGTCAAGTTGCTCATCGTTTGCATTAAGGTCAACGAATAAGTCAAATGTCATATCCACTACTTCTTCAGCACGGTGGTTTGGTTTATCAATTTTATTGATAACAAGAATTGGTTTAAGACCTAATTCAAGTGATTTTTGAAGTACAAAACGTGTTTGTGGCATAGGCCCTTCGATTGAGTCAACAAGAAGGATTACAGTATCTACTGTACGGATAACCCTTTCAACCTCAGATGAGAAGTCACTATGTCCTGGTGTATCAACGATATTAATTTTATAATCTTTATGACGAATAGAACAGTTTTTAGAATAGATTGTAATCCCTCTTTCTCTTTCGAGAGAGTTACTATCCATTACACAGTCTACAACTTCTTGATTTTCTCTAAATACCCCACTTTGGTTTAAGAACGCGTCTACTAATGTAGATTTACCAGCATCAACGTGGGCGATAACAGCGATATTTATAATTTTCATATTCTCCATGAATATACCTCGTTTCTGTTTGTTCACAATTTTATATTGTATCATCTAAAAGGCTCAGTCTCAATATGTAACATATGCCTATTTTATATTACGTTTCCCAAATTATTTGGTACTTTATACTAGTAAACTCTCACCAGTACTTATTTCAAGCAAAAAAGAAGCTCTGACAATGGGTCAAAGCTTCTTTAATAGAGTCGCATCACTGCTTATGCTTCTGGATTTGGAGCAGCAACTGGACAAACGTCTGCACATGCACCACATTCGATACAAGCACTTGCGTCGATCACATATTTGCCATCGCCTTCGCTAATACAACTTACTGGACATTCGCCTTCACATGCACCACAGCTGATGCAATCATCGTTAATTAAATAAGCCATTTGTAACACCTCCAAAATATGTTTTTTAACACTTGTACTAAGTATTAATTCCAAGTTAATGATACTATTTATTACCAAAGTAGTCAAGCTATTCGGTACGCTTAAATTGCCATTCTCCAGACTTTGTCTCGGGACTAAAAGTATAAGATACAACTGCATCAAACTTTGTTCCTTTTGGTGTTTTGAATCCTTTGACTGTAGCTGTCCCAGACTTTAGCAGTGCTTTGACCATAGTCTTTGTAGGTTTCTTGCTGTACTTTTTGAATGTCTCATCATCTTTCCAAATCACAAAAGTACATCCCTGCTTATACCCCATACAACCATAGCCCTTACTCCCCTCTATGATCTCACTACCACAAAGTGGACATTTTCCAAGCACCTCTTTCTCGTTTGTTCCTGCTGTAGCCTTTGTCTGCTTAGTTGCCTTTGTTGTCTTTGACTTTGCCACAGGTGCCGGTCCTGCATTCGTGCCGACTACAATAGGTGCTACTGTCTGTCCCTTAATCTGGGCAACACCTTGACTAACGAATTGAACGATATGATTCATAAAGATCGTCTGTGCTACAAGGCCTTTTTCCATGTCTGAAAGCGTCTTCTCGAGCTTACCTGTATACTCTAAGTCCATGAGTTCCTTGACCGGTAGTGTCTCAATGAGCTGCTTTCCTTTGCTCGTACAGCGAATATTCTTGCGCTGCATCACTGTGTATCCTGTACTACAGAGCTTTTTGATTGTCTCCGCTCTTGTTGCTGGCGTACCGATACTAAATCCACTCAGGATCGCATCCATGAGCTCTGTATCATCGCCATCACTATCTTTTTCATCCTTGAACTGCTTACCGCATGTCTCCATAGCACGAAGCAACGTCTTCTCTGTATAAGCCTTTGGTGGTGTCGTCGCATGTGAAGTGATATCTAATCCGTCTACATCCACGCTCACACCCTCTGGCAAGTCTGGCAAAATCGTATCCTTGCTCTCGTCTTGCTCAATTTGCTTCCATCCCATGACTTTTTGCACTTTACCCTTTGAGATAAACACACCTGTCATCCCTTCCACCTGTGTTGTAAGTACAGTCTCTTCTGCTAATGCAATTGGCATAAACTGCATCAAGAAGCGGTTTTTAACTGCCTCGTACACAAGTGCCTCATCTCCTCCTAAATTCCTAGGCACCATGTAAGTTGGAATGATGGCACTATGGCTTTCTACTTTCTTGCTATTAAATACACGCGGTGAGACAGTAAACTTGATTTGATCCTCATAAGGCAGGCCTTTTTTTACATTATTAAGTACCTTTGCTGCTTTGTCTACCAAACTCTCATCCAGTACATTACTCGCTGTCCTTGGGTAAGTGATGTATTTTTTCTCATACAAGCTTTGTGCAACCTTCAGTACTTTATCTGAAGTGAAGCCAGTGTACTTACTGGTAATATACCCTTGCAAAGCAGAAAGGTTGAATAGGGATTGTGGATACTCTTTCTTCTCTGCCACTTCTTTACTCACTAGGATACCCTGCTTACCAAAACATAGCCCTTGCTGTGCTACAAGATAAGCTTGATCTTCAAACTTATCTTTCTTGTCTTCCGTGTAAGTCCCTTCATACCGTTTCTCTTCATAGGCAAACTTACCTGTCAGTTTGAAATACGGCTCTGGATTGAACTTCTCAATCTCCTGATCTCTATCATAGATCATCTTAAGTGTCGGTAATAAGACACGTCCTATGTTGAAGACCTGCCCTTTTTCTGCTTTGTACTTAAGTGTGGCAACAGATGTGAGATTGATCCCAATGAGCCAGTCTGCATGCTGACGGCTGATTCCCGCATCTTGAAGCGGCTGCAATTGACTATTTGGAACTATCTTCTCAATCCCTTTTTTTACCTCTTCCTCTGTCCACTCATTGAGTAATATACGGTATGTCGGCTTTTTGACTTTCAAATACTTGAAGATAATATCTCCGATAATCTGTCCTTCACGGTCATAGTCACATGCCGAAATGACCGCATCTACATCTTTTCTGTTGATCAGCCCTTTGATACATCCTAGCTGCTTTTTGGCACCCGAATCCGTCTTTTTCTTCTTAAAATCCTGCTTGATTCTATATTCAAAAGCCTCCGGCACAAATGGAAAGTTGCCCATGCGCCAGATCGCCATCTTCTCATCGTAGTCCTTTGCATCGTAAAGTTCTAAAAGATGTCCAAAGGCCCATGTTACGAGGTACTGTTCACCTTCAAAGTAACCATCCTGTCTCTTCTTGATGCCAAGTGCATCGGCAATATTCTTGGCTACCGATGGCTTTTCTGCAATAATGACCCTCATTGTTTCATCTCCTAAATACATTTCTTGATATAAAGCATCCCTTTAGTATAATAGATATTGGTGGACTGTGCAAACCCTAGCCTATAACACCCCACTGGTTAGTATTGCCAAACAAAAGGAGTATTACAGCCTCACCTGTAATACTCCTTTAAAGTTTTATCCCTCGATTGGTGCTTCCTCATCATCCTCAGCTTCGTCTTCATCGAAGTTCTTGATTTGGAAATACTCTACATCATCTAAGTCATCTTCCCCGTATAAATCATCTTCTAATTCGTCTTCAAGTTCATCGTCAAAGTACTCATAGTACTCTTCAATGTCCTCATCATTTTTTGATTTAATCCAAAGGATAAGGCCTACGAGTGCTGCAATGACAGCAATTCCAATTCCGATCCATAAACCTGTGTTTGATTTTTGATTTTTTTTGCCATACATATGTTTGACCTCCTTAATCATTCTATCAAGTTTTTTCTTACTCATTTGTGCACCCCTTTACAGCGAATTAATAAGTCTTCTAATCTTCATTATACCATTCTTACATATTATTAACAACAAATTAAAATTGTTTTTAAGTTAAGAAATTATAACTATTGTGTATACGTCACTTCTGTTTTTTAGTCTATCCCATTTCAAAAAATTTACTACATCTTTGAGGAAAAAAGACGATGACTTTTCATCATCGTCTTTTTCAGACGACCTATGCTGCCTGCTCAAGTTCCCCTAAGATGACAAATAGATCTCTTACATCCATTGTATTTTTTTGTTCTTTCAGTTCAATAGGCGTACGTAATGTACCTTTTGTTGTTGAATCTTGATCTTTTGCTTCATATGTATTTTGACCTTGTTTCAGTGTGATCATAACAGCTTCTTTTGTGAGTGTGATCTGACCTTTGTTGTAAACCACTTTGAAGCCGTTTGCTTCCGCAAAGCTTCTCACATTCACCGTATTGATTACTGCCATTCTTGGTACAAGTGTACCTTTAACTTCACCTATTTTTGCAACGTATGCAAGTAAAGTATCCATTAAAGTATTGTACTCTTCTTTGATTGGATAGCCTTTAAACATTGTATAGCCATCGCCACCTACAG
Source organism: Cellulosilyticaceae bacterium (assembly GCA_051650265.1). GTDB lineage: Bacteria > Bacillota > Clostridia > Lachnospirales > Cellulosilyticaceae > JBOFEH01. The sequence goes on from JBOFIR010000044.1 coordinate 9,233, forward strand.
CCATAAAATCATTTGTAGCCACTGTGTACATTGCACTTGGATCAATTGGTGTGCCTGCTACTTTCACATCTTTGATACGGTTCCCTTTTGCTGCACCTGCATCAAGTGTGAATGTGATCCCTGCTGTATGAGGGAACGCACCTTTTGCCACTGGATAATCACTTGTACCCATCTCAAGCGCAGCAATCACATCACTACCTTTTATTTCTTTAACCATAATTGTATTTCCGAATGGGAATACCGTTACCATGTCTTGCATTGTGATATTGCCTGCTTTGATAGATGCTCTGATCCCACCACCATTTGTAATGGCAATTTGAGCACCAGTGAGGTCGATCATTGCATCTGTAGCAAGTTGGCCTAAGTTGCTTTCACCAGCTCTCACAACTTCTCTTACCCCTATCAATTCCACAGCTGTTGTCCCAACAACTTCTTGAAGAATCACTTGCTGCTCATCTTCTACGCGTTTGATTTCATCAACAATCACTTGTTTTGGCACAGCTGTTACATCTGCATAGCCCACTAAGCTTGCTTTTTTTGCTGTAACTTTACCATCTGTAATTGTAAGTTGTACCTTACCCATATTTTGAAGTTTGTCACCTGTGCTCACAATGAGTGTTTCACCTACCTGGCGTCCTTCTGGAAGCTTGGTGTGGCTATGCCCATCTACGATCACATCGATCCCTGCTACAGCTTGTGCTACTTTATCAGATGTATCATTCCCTTCATCAAGTCCTAAGTGAGACACCATGATAATAACATCTGCTTTTTCTGTCTCTTTTAAAGTTTTTACTGTTTCTTCTGCTGTTTTTACAATATCTCTAAATTCATAGCCTTTTACATTGTCTGGGTGTGTCTTGAATACTGTCTCTGGTGTAGACATTCCAAAGATCCCTACTTTAAGACCATCTACTTCTTTTATTATGTAAGGTTTAAATGCTTGCTTGCCCTCTTTGTAAACGTTTGCTGCAACAATTGGATAGTTAAGTTCTTCTGCGATTGCATCTAAGTTGGCACTTCCGAAGTCAAATTCAT
>JBOFIR010000045.1:0-9097 GCA_051650265.1 Cellulosilyticaceae bacterium
TGAAGCAGATCAGGTGATCCGTCCAGCATTGTTGTGGAATGATGGGAGAACTTATGAAGAATGTGATTACCTCAATGAGGTCATCGGAAAAGAAAAACTCTCTGAGTACACAGCCAATATTGCTTTTACAGGATTTACAGCGCCAAAGATTTTGTGGGTGAAAAATAAGGAGCCAGAAAACTTTGAGAAAATCCGAAAAATTATGCTACCAAAGGACTATATTGCGTATAAATTATCAGGGGTACATTGTACAGATGTGTCCGATGCATCCGGTATGCTTTTGATGGATGTAAAAAATAGATGTTGGTCCAAAGAAATGTGTGATATTTGTGGTATTACCTTAGAGCAACTTCCTAAATTGTATGAAAGCTATGAAGTAGTAGGGACACTACTCCCTGAAATAGCTACAGAGTTAGGCCTACCAAACACTTGTAAAGTGGTAGCTGGGGCAGGAGACAATGCCGCTGCGGCTATAGGGACAGGGACAGTAGGTGAAGGCAAATGTAATATTTCATTGGGTACAAGTGGAACAATTTTTATTGCCTCTCAAGCGTTTGGCGTAGATAAACACAATGCTTTACATGCCTTTGCACATGCCGATGGGCACTATCATCTTATGGGCTGTATGCTCAGTGCGGCTTCTTGTAATAAATGGTGGATGAATGACATCCTAGGGACCAAAGATTATGCCAAAGAACAAGAACAGATTACGAACTTAGGTGACAATCACGTGTACTTCCTACCTTATTTAATGGGTGAGCGTTCACCACACAATAATCCGAATGCGAGGGGGACTTTCATCGGGATGACGATGGATACATCGAGGACGGACATGACACAAGCTGTATTAGAAGGTGTAGCTTTTGCACTTAGAGATTCTTTTGAAGTGGCGAAAGCATTGGGCATTCATATTGAAAGTACTAAAATCTGTGGAGGCGGGGCAAAGAGTCCACTTTGGCGCCAAATCATTGCCAACGTACTCAATATCAACGTTGAGGTGATTGCTAGTGAAGAAGGGCCTGCTTTGGGTGGAGCCATCCTTGCGGCAGTGGCTTGTGGAGAGTATACAAGTATAGAAGAAGCAACTAGCCAACTAGTGAAAGTGGTCGAGACTATCCAACCAGACCCAGCAATTGCAGCCAAGTACGAAGCACGTTATAACCAATTCAAAGCAATTTATCCAGCTTGTCAAACGTTATTTAATCAATTGATTTAAAATACGCATAAGAAAGTAGGGAAAATGATGCAAATTAATCCAGTAACACATGAATCTTTTAAAAAGTATGGGAAAGTCGTGACGAACATTGATTTTACAGCATTAGTAGAAGCTATGCAGGAGACACCACTACCAGAGGGGGTTGTATATGAGCCTTCTGTAGCCGAGCTTGAAAGCTTACCTGTTTTTGAACAAGTACAGACAGTAGCGTTTGGTGAGATGCCAGTTCAAATTGGGTACTGCAATGGGAACAACTACATGCTCAATGCGTTGGAGTATCACAAGACTTCAGAAATCAATGTAGCAGCAACAGATGCGATTCTTTTACTAGGCGAACAACAAGATATTACGGAAGATTTTCAATATGACACAGCCAAAGTAGAGGCGTTCATCTTACCTAAGGGATGTGCAGTAGAGCTTTATGCGACGACTTTACATTATGCACCTTGTAATGGTGAAGAGGGTGGGTTCCGTGTGGCGATTATTTTACCAAAAGGGACTAACTATCCACTTACAACGCCTCACACAGAAGGAGAAGACCGTTATCTGGCAGCCACTAACAAATGGCTTTTCGGTCATGCAGAAAGTAATGAATTGCCAGAAGGGATGCCAGCTGGTTTAGTAGGCGAAAATCTTTGTATCCAATAAAATGATTAATCAAATAGATGGAGGGTTAAAAAATGATCAATACACCACAAATTAAATTAGGAATTGTAGCAGTAAGTCGTGATTGTTTCCCAGAATCACTTTCAGTAGGGAGAAGAGAAGCTTTAGTCAAAGCTTACACTGAAAAATACAATGCAGAGGATATCTATGAATGTCCAATCTGTATCGTTGAAAGTGAAATACATATGGTAGAAGCTTTAGAAGATATCAAAAAAGCAGGATGTAATGCACTTTGTGTGTACCTTGGTAACTTTGGACCAGAGATTGCTGAAACACTTTTAGCCAAACACTTTGAAGGACCAAAAATGTTTATTGGTGCAGCAGAAGAAACACAAAACGACCTTAAAGGCGGACGTGGGGATGCTTACTGCGGTATGCTCAATGCCAGCTATAACTTAGCGTTACGTAATGTGAAAGCGTATATCCCAGAGTACCCAGTGGGTAATGCTGAGGAATGTGCAGATATGATTCATGAGTTTGTTCCAATTGCACGTGCTATTGCAGCCCTTAATGATCTTAAAATCATTAGCTTTGGTCCAAGACCACATAACTTCTTAGCATGTAATGCACCAATCAAACAACTTTACAACCTCAACATCGAAATCCAAGAAAACTCAGAGTTAGACTTATTTGAGTCTTTCAACAACCATGCTAACGACCCACGTATCCCAGAAGTCGTAGCAGATATGGCAAAAGAGTTAGGAACAGGTAACAAAAAACCAGAGATTCTACCAAAGCTTGCACAATACGAATTAACACTTCTTGACTGGATCGAAGCGAATAAAGGATACAAAAAATATGTTGCGCTAACAAGTAAATGCTGGCCAGCTTTCCAAACACAATTTGGATTCGTACCTTGTTATGTTAATAGTCGCCTCACAGGTAGAGGGATTCCAGTATCTTGTGAAGTAGATATCTACGGTACTTTAAGTGAATTTATCGGTAGCGTGATTAGCCAAGATGCAGTAACTTTACTAGATATTAATAATACTGTACCGAATGATATGTACAATGATTCTATCAAAGGCAAATACAACTACACACAAAAAGATACATTTATGGGATTCCACTGCGGCAATACATGTTCTAGCAAGTTAACAAGCTGCAGTATGGAATATCAAATGATCATGGCAAGAAGTCTACCAGAAGAAGTAACACAAGGAACTTTAGAAGGAGATATTATCCCAGGAGAAATTACATTCTACCGTTTACAAAGTACAGCAGATGCAAAACTCAGAGCATATATCGCACAAGGTGAAGTGCTCCCAGTAGATACACAATCATTTGGAGGCATTGGCGTATTTGCAATTCCAGAAATGGGGCGTTTCTACAGACACGTACTTATCGAGAAGAACTACCCACATCATGGGGCTGTAGCATTTGGTCATTTTGGGAAATCACTTTATGAAGTATTCAAATACATTGGGGTACCTGTAGAAGAGATTAACTTCAATCAACCAAAAGGAATGCTTTATCCTTCAGAAAATCCGTTTGCATAAAATAACAGAATAAATTTAAAAAGAAACCTACTAACGTAAGTATGCGAAAGGTATATTTAGGTAGTAGGTTTCTTTTACTAGAGCAGAAAGAAATATATTCATTCTTTCAAAATATAAAAATAGGTATAAATCAGTTTAAGTATACAGAAATTTCTGGGGGATTAGTAAGTAGAATATAGGAATAAGGCTTTTACAAGTGGGCAAGTTAGGTTATACTTTAAACTATGAAGTGATAAAAACATGCCGAAAAGCGTGAGGCTATACGCAAGAGGAAGATGAGGAGAAAAAAACAATGAATACGATTAAAATTTATTGCAAATCCAATAAAAGAACAAAAGAAGATAAAAGCATAAGTGTTTGTGCACATATCATTGAGGAAAACGGAGAAATAGAAGAGGATGTATATCCTCTAACATTAGAAGGCAATGGTGTGAGATTAGAGTTAGCAGCACTTATGAATGCTTTGCTAGATTTAGAAGCTAATGAACGTCTGAACAAAGACAAACAACTTGAACTCTATGTCCACAATGAGCACCTGGTAAAAACGTTGTTAAGATGGGAAGAAACTTATACAAAAACAGGTCAGTTAGAGACTAATCAAGAAGAAAAGTACCAAGAAGAATGGCAAGAGATTGGTGAGCTACTCAGCTGTTGTCATGGGTTTAAAGTCTATGGATTTGAGAAAAAATACCGTGAGGAAGATGATGAAGAAGTAGCTAAGCAAATGGGATATATCAACAAATTGGTCTGTGAAAAGGTCAATGAACAAATGAGAGGCAATTAAAATGCTAGGAAACATCCTGATTATTTTAATTACAAGTTGGGCTGTAGGCTGGATATTGGAGCAAATCAATCAAAGTAAGCTTGAACCGTTTGAGAAGATTCAAGCCAAAACCCGCTATCTTAATAAGAAGAAAGTATGGAAATACAGTATATTAATTGGAGCTATGCTTGTAGTTTGTACACTTAGTCTGCTGATGGGCATGCCGATGCTAGTAATAGATGTGTTACTTGGGATAGTAGTAGCTATAATTGATGTGATTTTTGAAAGCACTATTTTTGATCAAATGCGTAATACCTTAAGATAACTTTAAATAAGTTAATCACATTATATAGTGATAAAAACCACCCTAAGTCTGTTAGAAGACATGAATTAGAGTGGTTTTTGATTTTTGCCCCAATACTCAAAATGGGTAAATTATTGGTATATTTAGAAAAAGTCTGACACTGCCTATTAGCAAAGGATACTTTATAACTATGATGTAAAATATTAAAAATAGAGATGGATATTCATAGGAATATAAAATGTCATAGGAGAGCTAATGGAGATACCAACTATAGCATTACTTGTGGTATCTGATAATTCTGATACAGGGGATCCGCTTGTTGAAAGAAATGAAGAGGTTTAAAAAAATATGATTTATCAAGAAAAGTTATTCAGCCTCAGCTGATTTTTTTAATAGCAAATAGTTTTTAAAAAAAGTAGATTGACAAATAGGTTGGTTCTCATTTAGAATGGGGTTAATGAGAATGAATCAGGTTGTTATACTTACATATAATAACTGGGCTGATGTATTGGCAGCAGGAGTCAAACCTGTGGGACTATAATAAACACTATAGTCTCACAGGTTTTTTTGTGTATTAGGAACTATTTCTATTTACTAGTATATAAAGAATCCGCGGGAGAAAGGCTCTAATAGTATTTCCAGTCAGAATAGGAAATGAATTATTTTAGAGGGGGAAATTAAATATGGAAAACAGCAAGTTTAAGACCGTAAAAAAAGTATTGTGGCTAATTTTATTTGCAAACTTCGCAGTAGCGGCAGCCAAGGTGATTTTTGGGATGATTATTAAAAGTGCCAGTATGACAGCAGATGGATTTCATTCTATAACAGATGGTTCATCAAATATTGTAGGGCTTATTGGTATTGGAATTGCATCAAAGCCTATTGATGATGATCATCCCTATGGACACAAGAAGTTTGAAACGATTACGGGGCTTTTCATAGTGGCAATGCTAGGGTTTTTAGGTTTTAAGATTATAGTGGGAGCAATTAGTAATTTGTTTAATCCTGTAACACCGGAGATTAGTATTTCAAGCTTAGTGGTAATGCTCATCACATTAGGTATTAATTTATTTGTCACAATGTATGAGCGTAAAAAAGGTGAAGAATGTAATAGTACGATTTTAATTTCAGATGCTATGCATACAAGAAGTGATATTTATGTCACTATTGGTGTACTTACGACATTGGTAGCTATTAAACTTGGGGCACCAGTATGGGTAGATCCACTTGCATCACTGATTGTAGCAGGATTTATTTTGAAAGCAGGCTATGAAATATTTGATATGACATGTGGCGTACTGGTAGATAAAGCAGTAGTAGACAATAAAACAATAGAAGAAATTGTAATTAAGCATGAACTTGTAAAAGGGATACACAAAATTAGAAATCGTGGAACAACAGATGATTTACACATTGATATGCATATTTTAGCATCTTGTCAATTGACATTGGAGCAGACACACAAGCTTTCACACGACGTCGAGAAAATGCTCCAAAAAGAGCTTAATCCTTATGCACAAGTTATTATTCATATTGAACCCTATGAGACGATGGAGATAGGAAGGGAAGATTAGAGCTATACAATGTATACGGATATAAGGATCGACTTATTTGACATACCAGAGTATGTGTTTAAGGAGGTCCTTTCTTAATGTATAAATAATCAAAAAAGAATTATAAAAATAGTTGAAAAATAAAAAACAAATATATAAAATTAAATCAAAAAGAAAATGGGGAAATAATAATGCAAAAAGACTTTGTTAAAGAACAGGAATGGGTAAATTTAAAGTTTGAACAGGATATACAAGGTTGGGTATGTGATAACGGAGATGGGACCTATACGAATCCATTGATGTGGGCAGATTATCCTGATAATGATATTATTCGAGTAGGCGAAATGTATTATATGTCTTCTACGAGTATGCATTTATTTCCGGGGTGTCCGATTATGAGCTCTAAGGACTTAGTCAATTGGAAGTATGAGAGCTATGCACTCCCTCATGGACAGCTTTTGAAAGTGGCTAATCCCAGTAATCGACTAGAGTTGAATGAGGGAATCGGGATGTATGATGAAGGGGCTTGGGCTACAAGTTTGAGATATAGTGAGCAACTCGGTAAGTTTTATTTACTTGTGAATATACAAGATGGAGTGAGTCCGGAATATGCGACACTTAGTGTAGCGGATTGTGCAAGCGGACCCTGGATAGTGTATCGTCTAAATGATAAGTTGTATGATCCAGGATTGTTTTTTGATGAGGATGGTAAGATTTATGTAATACATGGACAAGGGCAACTCTATATTAGTAAGCTAGAAGTGGTGGATCAAGAGAGTGGGGAATTAAAGATTAGTGACACACTCCATAACCAAAAGTTTTATAACTATACAGGTGGTTATTATAACGAGGGTAGTCATGTCTACAAAATAGATGGAGTGTACTATATTTTGAGTACACCTACTTGGGATTATGCGGATACAGGAACAAAGAAGGAGATTGCCATTCAGACCAGAGATTTACTGAATGGGCCTTATGAGGTAAGGGATATTATGACAAGCTATATGAACTTTGAGAAGAATGGTATTCATCAAGGGGGGATTGTAGATGTGCCTCAGGAGAATGGGGATGCCGAGTGGTGGTCTATTATTTTTTTAGATCATCATAAGATTGGACGTATGCCTACTCTGCAACCAGTGACTTGGGAGATTGATGAAAAGGGGTTAAAGTGGCCTATGCTAGGGATGCCGGGAACCAATGGGGAACATGCCGTTGTGACGTATAGGAAACCACAGATTAGGTACAATGAGTCAATAACGCCTATTAACCCAATGTGTTCAGATCATTTTGAAACAGGTGAATTGGCAACATGCTGGCAGTGGAATCATGTGCCAGATGATAACAAGTGGAGTTTAACAGAAAGACCAGGTTATATGCGTTTATATACTGCTTCAGTGACCGAGTCTTTGACATGGGCGAGAAATACGCTTAGACAAAGAGTGGTTGGACCAGAGAGTATGACAACAATCAAATTGGATATCGAACATATGGCAGATGGGGATGTGGCAGGTCTTACTGTATTCAAAAAACATTATAATTTTATTGGGGTACAATATGATCAAGAGAAGTCTAGCTTGTCTATAGTTGTTAATGATGATGGGCAAGTAGTTATCTCGGAAAACTTACCAAAGGGAACAAAAGCTATTTGGCTTCAAGTGCGTATACCTAGATTTGAATACCGCGTAGAGTATTATTATAGTTTGGAAGGAGAGCACTTTACACGATTGGGTGGGCGCTATGAAATGCAGTATATCGAATCTTATGTAGGAATGGGAATTGGAGTTTTTAATTATGCGACTAAAGCATTAGGGGGATATGTAGATATGGAGTTTTTTGATATGCATATGCCTGAGCAGCAGGGGAATTACTTTAAATTAGGAGCGAAAATTGAAGCAGAGAATTATGATGATATAAGTTATGGGGTGACTGCAGGGACGCCTAGCCGTAAATATAATCCACAGACAGTTTATACGAGTGATTATGTATACAACACTCTATTACATAAAGAAGGAATGGCATACGATCGTGCGGTAAGTAACCTAAAATCAGGAGATTGGATACAGTATAACCGAGTAGATTTTGGTGAAGGAGCGGATTGGTTTAATGCGAGGATATCAGGAGTAAAAGTAGGTGGGAAAATTGAAGTGCATAAAGATAGCCCAGAGGGGAAACTATTAGGGACGCTCAATGTACCGCATACAGGAAATGCAGAAGTGTACCAAAATGTAGAGGCTAAGATGACGGCGAGGATTATTGGGACTAATAGGATTTATTTGGTTTATCAGGGACCTGAGAATAGTTGCCAAATCAATTGGTTTATGTTTGGGATAGGAAGTTTTCCGCAAATACCAGAAGTGCCTAGGGTAATGGGCGAAATGCAAGGTCCAACACAAATGAAGATTTCATGGGGAAAAATAAAGTGTGCAAGGGAGTATGATATTGAATTGAGTAATGGAATAAGTACACAGAGGATTAGTAATGCAAAGAGTCCTTTTGTTCAAACTGGATTACAAGAGGGAATGAGCCATACTATTCGAGTGCGTTCTAAAAATGAGGGGGGATACAGTGAGTGGAGTGTAGCTTTTGAATACCCTGGAATTAAGAAATAATTTAAGTAGTTAGAAAGCTTGCCGGTAACATAGTAGATATATACAAATAGCTTAACATATATATAGATAATAGAGTGCCGATCTCAAGGGGGCACTCTATTTTATTCGTTTTATGAGAAAGAGTTTTAATGGAGAAATAAAATAAAAAGAAAAAGATTCCAAAATAGGGTTGACTTATGTCTTGAAGTAGTGCATAATAAGTCAAGTCAGCAGCGAGCAGCAGCTAACAAAAACAAGGTTAACGCCTTGGGAAATAAGAATGAACTTTGAAAATAAAATAGTAACTATATAAGCCAGTCGATTCAAAAGAGTTACTTCAAGTAACTAGAATCAGCACTTAAGAGTGCAAAAATTATGTCAGTAGACAAACTTTTATATTGAGAGTTTGATCCTGGCTCAGGATGAACGCTGGCGGCGTGCTTAACACATGCAAGTCGAACGGACGGAATGGAGCTTGCTCCATGAAGTTAGTGGCGGACGGGTGAGT
>JBOFIR010000046.1:0-7780 GCA_051650265.1 Cellulosilyticaceae bacterium
GAATCTCATACCCTGCTTGCGCTACAAAATCTCTTATTTCTACCATACTTTCTTTGGTATCATTCACCCCTGTGATCACAGGTACGCGAATACAGAGCTTTATTTTTTGAGACATTAACTTTTGCAAATGCGATAAGCAGTTTCTATTATCTGCGCCTACTACTTCTTTGTGTACAACCGGATTCATGACTTTCAGGTCATATAAGAAAAGGTCTGTATAGGGCAAAATCATCTCAAATGCTTCCCACGCCACATTGCCTGCCGTTTCAACCGCTGTATGTAATCCCCTTACCTTACTTTCCTTAAGCAGCTCTTTTAAAAATTCTTTTTGCATCAAAGGCTCTCCACCTGAGAAAGTGACGCCTCCTCCCGAATTCTCATAAAATCGCTTATCTTTTTCGACCTCATCTATAATCTCAGATACCCCTACCCACTTACCCGACAATTCAAGTGCACCTGAATAACAAACACTTGCACACTTGCCACACTGATTGCATCGTTCTCTTTCAAATACTTTTTGATCCGCCTTCATGTAATGCGCATTCATAGGACAGATCTGGATACACGCCTTACACCCGATACATTTGTTTCTAAACACCATCAGCTGTGGCTTAGGATTGATTGACTCTGGATTATGGCACCAAAAACACCTCAATGTACAACCTTTTAGAAATACAGTTGTTCTAATCCCCGGTCCATCATGTATAGAAAAACGTTGTATGTCAAATAACATACCTTGCTTCTTCTCTCTGATTTCACTCATACACTCTTCCCCTTACTCCTTTACTGTGTGATATAGGTCTATCATACGCATTTTATAAGAGATTGAGTATACAGAGACTTCACCTAAATATATAATATTCTCATCTTCCTACCACTTTGCCCCTGTTACTTATCAAATCATACAAAAATAGAGAATGTCCCTTAGAACATTCTCTATTTTTGTATGATTTGATTTGCTCGATTGATCCATACGACCAATACCGTAATCATGAGTATGAAAAAGATTGTGGTAAGCAAGCTTCCTTCTATTCCAAAAATACCGCCATTCCAAACTGTAGCCACTTCACTTTGTGCCAACCACAGACTCTCTTGCGTAGACGAACCACTTACACTGATCCCAAACACATTGCCTTGCATCAGATTCCATGCCGCATGAAAACCACATGCTCCCCAAATGCTTTCTTGGTGGATACAAAGTAGGGACAGTGCCACCCCACACAGCAGAATATTCATCATACTAACGATGGTCACACCATTGTTTCCGATATGAAGGCAGGCAAAGACCACAGAAGAGATAATAATCCCCTTAAAAAGGTCACTCTTGACTGTAATTGTCTGAAGCATATAGCCCCTGAGAAGTAGTTCCTCTGCACCTGCTTGGATGATCCATCCAATAAGAATGAGTGGTATCAGCAACATGCCACCTATCTGAAAACTTTCCGGCGAAAAAGTGAGGGTGATACTGCCAGTCCACTGCAAGATCAAGACAATGCCACTAACACCTATAACAGGTACAAAGAATCCTTTGATATAGTAACTCACAGCCTTTTCCTTATACAATCCGAGTGTCTCAATACCCCTTCTATTTGTTTTTGTAACAAATAAAAAGAGCACTAAGATACATAAACCAAATCCTAATGCTAGCTGCAAATAATAAATGTAGCTCACTGCACGGCCAAGACTACTTCCAAGGCTGTTGTAGATGGCACCACCTATGATACTTGCGATCATGAAGCCAATCGGCATCACGAGCAAGAACAAGATTGGCGCCAACACAATCTCAGTTGTTGTTGGCATCTTGCCTGCATAAGGTCCGTTTAGAAACTTATTGCTCTTTTCCATATTATTCTTCGTCTTCCTCGTACTCTTCTGTTTCGTAATCATCTTCGTTGTACTCAACAGCAGCCTTTGCAACTGTTAAGTTTGGTTCACCAACACCAGAAACAGCAATTTTCTTAACTGGAATACGAATCCCTTTGTTAAGACCGAACTCAATGATGAATAAGTCATTTACCATGTCTACAACTTTTCCATACATCCCTGAGTTAAGTAATACCATGTCACCTACTTTAATGCTACCTTGCATCTCTGCAGTTTGTTTGTCTCTTTTCTTTTGTGGTCTAATGATGAGTAACCACATGATTCCGAATAAGAATACCATGTAAATTACAATACCTAAAGTACTTCCCATGTTCTCTTCCTCCATTGTATAAATTATTTTGTTTTATATCCTTCTAGACGCATCTTTTTGTAAGCTGCAAATTCACCTTTATCTAATGCATCTCGGATCTCAGTCATTAAGTTGTTGAAGTAGTGGAGGTTGTGGATTACACAAAGTCTCATACCCAACATTTCTTTTGCTTTGAGTAAGTGTCTAATATAAGCTTTTGAATACTGCTTACATGTCGGACACTCACATGTTGTTGAAATAGGGTCCATATCACGCTCATGCTTTTTGTTTAATAGATTGAGCTTCCCTTCATTTGTATAAACATGTCCATGACGTCCATTTCTTGCTGGCAATACACAGTCAAAGAAATCGATACCACGGTCAACTGCTTCTAAAATATTTTCTGGCGTCCCAACACCCATGAGGTAAGTTGGTTTGTTTTGTGGTAAGTATGGTACAACTTCTTCAAGAACGTTGTACATATCTGCATGGCTCTCACCTACTGCAAGGCCACCCACTGCATACCCTGGTAAATCAAACTCACGAATGACTTTGGCATGCTCAATACGAATATCTGGAATCACACCACCTTGGTTAATCCCAAATAACATCTGATGTCTATTCACTGTATCTTCAAGACTATTAAGTCTATTCATCTCATCCATACAACGCTTAAGCCATCTTGTGGTACGCTCTACAGATGGAATAATATAGTCACGATCCGCAAGGGCTGGTGGACATTCATCAAATGCCATAGCGATCGTAGAACCTAAGTTAGACTGGATCTGCATACTTTCTTCTGGTCCCATAAAAATCTTACGTCCATCAATATGTGAAGAGAAGTATACCCCTTCTTCTTTGATCTTTCTCATGGCTGCAAGTGAGAATACTTGGAAACCGCCTGAGTCTGTAAGGATTGGCTTGTCCCATACCATAAATTTATGCAAACCACCTAAATCTTTGATCAGGCTATCACCTGGTCTTAAGTGTAAGTGATAAGTGTTCGATAAAGCCACTTGTGTTTTAATTTGGTGAAGATCCTCTGATCCAAGTGCTCCTTTAATAGCGGCAACTGTTGCAACATTCATAAAGACTGGGGTTTCGATCACACCATGCACTGTGTGAAAGCGCCCTCTTTTGGCTCTGCCTTCTACTTTTAATAACTCGTACATATACTGTCTCCATTCTTTTGTTAATACTACAATACAGTTTACAAGATAATTACCTTTTTTTCAACGGCTTAATCACTTTTATTTGAACCTATTGCATCTATCTGATAAAATAGAATAAACTTTTTTGAATAGAATTAACTTAACGGGAGGTTATTATGTCTGGTTCTTTATTTGGAAAAAACTTTACCATCAGCACTTTTGGTGAATCACACGGACCTGCTATCGGCGTCATTGTCGACGGTTGTCCTTCTAATATACCACTTACATTAGAAGATATTATGAAGTATATGGATCGCCGCAAACCAGGAAATGCTGCAATTGCTACTGCCCGCAGTGAAAGCGACACTGTAGAAATTTTATCTGGCGTGTTTGAGGGACGCACAACAGGCACCCCAATCGCACTTCTCATCCGCAATCAAGATCAACGTTCTCATAACTATGATCATATCAAGGACATCTACCGTCCTTCTCATGGTGATTATCCTTATGATATGAAGTACGGTCATCGTGATTATCGTGGTGGTGGCCGCTCTTCTGCAAGAGAAACAGCTGCACGTGTAGCAGGCGGAGCCATTGCACTACGTTTCCTTGACGAACTGGGTATCCACGTTTCAGCCTACACCAAGTCCATAGGTCCTATATGCGTAGCAGATGAAGAATATGATTTTGAAGAGTGTCAGAACAATCTCCTTACCATGCCTCACAAAGAAAAAGCACAAGCAGCCTTTGATTATATCCAGCAGATCAAGGCTGACAAGGATTCTATTGGCGGTGCAGTAGAGTGTGTCGTTACTGGGGTTCCTGCCGGAATTGGGGAGCCTATGTTTGATAAACTCGATGCCTTACTTGGACAAGCGATGATGAGTATCAACGCTGTCAAAGCCTTCGAAGTAGGCCTTGGGATAGGTTGTACTTCACTTCCAGGTTCACAGTACAATGATGCGTTTTACAAAGACCAGTCTGGCACAGTCACTAAGAAAACTAATCATTCAGGCGGCATTCTCGCAGGGCTTTCAGATGGTGATCCTATTGTTTTACGGACGCACTTCAAACCTACACCATCTATTGCAAGCCAGCAAGAAACGTTAGATCGGTCCACCAATGCTACAACAATCAGCATTCACGGACGTCATGATCCTTGTGTTGTCCCTCGTGGAGTTGTAGTGGTCGAAGCTATGGCTGCCTTGGTTGTCGCTGATCTTATATTGGCCGCTACCTGCTCACGTGTGGAGCGTATCAAACTTGCCCTAAATCTTGGCAAGTAAATTCTATAGACAAAGGATGATGACAGCATGAAACGCCAATTTAATTTGAATGTCTTTGGAGAAGATCAATCCCTTGATCTTTCTCTCAATAAATTGATAGGTACTACCGCACCTCATACACCTGCACCTTCAAACTTTCCCAAACTACAAAGCGAAGCGGCACTGAGTCTTGGTGAACTCAGTACCGCCCTTGATAGTCTATGTGAAGAATTATTACATACTGATGAAGACATTTTACTCGCTTCCTCTACAGAGGATTTCATCGGCAAATATGCTGCAACCAAAGCACTTGGCTCTATTGACGAACTCCTCGCACTTTATAGCAACACTTCTATAGAAGCGCCAAAACCTAGTAGCAAAATTGATTTTAAAGATCTTCTAGAAGGCTTCTAAGCAATCACTTCATAAATTTTTGCAATCACCTGTCCACTCTGAAGCGTGTATTTGGCATGTTTTTTGACACCTTCTGGGGCTTTTTCCATAGCATAGCTCTCTCCTACTTCATCAAGGAGTTCTACGTCATTGAAATAGTCTCCAAACGCCATACACGCTTCTTTTTTAATACCAAGATTTCTTTGAAGTGCCTTGATCGCAGCTCCTTTATGTACCCTTGGATGACCAAAGTCTACCCAATGTTGCCCTGATACTGCAAGCTTGAACTGCCCTTCCCATTTTTCACGCATGCATGTTGCAATCTCCGTGATATCTTGTGCGTGATAAACTGCAATCTTGATGGGCTGTGCCGCCACTTCCAACAGATTCTCTACATAGGCTCTGCTATGATAATATTTTTTGATCTCATCCTCTATCAGCTCAGGCGCCGCTTCAATATAAGCTTTATGTTCTGTACAAAGGACTGTGATCGCCCCTTCAATCCCCCTAAGCTCTCTAATCACTTGATGAACTTGACTGCGATCAAGTGTAACAACTTGTACAGTCTCACCATGATATCTCACCACACTCCCATTCTCTGCAATAATAGCGATTTGATCTGCTACAGGCTCAAAATCATTAAGAATCGTCTGTGTTTGTCTTCCTGTGGCTACTGCAAAAGTAATTCCTTGTTGTGCTAATGTTTCAATCATCTCAAAAGCGCCTTCTGGGAGCTTCCCATTTTCATCTAAAAAAGTGCCGTCCATATCTGATGCAATAAGCTTTATCATTGTGTTGTGCCTCCTGTCTTTTTATGCCTCTACATTGTACCCCTATACCCTTTGCTTTCTCAATACTTTTTCTTATCATCTTTATATAATTTTGTTATACTATGAGTAAAAAGCTATCTTAAGGAGTGCATACAAGTGAAGAAACACCATATGATTGCATTGGTACTACTGAGCCTTTTAGGCATTTATCTTTTAGGCAGTAGGCTGGTTGCCGATGCAAACTTTTATATACCAGAAAATTATCAAGATATTAACGCCCTTCTTGATCAGCCTACGAGAACCGATGCTGACTATGAAACAATTTATCTTCAGACAGGTATTGCCACGCCGATGATTCAGATTCTTGAAAAAGAACCTGATTTTAAAGCGCGTATGCTCACCTATCAAAAAAACTATTTTAAGAAAACCAATGTGGTAAAGACAAATATGAATATTCTTACCCGCGTAGATCAAATCCACAATGATGACGGACAGTGGATCTCTGGCTTTGACTTAGCACCTTATGAGAACGGCTATATTTTTCTCTCAAAATCCACTTATACAGCCAATTGGCGGCATGGGCATGCGGGGCTTGTGGTAGATGCTAAACGCGGCGTGCTCCTAGAATCTCTAGAACCCTTTACCACAAGTACCCTCCAAAATGCAAGTAAATGGACGTACTATCCTACATTCAAAATGATGCGCCTTAAAGATGTTCCTCAAAAAGTCGGTGAAGAGATTGCAGCCTATGCACTTAGTAATCTTCAAGACCTCCCTTACAATATCTTAGCGATGAAGAATTTTCATAAAGCACCGCAGAGCACACATTGCTCACATATTGTTTGGCAAGCCTTCATTCCCTTTGGCTACGACCTTGATAGTAGCCGTGGCATCTTTATCTCTCCCGAAGATATCGCAAATAGCCCACTCTTAGAGACACTCCAAGTGTTCGGCTTCGATCCTAGGGGAGGCTGGTAAATATGAAGCGTTTTCTTACTTTTTTAGGATGTACTTTTGTTTTATTAATCGCTGCGCTCAGTCTATTGTCTTGGAACAAAAAAGTACCTGTTGCTACCACTGTGGTAGGACAGGCGCTTTTAGATTCGCCATTTGTCCTTCACTATAGCCAGTTACCACCTCGCACGCCCATGTCTTTTTTGACGCAAGAGGGGCAACTCAAGCCTAGTGCCACGGACTATGTCTCACTGACTGACAGTTATCTTCCTAAGTCAACCTATGATGACTTATTGGCAACTTCAAAGACCTACTATCAGCTTCAAGGCGGCACGCTCCCACCTTATTTTTATCAAGGGCTCAAGCAAAGCCGCTGGCAGATCATCAGCTTCGTTGGTGACCTGCGCACACTCTTGATTCAAGATCTTGAGCGAGATCTCATCTATCCCATTACCTTCCGTGACTCGCAGAACCTAGGTGCCATGTATCCCTATCATCTTCAAATCACTGACGATACATTATCGATCCTAGGCGGCAAACCCAACAGTGATGATAGTATGCTTTATACAATTGACCTCCCTACAGGCATTGTTCAGACAGCCTACCTAGTAGCTGATGTCACATCTGCACTCACTACTTCCCACTCTACGCTCCTTGTACCCTATGGCATATTTTTAGAACCCAAGGGCCTGCGTATCATTGATACACGCACAGGCGAGGCGCATACACTATCCATTCATTTTACACCGCTTGGGATCACATCCTCAGAAGCACAGGTTTTGGTTTACGGCACACCCATGGACGGTAAGCTCCCCTATCATTTGATTGATACTTCCTTCCAGACCATTGCCTCTGGTAGCTTGATGCTTCCTTCAGCAGCGCCACGCCTCATTCAAACTTTTCTAGTGGCTGACACTGTTACTTTCTTCACAGCCGAGACAACTGAAAGTTTTTATCAGAATTACGCCCTTACCTATAACCTTTCATCTGGTGAGCTCATCCACTGTGTCGGCATCGAATCACCACCCTCACTCATACTAACCGGTGTCTCTCAGACAGCTCCCCTTGTACATT
>JBOFIR010000047.1:0-35942 GCA_051650265.1 Cellulosilyticaceae bacterium
GTAGGAAGTGCACTAGAGCGTGCATGGGGTACTTTCAAATTTAATCTCTATTATCTCACAGGTGTTCTCGGCACACTTCTTGTAGCGATTATCTTCGGCATCCCTGCAACAGCTACTTATATTAATCTTTCTTTATTCCTAGGGTTTGCAACACTATTCCCTGACCTTCAGTTTATGATTTACTTCATTATTCCTGTCAAAGCAAAGTATATGGCGATTTTCTACTTTGTGATCCTAGGGATTGATGTGATTAATGGTGGTTTCCCTGTGCTCATTCTTGTAGCCTTTTCACTCCTCAATTATTTCTTATTCTTTGGCGTCTCTGCACTCAAACGCAAGCGACTCCGACACAAAGGCTACGCAGGTCAACAACAATTCAAACAAACACAAAGAAAAGATATACCAAAAGGCACCAAAGATCCTATCAAAGTAGCCTTCCACAAGTGTACTGCATGTGGCAAGACAGAACTGGATGATCCGGAACTAGAATTCCGTTACTGCTCAAGTTGCAGTGGGCATCACGAATACTGTATGGAACATCTCAAAGATCACGAACACATCGAATAATTTTATAGCATACACAAAAAGAAAGAGGTCGTTTCTAGAAACGAGCCTCTTTCTTTTTGTGTATCCAGTTATCCAGTATTCCTGTTACTTTAAAAATGAGTTCATGAAGCACAGGCATTATGACCATGATAGGTGGCAAAAAATATACATGACGTATACAATACCATCCCAAAAAGGTCATACAGACACCATACAACAAGATGATACTTCCTGTCAAATGAGATTTCTGCTTCTCCTCATCACCTCTTGCAAGATCTCCATACCCTAAGAATGCATAGAGTAAAAGCGGGGTCATCCCAATATCTGTAGGGTGAAACACCACCAAAGGTACAGGCCAATACTTTGTAAGTTTCTTGACCCGTATCAGTTTATTGCCCGTCTGCATAGGCTCTTCTCTGGGGTTTTCATAGCCCCAGAGCACCACCAAAAGTCCTTCTATAATGTGTAAAATACCCACTAGAAGCACTAATTGTCTATAGGTCTGTGAAGTAAATACCACTCCTGTAAAGCAAAGGCTCATTACTTTATGCATAAAGCACGTTACAGGTACCACATAGGAAAAGCATCCAAACTTTGGGTTCAGTAAAATCATCACAAGTGCTACAGGTACAATCCACACAAGTTGACCTGTAACAGGAATCCGAATACCTAAGAGCTCCAAGCACATACTCACCAACAAGCCTATACATGCCCCTCTGATGATATCTTTTACTGCTGTATACTCCATGCGATGACGATACCGGCTGGTATTCACTTCTTTCGCAATTCTTTTGTACATGTATAGGATTAATAGGCTCAGTCCTATAAATAAGGGATCTGATGCTATTAAAACAATATTTTTTCCGAAGTAATCCAATACGTATTGCACAAAAGCGCCCATCCGATACCCCCTTCTTATTGAGCGATTTTTGTTTCGAGCACCTCAATAGCTTTTTGAAGCTGGGTATCTTCGTTGTATTCTAACTTAGGTTTAATCATCAGTTCTGGTGCAAGTTCCACCTTATAGTCAGGCTCAATGCCTTTACCCTGGATACATACCCCACTTGGTGTAAAGTACTGAGAAGTTGTCACCTTAAGTGCTGACCCATCTGTAAGCGGTAGGATTGTCTGTACGATGCCTTTACCAAATGTTGTGGTTCCGACTAAGGCTGCACGATTATGGTCTTTAAGTGCACCTGAGAGCACCTCTGACGCACTTGCACTTTGTTCATTCACTAAGACAACGATCGGAATGTCACTATATTTATCATCCGCATAGCTCTCTTCTACTTTGCCTTGATTGTCTTTAGTTGATACAATTAGTCCTTTCGGAATGAGTTCATCAACAATTTTCTCTGTGATATTAAGCAGACCACCTGGATTATTACGTAAGTCAATAATCATCCCTTTACCACCTTTGGTCTCAATATCTGTCAGTGCTGCTTTAAACTGATCATAAGTGAGTTCTTCAAAAGAACGAATCTGTATATAACCAATGCCATCAGAGAGCATCTTATGCTCCACAGATGGGTAGATGACATTTTCCCGAGTCATCTCTAACTCATAGGTTTTATTCTCAGATGGTCTGAAAATATTAACCTTTACTTTTGTTCCTGGTGTCCCCTTTATAATCTTTGGCGCCACATCAAAGTCATCACCCGTAAGTTCTTGACCCTCTGCTCCAATGATCTTATCCTTTGGAAGCATTCCTGCCTGCTCCGCTGGTGAACCTGGAAATACTTCCACTACAGTGATTTTGTTATCTGTATTATCAACAGTCATCTGTACACCGATTCCAGCATAGACACCACTGGATTTTTCCATAAAACTTTTAAATTCTTCTGTTGTGTAATACGTAGTATAAGGGTCTCCTACAGCAGACACAAAACCTTTGTAGATCCCCTCCTCCATCTTGGTTTGATCCACATCACCAACATAGTACTTCTCGATTGCCTTACCAATCACATCTAGTTTTTTATCGATATAATCAAATCGACTTGTAAAAGCTGTGCCAAACATAAGTAAAGTGATTGATAAGATTAAGCCGACTACGGTACCTTTCCAAAATTCCTTCTTATTCACCGGTCATCACATCCTTAATGAAATAATTTAATTTAGTTTGTATCTCATCTACTTCAATTATCCGAATTTATTTATGGCATATTATTCAATTAATCGCCGCGATAGTTTTTTGGAGCAATGTGTCACTCTCATCTGTCAGATGCCCTGTTGTCACCATCTCTAAAGTGTCTTCCGTTGGGACACGCTCTAATATATCAGGTGCAATCCCTTTTCCTTTTACAATCTTACCTTCTTGATCCATCAAAAGTTTTGTTGTCACATACAGCCCCGAACCATCTTGAAGTGCAACAAGTTCCTGCACAGTTCCCTTGCCACTTGTTGGCTCACCCACGATTACCCCTCGTGCTTGTGCTTTCATCGCAAGGACAAATCCCTCAATCGCACCTGAAGTATAGTGATTCGTCATAATGCCCATTGGTAAATCTGTTGCACCCTTAGATGCATAATAAGTGGTTTCCTTATCATTCTTTCCTTTCACACTAAAGAGCTCACCACTCTGGGTGAAAAGATCTGCCAAAGCCTTTACTTCATCAAGATCATTACTTTGTGTGCCTCTTAGATCAAGTACCAACTTCTTAGCACCCTTCTCCTCAAGCTCCTTAATTTCAGCCTCTACCTCGGCTGCCGCACCTTGCGGCAAGCCATTGACTTTGATATAACCAACCTGCCCATCCAACAGACGATGCTCAGTTAACACCTTATCTACTACATCTGCTACAAGAGAAACCTCACCCTTAGGTTCATCCCCATTTGTGGTTACAGTATACTTCACAGCATTCTTACCCGCATAAGTCAGCTTCTCATAAATCTGTACTTCATTGGACATCATCGCTTTGACACCATCAATAGCTACAATCTTATCACCAACCACAATCCCTGCTTGCTCAGCTGGAGACTTCGGCACAACGCCTGTGACAATCAAGTTCTGACTACCTAATCCCCAGGTAAACTCAATCCCTGTACCAAGATACTCACCCTTCTTTGCCACAGCCTCCTTCTCATACTCATCCGCAGTCAAGTAACGCGTACCCGCATCATCTAATCCATAGACATACCCCTTGTATAAGCCCTCTAACATCTCATTAGAATCCAGTTCTCCCATATAGTACTTCTGGATCATCATCTCCAAATTGGCAGCCTTACGCTTTGAAAATTGCTCTTCCTGCTTCGCCCCAAGCTGCATACAGCCTACGCCAATACCAGCAATCACCAAACCAGCTAGACATCCCACACCAACACCAACAACCCATCTCTTCTTCCTCATCATCCACAATCCCTCCTTTATCCCCGGCCTTCGCCCTAGGGACGGTTCATTAACTTCACTCACTCTGTTTAACTTGAGTTATTT
The DNA here is from genome assembly GCA_051650265.1 of Cellulosilyticaceae bacterium. Lineage (GTDB taxonomy): Bacteria > Bacillota > Clostridia > Lachnospirales > Cellulosilyticaceae > JBOFEH01. The sequence goes on from JBOFIR010000047.1 coordinate 3,977, forward strand.
TTTCCTATAATCTATTCATATCATTTTATGAAAGGATGATCCCATGCCACGTTGCGCCCGTATTAAAACAAACGATAGTATGTTTCATGTGATGACCCACAGCATACAAGAACTTTTGCTTTTCAGAGAAAATGCTGACAAAGATGTCTTTCTTGCGCTTCTCAAAAAAGCACAACTTAAATTTAATTTCAAACTCTATGCCTTTTGCCTCATGGATACCCACACGCATCTAGTCATTGATTGTTTTGGTGCAGATATTTCTAAAATAATGCATTACGTCAACTTATGCTATTGTATTTATTACAATTCTAAATATGAGAGGAAAGGTCCACTCTTTCAAGACCGCTTCAAGAGCCGCCTCATTACTACTCAACGCTATTTGGTAAATCTTATTACCTATATCCACGCAAACCCAAAAGATTTGGCTACGTATGCTGATAAGCTTGTTACCTATCCTTATAGTAGCCTAAGAGATTACATCTATGATAGTAATAAATTTGGCATTCTTAGTACACAATTTGTCAAACAATTGCTTGGCCTAGATATCCCAACTCATAAACTAGCCTATTTACGATTACTCCGTCAAACCACTCCTGATACTATACAAGAAAATATTGAACTACCTATGAATAAATGTGAATATCGCAATGAACTTCGTATAATTCCAAGACTAGAAAGTCCAGAGGTGGTCATACATTATGTCTCCCACAAATTAGGTCTTTCACCCCATACGGTACGCATCAAATACAACTCCCACTATTCTAAATTACGCGCACTTACCTGTTTTATGCTTAATTCTTTTTGCTCTTTTGGACAAAAACAAATTTGCCATTACTTAGGCAATATTACACAGTCTCGCGTTTCTTCTCTCGTAAGTACAGGCCTCGTATTAGCTCAAGAGAATCCTACTCTGATCAGTGATTTTATCGCAGCACATACGCTCTAGTGTGCGCCATAGGCATTAGCCCTTTTGAGCTATTTGGGCCCTCCAAAGAGCTTATTTGCTACGCAAATAAATATGTATCTACATAAAGAACCTTGGCATTGGCCTATTCACTGGCCGCCAAGGTTCTTATTTTTAAAAAGGTTATTTTCATTAACCGTCCCTTATTATTTTTTGATGTATTTCCAAGGGTTGGTGTGGCGGCCGTTGATACGGACTTCGAAGTGGCAGTGGTTACCTGTGGAGTAGCCGGTACTTCCAATTCTGGCTACTTGTTGCCCTTTCTTCACCGTGTCCCCATTGGATACTGTTAGGGATGAGTTGTGACCATATATGGTTACCAATCCACCGCCATGATCAATCATAATAGTATTTCCAAATCCTCTTACCCACCCAGATGTAATGACCCTACCATTTGCTGCAGCTACGACACTTTTGCCATATCCTGCTGGGATATCTATTCCTTGGTGGAATTCATTACGTCCTGTAATAGGACTCTCTCTTGGATTATATTCCGAACTAATTCGGTAATATCCTGGTACAGGCCAAGAAAATGCGCCGCCCGTATACTTCACTGTACTTTGGGCCGTCAACTTCTTGATCTGTGCTTCGAGATCTTTGGAAATCTTCTCAAATTCTTCAATCTGTGCATGAATTTGTCCTGCTTGTGTTTCCAAAAGCCCTGCTTTTTTATTCTTATCATTTCTAGCCACTTGCAGTTCTTTTTTTACATTTGCTTGTTCGGTATAAAGTGATTGAATCGCCTGTTCTTCTGCCATGAGCTTGTCTTTCTTCTCATCAATCTGCATCTCTTGTACCTGATAGTCTTCTAAAAGTTGGTTATCATATTCTGAGATTGCTTTGATATACTCAATACGATGTAACATATCAGAAAAGCTTTTTGAAGAAAAGATAATTTGAAGATAGCCTACTTTGCTATTTTTGTACATGTGCACCATACGATTTTTCATGGCATCATACTGCACATCCTTTTTTTGGATTGCAGCATCAAGTGCTTCCTTAGCAATCTCAATCTCTTCTTGTTTTTTAGTCAGTTTTTCTTCAATCTCAAGCATTTTATTTTCAATACCAATTACTTGACTATCTAACTTTTCAATTTCATCTTCTAGCATTTGTTGTTGCGTTTCATTTTCCTTAAGCTGCGCTTTAGAACTCGTGATGTTTTGTTTGGTTGAATTGAGTTCATTTTTTTTATCCTTAAGGCTATTTGCATAAACCCCTTGGCTCATAAGCAATACTAAGGCTAGCAGCAGACTGATGTGTTTTCGCCTCATCCTAAACCTCCTATACCTTGAGATGCTTATGGATAGCAATGCCACTACCAAGTGCCCCAATTCCTACACCGATTGCTATAAAGATCGGTACGACCCCTATCATAATCTGATCAATAGGTTGAAGTGCCAAGCCACCAAACAACTGGCTAATCCCTTGATTCATGAACTCATCAAACCATTTATAACCTACATAAACAAGCCCTGTTGGTATCACCGCGCCAATTAAGCCAATGCTAATCCCCTCTACCAAGAACGGTAGACGAATAAAGGCATCCGTTGCACCTATGTATTTCATAATATTAATTTCACGTCGTCTCACATAAACAGTAAGCTTAATCGTATTGGTGATTAGTAGCAAAGCAATCACTACCAAACACCCTATAATTGCACCTGAAACCAGCTGTACTGATTGGTTAATCTTAAGAAATAACCCTGTCTCACGTTCAAAATAAGTCACCTGCAACTCAGGAATATCCTGTAGATGCGATACCACAGCTTTTTGATGTACAACACCACTTACATGAATTTCAAACGATGCTGGCAAAGGATTATCTTCCTTAAACTGTTCAAATAAACCTTCATTGCCTTGTTCACCTGCAAATGTTTCAAGTGCTTGTTCCTTAGAAACATAATCTACACCTGTAACCTCTGAAATCCCTTTGATCTTTTGCTCAATAGCAATCCGCCTGGTCTCATCAATGTCATCATTAATGTACGCCGTAATCCCCATCTGTGCCTGTACTTGTTCCAAAATATATTCTATGTTTGTCGCAATGGCATAAGATGCCCCCAAAATAATAAGACAGAGTATGATGGTTCCTGCTGATGCAAGTGCCATAAGCCTGTTCTTCCAAAGACCAATAAGTCCTTCTTTAAACAGATATCTGATGGTATTCCATTTCATCATCATACCCTCCCTCACGTATGTCCTTAATAATCTTACCGCTGCCAACTTCGATCACACGCTTTTTGAGTGTATTCACGATCTCTCGTTCATGGGTAGCAATAATCACTGTTACCCCTCTCATATTAATATCTTGAAGAAGACTCATGATCTCCCAAGACGTGGCTGGATCGAGGTTCCCTGTCGGCTCATCAGCAATCAGTATTGGGCAACTATTAATAATTGCACGCGCTATCGCTGTTCTTTGTTGCTCCCCTCCAGAGAGTTCATGTGGATAGCATCTTGCTTTCTTTGCTAATCCCACCAAGCCAAGTACTACTGGTACTGTACGCTTAATCTCTTTTGGTGATGCTTGCACAATCTGCATGGCAAAGGCAACGTTCTCATAGACCGTCTTATTAGGTAATAATCTGAAGTCCTGAAACACAACTCCTACATCTCTACGGAGATAGGGTAATTGTCGTCTTCGGAGCTTCGTGATTTCTTTGCCATTGATTGTAATCTTACCATGTGTTGGTTCGATCTCCTTCAGCATGAGCTTTAATAAAGTAGACTTCCCAGAGCCGCTGTTTCCTGTAATAAACACAAACTCCCCTTTCTCTATATGCAGGTTGCTTGGTTTAAGGCCGACAGTGCCATTAGGATAAGTCTTGGACACATTATTTAAATGAATCATTCAATTAGCCCCCTAAAACTATAATTGCTTATAATCTATTCATATTTTGTCGTTCCATGTAGTCCATGTATTGGCTAACCATGATTGTGATTTTGAAAATAATCGCATCATCGAATTTACGAAGGTCGAGTCCTGTCATTTTGAGTAATTTATCTAGTCGGTATACTAAAGTATTTCTGTGGATATACAACTGTCTAGATGTTTCAGACACGTTTAAGCTGTTTTCGAAGAATTTATTCACTGTCATGAGCGTCTCTTCGTCAAAGTTCTCCACTTTTTTACCTTTTAAAACTTCTTGAATAAACATTTTACACAGTGGTAATGGTAACTGGTAAATGATACGACCAATTCCAAGTTTTGAGTAGCTTGAAATATGGCTCTCACAGTTAAAGATCTTACCTACCTCTAGTGACATACTTGCTTCTTTGTATGAATTTGAAACGTCTTTAAGGTCACCAACAATTGTTCCAATGGCAATATAGACATTGTTCATTGTTTCTGCACTTAAAGTATCGTACATCATTTTTGCATACTGCTCGACTTCTACCTCGTCATAGCTTCCTACTTCTTTTACAAGGATGACACTCTTTTCATCGACCGCTGTCACAAAATCTTTAGATTTGTCAGGGAAAATACTTCTTAAAACTTCAGAAACATTTGTATCCTTGCAATTTGTACACTCGATGAGCATGACTACACGTGGTACAGCATTTTCAATGTGTAGTTTTTTTGCACGACTATAAATATCTACAAGTAATAAATTGTCTAATAAAAGGTTTTTTACAAAGTTGTCTTTATCAAATCTTTCTTTGTAAGCAACTAATAAACTTTTGATTTGGAATGCAGCAAGTTTACCAAGTTTGTAAGCTTCATCATCTGAACCGCTTACAGAGACTACATACTCCACCAAATATTCGTCATAAATTTTAAAGTAGTGTGAACCATGCATTTCTTGGCTATCTGCATGTGAATTAATAAAGTCTTCTACTTCTGGTACATATTCACCAACTACATTTTCAATTGTAGTGGCAACAACTTTTGATTCACCATCTAATATGCTGAACTCTCTTCTTGCGATACTTTTTAAACCGTCAATTGTATTTTGTAAAATTTGATTTGAAATCATCTATCTCAGCTCCCAGCATTGTCTTATTTTTGAATACACGCATTTCATTATCTCTTATTCTATCCTATTTACAACTAAAAAAAAAGTCATTGTTTCATTTTTATTGTAATAACAGCACAAATAGCACGGCGTACGAAAACAAACAAGGCCTGCATCATCTGCAGGCCTCTATCAATCCGAGTGGATTAGTTTGTGATTGTTAATTGTGTTTCTAAGTCGAATACGTGAACTTTTGTAAGTTCGATACCCATTTGAAGGATTGTTCCTGGTTGTGCTTTACAACTTGGGTTTACACGACCTGTAAGGCTTTGGCCTTCACATTGCATGTAAAGGTATGTTTCAGAACCAAGCATCTCAACTACTTCTACGTTTGCAGTAGTTACAGCGTATTTTGGTTTTTCTGACTCAACAACTGTTTCCATATCAGCGATATGCTCTGGACGAATACCCATCATTACTTCTTTACCTACGTAAGCAGCAACTTTAGCACCTTTTTCAGCTGTTAATGGTACAACTGTTTTTCCTACTGTAAGAAGGATTGTTTCGCCTTGTTTGCTTACTTTAGCTTCCATGAAGTTCATTTGTGGTGAACCGATGAATCCAGCTACGAATAAGTTTTCTGGCTCAGCGTATAATCTAGTTGGTGTGTCAATTTGCATTGCAACACCATCTTTTAATACTACGATACGTGTTCCAAGTGTTAAAGCCTCTACCTGGTCATGTGTTACGTAGATGAATGTTGTTTGTAATCTTTGGTGTAATTTAGAGATCTCTGTTCTCATCTGTACACGAAGTTTTGCATCAAGGTTTGATAAAGGTTCGTCCATTAAGAATACTTTTGGTTCACGAACGATCGCACGACCCATAGCAACACGTTGTCTTTGACCACCTGATAAAGCTTTTGGTTTACGATCTAAACATTGATCGATATCAAGGATTTTAGCTGCTTCACGTACACGACGATCGATTTCGTCTTTTGGTGTTTTACGAAGTTTTAAACCAAATGCCATGTTATCGTAAACTGACATATGTGGGTATAAAGCGTAGTTCTGGAATACCATCGCGATGTCACGATCTTTAGGAGCTACATCGTTACAAAGCTTGTCACCAATCCATAATTCTCCTGAAGAAATTTCTTCAAGACCAGCGATCATACGTAATGTAGTAGATTTACCACATCCAGATGGACCTACGAAGATGATGAACTCTTTATCTTGAATATGTAAGTTGAAGTCTTTAACTGCTACGAAGCCATTTGGGTAACGCTTGTAAATATTATTTAATTTTAATTCTGCCATGAATTTTTCCCCCTCAGATGGTTGATTTCATAAATGTTTATTTGAATAACCTAAGTATAATATATTTTGGACTGACATACTATTAGCTTTTTCTCTAAAATAGATTATTTTATTTTAGCCATAATCTATAAACTATTTTACCATATTCTGGATTAGAAGACTTTTTTAGGTGGTTATGTTTCTATTTTTAACTATTTTTTAGTAATATTAAGCCCAAAATCGCATTGTTAAGTAACTTTTATACATTAAAGGGCATATGGTTTAACCATATGCCCTACTTTTTAACATTTATAACATTTTTTTAAGCTTTTTTGTGCTTTTTGACCCATACTTTAACTATAAATTGTGGTAATAGCAACATACGTTTGGCACGTGTAGGCTGTGATACCAATCTATAGAACCATTCTAGTCCAATTTTTTGGAAGATTTCTGGTGCACGTTTCACAGTACCTGCCATCACATCTAAGCTTCCGCCTACACCAATGGCAACGCGTACATATTTAAATTGCTCTTTATACGTATCAATCCAAATCTCTTGTTTTGGTGCGCCAAGTGCAACCAATAAGATATTCGCACCTGTTTGGTTAATATCTTCAATAATCGCTGGCATATCTGTCTCTTTAAAATAGCCATCTCTAGTACCCACAATCTGAATACCTGGGTATTTTTGACGCATTTCTTCTGCTGCCTGATCAGCAACGCCTGGCTTAGACCCTAAGAAATAGTAGCGATAACCTTTATATGCTGCCTCTTTCATGGTATTTTGTACCATATCAAAACCTGCAACACGCTCTGGTAGGCTCTCACCCCCCTGCATCTTCGAAGCAATAACAACACCAATGCCGTCGGGTACGACAAGGTCCGCTTTTTGTAAGATCTCCTTGAGACGTGCATCTTCTTGTGCAAGCATGACAATCTCAGGATTTGGTGTAAATACCATATGCATCTCGTTAGAGTTAACAAATTCACTAATCTTACGTGTTGCATCCTCCATTGTCACCTTGTGTACAGGAATATCTAATATATTAATTGTCTGACTCATTATTTTCCTCCTAGCAATTGTCTGATGTAGACAGCTGGCAACATCACTCGCTCGAGCTTTGCCTGATATGCTTCTTGGATGTGTAGACGTTCCTTGTCTAATGTGCCTAACAATTGATCAACTTTTTGCTCAACTTGCTCACTATCAATTGTTTTGACATCTACACAATACTCTACACCAATTTCTTTTGTAAAATCTGTTACTTTAGGGTCATAAGATAAAGCGATCATAGGTGTACCTACTGCTGCTGCCATAATCAAGCTATGCAACCTCATCCCAATTACCCACTCAAAACATGCTGTATAAGCAATGGTCTCCTCAATACTGAGTTCATGATCAATTACCTTCAGCTGCCCACCCGTTTTTTGACTGAGCTTATTAGCAATTTCTAAATCTTCTTTATAATACATAGGGACACCATATACGGTATACCCTTTTCCTGTTAGTTCTTTCACTGTAGAAATAAGACTCTCAACTACCGCCTCATCTCCGTGCCATGGTCTCAGATAAATCCCTACAGGTTTTTCACCTTCTAGCTTCTTAGCAATCTTCTCTTTGACCTCTGGTTTACATGTAAGTCCTAATACAGGGTCAATCGCCACTGTAACAGGTGCTTTTGTGACCCCTAACCCTTCTAGGGTCTTCTGGGATACTTGTTCACGCACAAAGATATGATCAACTTTATTGCACACAGCCTTCATCATAAATTTGCTCCACGGCTTATTTACCGGGCCAATACCTTGTGAGTAGAATACCACTTTCTTCTTATAGAACTGCGCCATTTTTACAATGAATAAGTAATACGGTATTGTCTTGCTACTTGTCACATCCTGCAATAAGCTACCACCACCACTGATCAGCACGTCACATTGTTTGATCACGCGGCGCACTTCCTTCATCTGCCATCTATTAATCGCATCCACTTGATAAAGTGCTTTTGTTTTTTGTGGGGTATTTGATAACACTGTGATGTGTACATCTTTCATTTGTGTACGTAACGCACTGACAATAGCATAGAGTACAGCCTCATCACCAATGTTATCAAACCCATAATATCCTGATATTACTACTGATTTTTTACTAGCCATTGTTTGATCACCTTACATAAGAATTTGATAATATAGATCAGTACAATTCCACCAATGATTCCAAAGAGTAACCCATAACCTGAGCGAATGAGTGAAATCATTACAGGTGTATGAAGATGTGCATACGTATTAACAAGTGAAATTTGACCGATGATTCCTAATACAAGGAATGGAATGTACTTTTCTTGATAGCCAAAATAAATCAATGTGAGCATAATTGGATGCCCTATCATAAACTCTTTCGTTCTTGGTCTTACTCCAAGCACTGTATCTAAGAGTTGTCTAAACTGAAGTTCAAAAGATGAAACACTTCCTGAATTCCCTGTACGAGATGTATACACGAGTACCACTACACCAAGTACCGCTACAACTGCTACTGCAAGATAAGTGACATTCTTTTTGAGAAGTTCTTGGATGTATTCATAATCCACCCCATGACGTTTGTAGATCATGATGAGAATAACAAGTACAATTGGAAGTAAATGTGCCAGTTTCACACCAGCAAATACATCAATCCCCAAAGCAAAACTTGTACGTGATAGTGTCCCAATAATAGTGAGCGCACCACCAAATGAAATCACGCTTCCTACAAGGAAACGACCAATCGCACCCTTTAAATCTTTTACTTCTTTTTCAAACATATAGAGTACCCCATAAGTTGGGAATACTGATGCACCAAAGAGTGCCATCATCTTCACACCTAGGTTCGGCGACAACTTAAGTAGCGCCGCATAGCCTACCAATCCTAGTGCTGCTAGCACAATGCCGAGCTTTGCAAAACCAAGGTAGTCACAGATAAGTAAGAATATAATAACTGCCCCAAGCCCTGCTAACAGTGCCATAAAGTAGTTACCCATTGGTAGATTAAAACGTTGCACATCTGTAGTGATCACATAACCATCTGCCTCTGCTAATGTCTTAAAGGCTGTCATATGATCAATCATAGCTGTCATATCTGCTTCAATATTCATAGTAGATGGCATCTTGAAGAGGAATACACGTAAGTTACGCTCTGTTAATGCAAGCATAAAGCGATCCATCATCTCTTGTTGTGAGTAATTTCTCACTTCTCCATCTGTTAATGTATGGAGACGTACCACACTAAAATCTTCACCAGCATCACTTGCTGCCTTTGCCATCTTTCCAAAACCAACTTGCTTATTAGAGAAGAACTCTACAAATCCTAATCCATGTTGACTCACAAGTTCTTGAATCTCTGGCACATTAAGTTTGACAATATCACTGTCTGCAAAATAAATAGGACCCAGCCCTTTAATGCCTTCTAATTCTTTGACAAATAGGTCAATCCCTGCTTGACTCACATTGTCCCAAGATTTTACTTGTGGTGAGATGATATATCCCATATTGGCTGCAATCTCTAGATCATCTTCGTTAAAACCGACACCAACTGTTGTAAGTGTACTTGGATGACTGCGAAGCTCAATGTATACCTTATCACCAAGTTCTAATAAGCCAACTGGAATATCTTTTGCCACTAAGTTTGTATAGATACTATCGAAAGCCTCCTGTGCAAAAGTATCGATATAGATAAATTGTCTTTTGATTGTTGTTGCTTCTGGGTATTGTCTTTGGAGCTCGTACCCATCATAATAATTGGCCATTCCCTGCTCTTTGTAGTTGTAATATTCCCCTCTACCAGCAGGTGATACTGTGTTTTCTCTCACAAATAAAGTTGTTGCGCCTTTATCCTTCAAAATACGAAATACCTCTTCAGTACTTAATCCAGTCTGAAGTGAGATATTGAGTACATCCGCATAACGCACAGCAATTTGTACATTCTTATATTGCTGTTCTACATTGACACGCATACCACCGACTACAGTGCACACCACCATAGAAACTGCCAGTAGTATATACATCAATACTTTCAGTTGTTTTTTCATACTATCCTCCGCCTAAAATGAATTTCCTTCTGCAATACTATAGCCACCTCTTACCATCACTACAAGATCTGTACTCGCATATAAACCACGTCCATCTTCTCTTGGGATAATCAGGAGATGGTATTTAGGTGCACTCTGCTTATCATTAAGATCTGTGCCCTCAGTCATGTCTTGGAGTCCACCACCAGTAGACCCTACAACTTTCCCTTCACCAGCACGGATAATCACTTCTGACCCTTGCTTACCAAGTAGGGTGGAACCCTTTGGTACCGTGACTACTTCATACGTACTTCCTGCACCTTTTTGAACTTCCTGTGATAACGCCTCAATTTGTTGTTTTAAAATATCAATGAGCTGTGCTTGTACTTTAAGTTGTTCATCTATGACAGAAGTATTCCCACTTTGACCATTTTTTACTTTTGCAATTTGGTCATCCACATAGCTTTTTGTCACTAATGGATCATTGCTACTTCCTGGTTCACTTTTTAATGCATAGACACTGCCAGTTCCAAGTGCCAATGCAATTGCCATCATTCCCAAACGCTTTACATTTCTTTTCATTTGTAGTCCTCCCTCAAATCCTAATTACGTGCTTACATCATCGGTTCAAAAGTATAGAAAATTTGATCCCCGACAACTTTAAATGTTAAATAAGTCCCATCTGTCACGCTATCACTTGCTGTAGCTGCCCCATGTAGTCGGATGTAAGTCACACCATCCTCTATTCTTGTCTCATTTTCATAGCCACCTGTAGTTAGTACAAAAATAGTTTTTCCAGTCTGCTCTTTAAGTGTTCTTAAATAGTCATGAAGTGCCTTGCCTTCTCTTGCATCTTTGAACTGTGTCAATGGATTTTGACTCATTACCAAAATCACATGACGACTTGTACTTTGCTCCAATGTACTTTTTAGTCCTAACCATTGGTTTGCATCCGTTGCACGTAAGCCACCTTTATCTGTTCCTGCAAATAGAATCTGTACATCTTTATGGACTGCTGTATTCATTTTATTACTGTATGTATAAGTAGGCACCTTTACCCCAAAGTCGGTATTTTGACTACTTGCTTGGATGAGCACATCTGTTTGCGCCCCAAGCTTCGTTCCTACTTTCTTAATTGTTTCTTGGTTCATCACCATACTCTCAATCTTCGTAGGTCCTGCAACTTTGATTTGATACTGGCTACCTGTTGGTCCTTGCAGGTTCTCTTTGTAACGACTATCAAACAAATGGTCTTTTCTTACTGCAAGTGCTCGCCCTGCTTCACTCCCCCTCGTAATAGAAAGGTGATCGAGGTAAACTGCACTTGTGCGCTTTGCTGGCACACTATTCGCATAGGTATAGACTTTCATCACCTGTGCTGGTAACTTGACCTCTCTTGGAATCACTGCTGAGAGGTACTTCCATCCATCATGAGCCAAGCGATCTGCAAGTTTTACATAATGCGTCTTTCCATCAGCATCTTTGAGTTGCACTTTCAAGCTATCACCTTGACCTTTTGCATGCACCCACATATTCATCGCATAAGTATCGGTTGGTAATATGATAGGCTCTGGGAATACTGTATAGGCCACTTGTTTGTTGTCACTCTTATCAAAGGTATATGTCATCTTAAGCGACTGCTCCCCATGATACTTTACTTCTTTTGATGGCTCAACTTTTCCTTGCACTGTTGTTGTATCACCTGCCCACTGAGCAACTGTTTGTTCAAAAGAATCAATAGGCTTCACACTGCTACCTACAATGACTTCCATCTGACCTGTGATACCTTTATAGTTTGCAGTCAGTATCTGGGTTGTCTCACCTTGACTTGTGATCTGATCTGTCACTCCACTTACACTTCCTTGTGATTGCCACGTTACACTACTTGGGGTAATTGGTATACGATACCCCTCTTGGTCAACACCATAAATCTGCACTTTCTTTGTGCTATCGGTTTCCATTTGAAGTTTGCTTGGTTCAATCTGAAGTGCTTTGGGTACACTACTTACAATAATTTCTTTGGTAGCAGTAAGATCCCCATAGCTTACCACCATCAGTCCTTTTCCAGCTGATGTTGGATAGAAAGTTGTATCTTTCCAATACCCTGATACACCTGCTACGGAAAGTTCTAAATCTGATGGCTTTAAAGTGACTGGATTATGATTGGTATCTACGCCTTTGATTGTGGCTGTAATCCCTTCTTCTATAAAAGTACGATTTCTTGGGGTCTCAAGAATAATTTGGTTAAGAGACGTTGGCGCAGCTGTTGTAAATACACCTAGCCCATTCACCACATTACGCTGCGCAGCTCCTGAAGGTTTATTCTGAAGGCTTGCCTGTGTATCCCCCTCATTACGTGCAACAAGTGTTGTCGAGCCACCACCATCAAAGTACATCGCATCTTTTGCTCCATAACTTTGTAATAAGCTTACTAAATCTGAATGACTTGCACCTAGGGTATTGTTACGTCCATCTACAGTGATAAGTAATACTTCTCCAGGTACATATGTAGTTGCCACGACAGTACGTGGCTCTTTCTTATCTGGTGAAACTTTGTGTGCATTGCCACTATAAGCTTTACCATCCTTTAAGATCAGTCCGCCACCACCAATGCCCATCTGAAGGTTATTTACCGCATCCACCACTTGTCCACCTAACATCACATCTTGTACAAGTGAGGCACTTGTACCTACCGCAAGTTGACTATAGTATTGGTTGGCATAGGTTGCATTGAGGCCGATAATCATCCCATTTTGAGGGGTTTTGACAATCTCATTCTGAGTTGAGAGGTATGTAACGACACCATCCTCTACCACGACAGAGTAAACACCCTCTCCTTGGTACTTTTGAACCATCTTACTATTATCTGCATAGAAACTTGAATCAATAATAACGGGTCTTCCCAATGAGCCTGGCAACTTATTATAACTTGCCACATCAAAAAGCTTTCCTGCATCACCTGTTATAGCGAGCTGTAGCCCATAATAATCCATTGAAAGCTCATTGCTCTCATCCATTAAAAGTGTTGCCATGTATTTCTTAGGTCCTAGACTTGTGTAATGCATATTGTAACTATGATATAAGCTCCCCTCTTTGATTACAGGCCCAAAACTTGTTCCTGTACTCATTCCCATATCAAAGAAATCTGCATTCACTGCCGCCACCGCACCCTCACCTTGTGCAAGTTGCAAGATATTCTTGCGCTCACCCAAATTTTGAGACTCAATCGGTTTGAGGCGAATTGTATCATTTTCTAAGTTAATCTTCAGTACATTCAGATCCTGCCACCCTTTGTCCGTGAGTATTTCCTCGGAAATGTGCACGACACCGTTGGTGATCGTCTGTTCTTTTGTATTTTTGTGTAACACGAGGGCATAAACTGCCTGTGTCTGCCCCACGACCACAATACTCATAGTCAGTAGCGCCAATAATTTTTTAATTTTCATGTGATGCCTCCTAATGTGCTACCCCTTATTCATCCATCCCTATTACAATCCGTATATCATATGAAAGATCTGTCTTTTCTTCAATAGTCGCTTTTGGATAAAACGTATTGAACTGCTCAGCCTTTTTGATGTCCTTGGCATAAATTATTGTTTGTGCCACATCGTGTGAGGTGTAGTTTCCTACACTACTTACTGTATAGCCTGCTGTTTCAAGTGTTTCTTTTCCTTTTGCTGCTGCTCCTGTAATTCCACTTCCATTGAGTACTTCAATACTGACAGTTTGATCTTTGATAATCGCTTCTTCCTCTGGTTCTTCACCTGCTACAGTTGTATCATAAAATACATCCTGTACAAATTGTCCCATTGCATTGGTATCTGGGAAGAAATAAGAAACACCACGTTCATAGCGCCCTTCTCCCGGAATCGTATGGAAACTAATATTCGCTGGATCAAAATCTTTGGCATAAGCAAGGTACTGCCCAAGTTCACCAAGTGCCACATCAGTCTTCACTGATGAGAATAATACATTGACAATCTTCGGCATTTTAAAGAGCATACTTGGACTTAAGATCTTTTCAGCAAAAGCCTTAAGGAAATCTTGTTGCACAGTGATACGATCTACATCACCTTGTGGATAACGTCTAAAGCGTACAAGTCCCTCTGCTGTTGCACCGTCTAGATGTTGTTGTCCTTGTTTGATATCAATATACAGGCCACCTGCACGGTCTACATAGTAAAGGTCTTGTTTCACATACATATCCACCCCACCGATTGCATCTACAATTTCTCTAAATGCATCAATTGTGACTAAGAGATAATTATCTACTTTAACACCTAGGATATTTTCGATTTCATCGACTGTAAAATCATTTACATTCTCGATGCCACCATAGGCTGTCATTTCATTCAATTTAGAAACATAGACACTTCCTCTACCATACTCGCTAAGTTTTTGTCTCTGCTCATCACTCCATGACACCTTCGTATCTCTAGGCAATGCAACAACTTTAATTTTATTGGTCACACTGTTAAAGTTTACAACGAAGATGACATCTGTACGGTAGCCATCTTTATCTACACCAAATACGGCTAACGTCTTATTGATGTCTGCTTTTTTATCTTTATCAGTGTTCCCCCATTTACCTGTTTCCTGACCTGTCGTTGTGCCACCATCTTCTTTGAAGAAATAATTGTAGCATCCTACTAATGCACCGAAGGCAACTAAGCATACAAGCAAAGTAACGCCGGCGATTTTGAAAAACATCTTCAATAGTCTTGCACGTTGCTTTTTCTTCAGCTTTGCTTTTTTCTTACTCATTTGATCACTCCCATGTCTGACACTTACCTATTTTCTCCTGTCTCTTCATTGAGACGCCCATTTTGAGTTAAAAGTTTCTTTCTCTACAAAAAATAGCATAAATAGGCATACTACCACATATCATATCATAAAATTTGACAAAAATAAAATACTGGATTGTATATTCTCTCTCTTATCCTCAGCTTTCCCAAAAAGCAAAAAAACTAAGAGAGTGTTTTACTCCCTTAGTTTTCAAAAAATACCTCATTTGTTAATGCTTCTATTTTTTCTTGATCTTTAAAATAATAAGAGACATTTCCCTCATAGCGCCCCTCGCCTGGCAACGTATGGAAACGAATCTGACCCATATCTATATTTTTGACATAGGGAAGATATTCTCCAATCTGCAAAAAGGCAATATCTGTGCGCACTGATGTAAAAAGTACACTTGCGATCTGGGGAATTCTTGTGATAATCTGTGGCGAAAGAATTTTTTCGGCCAATGCGTTTAAAAATTGTTGTTGCGCCGCAATACGACCTACATCGCCGTCTAAGTAATCCCGAAACCTTACGAACTGCTCAGCTTTATCCCCATCAAGATGTTGGAATCCTGGATACAAATCAATATGTAAATCTTGTGCATAGTCATCTTTTTTCATACGTATTGGCACATCTAGATCAACCCCACCTACTGCATCTACAATGCGCCTAAAAGAATCTAAGCTCACGATCACATAGTTATCAATCTTATTTCCAAGAATCACTTCTAGTTCATTCACAACGGTTCCTCTTACATGACGCATTTCGCTATAGTGAGTCATCTCATTGATTTTTGAAGTCTTTACCCAACTATAATATTCTGGTAAACATGCCCTTTGATCTGTCTTCCAGTCAACCTTTGTATCTCTTGGTACTGAGATCACATCAATGCCATTCGTACGACTATTAAAATGGGCCACTAACACAACATCCGTGCGACTCCCATCTTTATCTGTTCCTAATATAGCTACTGTCTTATCCTCTAGCTGCTCTTCTGGTACTTTTTCTGTCACTACTAGCTCTTCTTCTTTTTGCAGTACCGTAGGATCTACTTCTAATGGGTCTTTTTCAATCACTGTCACACCACTCGGTGCTTTTTCATGCACCATGACATTATAAGCTGTAATCCCCACTGCTGCTGTTGTCCCAAAAAGGATCAAACACACCCCAAATGTTATCCAAAAGATCTTCCATAACTTCTTTTTATTCATAATCCCTTTATTCCCCTTTTTCTCTATGTTACTATGGTGAAGAATGGCTTATTATGTATTTTATCAGTCTTATCTAAATTTTATGTCTATTATACTATTAATAAGTCACTTTGTAAACATTCATAAGACAAGAGAGGATAACTTTATGCTGAAATTAGGATCACACGTTTCCATCGCCAAAGGCCTTCT
Source organism: Cellulosilyticaceae bacterium (assembly GCA_051650265.1). Classification (GTDB taxonomy): domain Bacteria; phylum Bacillota; class Clostridia; order Lachnospirales; family Cellulosilyticaceae; genus JBOFEH01. Next base: position 20,414 of record JBOFIR010000047.1, read on the forward strand.
TGGGGCTGCCCAAGAAGCACATAGCTATGGTGCCAATACATTTATGATTTATACAGGTGCGCCGCAAACCACGCGCCGCTCACCACTTGAGAAACTCAAGATTCCAGAAGGCCAAGCTTTTATGGCTGCCCACGGCATCTCGGACATCGTTGTTCATGCGCCTTACATCATTAACCTCGCCTCTTTCAAAGAAGATACTTTTGATCTTGCAAAAGAATTTCTTGCACTTGAACTTGAGCGTACCACAGCCATTGGCTCAAACTACTTGGTACTTCATCCAGGCTCTTTTACTACCGCTACTCTTGAGTACGGCATTGATCGCATCGCAGAAGGTCTCAATAGTGTTCTGACTTCTGAGACAAAGCCACTGATCTGCTTAGAAACGATGGCAGGTAAGGGCAGTGAAGTAGGTCGCAACTTCACTGAGCTTCGCGCTATTATCGACCGCGTAGAACACGCAGACAAAATGGGGGTCTGCCTAGATACCTGCCATCTCCATGACAGTGGTTATGATATCGTAGACAACTTCGAAGCTGTTCTTGATGAATTTGATAAAATTATTGGACTAGATCGCCTCCAAGTCTTCCACCTCAATGGTTCATTAAACCCACGTGGCGCCAAGAAAGACCGTCATGCCAACCTTGGGGCAGATGATACCAATCCAAAGGGTATCGATCACATTGGTAAAGAGGCCCTTCATCGCATTGTCCACCATCCAGTCACTGACAACAAACCATTAATTCTTGAAACCCCTTGGCTTGATAAAGCAACGAATCTCTACAAAGAAGAGATTGCTTATCTTAGGGGGGACAGACCATGAGTCACACCGATGATCTTGTCCTTGTGACAGGTTCCTCAAAGGGGATCGGCTATGCCATTGCGGAAGCATTTGCCAAAGAGGGTGCGCATGTCATTCTTAATGGTGGTCATGACCAGGCCTCACTTACCTTAGCGCATCAGGCCTTTCTAGAAAGAGGGTATAAAGTAAGCGCCTTCTTTGGAGATCTCTCTTCCCTAGAGACCGCCACAGCACTCTTTAATGAGCTCAAAGAAACCCTACACGCTATGCCATCCATTATTATCAATAATGCTGGAATGAGCCATATTGGCCTCTTTACAGATACCACACCTGCTCTTTGGCAGACAATCATGAGCACCAATCTAGGTACTGCATACAACTGTGCTTATCTTGGCGTGCCCCCTATGATTAGTGCTCAAAAAGGCTGTATCATCAATATTTCTTCTATATGGGGTAATGTAGGCGCATCTTGTGAAGTTGCCTATGCTACTAGCAAAAGTGCGCTCAATGGATTTACACGTGCACTCGCCAAGGAACTTGGCCCTTCACAGATACGTGTCAATGCCATCGCCTGTGGCTGGATTGATACAGGCATGAATGCCAGTTTCTCAGACGAAGAAAAAGCGGCATTCATTGAAGAAATACCGCTTTGTAGGGTAGGGCGTCCTGAAGAGGTTGCAGCCCTGTGTCTTTATTTGGCTTCCCCTGGCGCTGCCTACATGACAGGTCAAGTACTTACACTTGATGGTGGCTTATTGTAAGCTTATCTCACCATCTCAAGATGTACCATCAGATTGTCCATATACAAATGAGAACAACCTAGGCTACCTTTATACAAAGGTAGCTTTTTCATTCTTTCGAATACTTGAAGCTGTTCATAGACCAAGCGCACCTCTTCTCGCGCTTCGAAAGTCATCTCATAGAAGTTAGGCTTCTTCCTACGCTTATGTGGCAACGCATCCACCGTTTGTGTTAGTTCATCTAGACTCACGTCTAGCTTACGCTGCATCGCCTGATAACTTAGGTTATAAGCTTCTAGCTGTTCACTCATACTACGTAACACTTTAGTCGTTTCTCTTAACATATAAAATAAATCTAACCCCATAAATACCTCTTCGTCCCGTCCGAGATATTTAAGCCCAATCTCAATCTTTTCTAACATATCATCTACCGTATAATACTCACTAAGCTCTTCTAAAATATCCATATGACAGCTTGTTATAATTTTTTGAAAAAGTATGATAGATCCTTGATTGCTTGGCATCGTCAAGTGCCCTTGCTCAATTAAGCTCAGCTCAAACTGCTCGATCCCTTGCATAATCCAGTGAAATCGGGTCATTTTTTCCCCATTTTCAGTGATCTGCAACTGCATCACACGCCCACGATTTTGTAAAAAGTCTTCTCTCACTTGATTGAACAACTCATGTGCCTCAGCCAGCTTACTTCTCAATTCTCCCACCAGTTCATAGCTTTGTCTATACCGCCCATGGTCCTGCTCATAACCTATAGACTCCATAATCCCAATCACACGACTTCTCAACATTTCCGTTCTCCTTAGTTTTGTAATAGGTTGTCCATTTTCTTATAAGTCTCTTTAAGTTCCGTAAGTACACACCAAAAGTATTCATACTCCTGAACTTTCACATCCATATGGCTTGCTATCAAATCCATTTCATCTTGTGGTAACTGAAAAATTTCAGGATCAAAAAGTAGAATACCCAATACTTCTAAGAAAAGCTTTCTACGGTTGAGCCTCACACTATCCCCTAACATCGTCAAAATAGCCTCCAACGATGGCACAGGTAAATCTGCCGAAAAACCACGTGTATATCCCATCTCTTCCTCATATTCCCCTAACAATCTAGATTGATAACCTTCTTCAAGTTGACTTCTCCCCAAGATATATTTCGCAATCGCCAAGAAACATGCTTTTTCCTGTCTATTTAATTCTCTTAAGTACATCGTATACCCCTCTCTCCCTTAGGCGCAATAACCCTTTATTGCATTAATTATACTCTGCTACTCACTTTTTGACAAATAAAAAAGCCAACCCATAAGGATTGGCTTCCAATTCCAAAAATTAACGTTTTGAGAATTGTGGTGCACGTCTCGCTGCTTTGAGACCGTATTTTTTTCTTTCTTTCATTCTTGGATCTCTTGTTAAGAAACCAGCTTTTTTAAGAACTGGACGGAAATCTCCTTCAGCTTGAAGTAACGCACGGCTGATTCCGTGACGGATAGCTCCAGCTTGTCCTGTCATACCACCACCGAATACATTAACTTTTACATCAAACTTGTTTAAAGTTTCTGTAAGAACTAATGGTTGACGAGTGATAACTTTTAAAGTTTCTAAACCGAAGAACTCTTCGATATCTCTTTTGTTGATTGTGATTTTACCTGTTCCTGGTACAAGGTATACACGTGCTACAGACTTTTTACGTCTACCTGTTCCGTAATATCTAACTGCTTCCATTTACACTTCCTCCTCTCGATACTAATTAGAATTTAAGTTCTGTTGGTTGTTGAGCTTCGTGGTTGTGCTCTGTACCAGCATATACTCTTAATTTTGTAAGCATTTGTCTTCCTAAGCTATTCTTTGGAAGCATACCTTTTACAGCGTGCATGATAATTCTTTCTGGGTGATTGTTTAACATTTCACGAGCTGTAGTTTCTTTTAAACCACCTGCGTAACCAGAGTGTCTTCTGTATAATTTTTGGTCTAATTTCTTACCTGTGAATACAGCTTTTTCTGCATTGATTACGATTACGTGATCACCGCAGTCCACGTGTGGTGTGTAAGTTGGTTTGTGTTTTCCTCTTAATACTGATGCGATTTGACTTGAAAGTCTACCTACTGTTTGACCTTCTGCGTCAATCACATGCCATTGTCTTTCAACATTTTGAGCGTTTGCCATGTATGTTGTTCTCATTGAATGTTCCCTCCTTTAATCTAGTCTGAGCTAGTTAAACCGTCTATTTAATATAAAATCCGGGGCTATTTGGATTTTATAAGTGGGCTTATTAACACAAATTACATTATATTATAGTCATCCCAAGCTGTCAAGACGTTGTTATCTATTTTATTCATCCACATTTTGCCTCATTTTTTTGTGTAGTTTTGACAATTTATCCACATCAGTCAAAATTGTTTACGGTTGCCTAATATGCAATCGCCCACATCATGAGACCTTCTGGGGGTGCTGTCGGACCAGCTTGCCCGCGATCTTTACTTGCGATAATATCGGCCACTTGCTCTGGTAGGATTTTGCCCCTTCCCACTTCAATCAGTGTCCCGACTATAATACGTACCATATTATATAAGAAGCCGCTACCACATACATCGATTTGTATGATGTCATCTACTTTTTGGATATCTAAGCTATACACTGTTCGTTCAGTATTCACTACACTACTCCCAGCTGAGCAAAAACTTTTAAAATCATGTGTTCCAACAATGTAGCGCGCTGCTTCCTCCATGAGTTTAACATCAAGTGTATACGGATACAAGTGACAATACTTTCCGATAAACGGATCACTGACTCTTGCATTAAGTATTTGATAGCGATAGGTTTTCTTCTTGACAGCAAACCTTGGATGGAATGCATCATCTACTTCTTCTACTTCCTTAACCACAATATCTCTTGGCAATCTACTATTAAGTGCCCTTGCAAACTTAGATGCTGGAATAAAGGTCTCAATATCCATAATACAACACTGACTCCTTGCATGTACGCCTGCATCTGTCCGGCCTGAACCTTCTACTTCTACTTCTTGTCTTGTAATCTCAAATACCGCTCTTTCAAGCTCTCCTTGAATAGTGGTTACCCCTGTTTTTTGTTTGGCAAAGCCATGATAGTTCGTTCCATCATAAGCTACTATTAATTTCAATCGTTTCATACAAACTCCTTGTGCTATAACAAAATGGTGATGATCAGATAGACACTCCCTATTGCAAAGGCCGCATAATCGGTATTGGCATAGGCAAGCTTATTCATACGCGTACGACCAACACCTCCACGGTAGCATCTTGCTTCCATTGCCATTGCCAACTCGTCTGCACGTCTAAATGCAGAAATAAAGAGTGGCACCATAATTGGAATCATTGATTTGGCCCTTTGTATCAGATTGCCTGACTCAAAGTCTGCACCTCTAGCCATTTGCGCCTTCATAATCTTATCAGTCTCTTCTAACAAGATCGGGATAAAACGTAGGGAAATACTCATCATCATAGCAATTTCATGCGCTGGCAAACCAATTCTTTCAAAAGGTTTGAGTAAGCTCTCAATGCCATCTGTCAACTGAATAGGTGTAGTTGTCAAAGTGAGCAGTGATGTTCCAATAATTAAGAGAATTAATCTGACCGCCATTTCAATAGCGAGAATAATCCCTTCTACACTAATAGTAAAAATCCAAAAAGTTGCGATTTCATGTTCACCACGTGTAAAGAATACATTTAGGATTGCCGTAAAGATTAAAATAAATAAAATCCCTTTAAGACCCTTAAGCATAAACTTAAGTGGCACCTTGGAAAGTTTGATGACAGCTGCCAATGATACAAAAAGCACGAGATAGCCAACCCATGTACTCACCATAAATATAGAGATAATATACAGCAGTGTCAAAAGAATCTTCGTCCTTGGGTCTAATTCGTGAAGCTTGGAGTCTGCTGGGTAATACTGCCCAATGGTAATATCCCTTAACATGAGCACCCCTCCCCTTCTTTCAGATAAGCTGCAAGCCTTTGCGCTGCCTCTTCTGTAGTAAGGACATTACTATCAATAGCTAAACCTCTAGCTTTGATGGCGGCCATCACAGAGCAAATCTGTGGTACAGCTAATCCGATTTCCTCAAGTTTGCATCCATTTGCGAAGACCTCTCTTGGTTTGCCTTGATAAGCAATTCGTCCTGCATGAAGAACAATCAGTTCCTCGGCATAGCGTGCTACATCCTCCATACTATGTGAAATAAGAATAATGGTGAGATTGAGCATCTCGTGCATACGTTTAAGCTGACCAAACAACTCTTCACGCCCCTTTGGATCAAGTCCTGCCGTCGGCTCATCCAGGATAAGTACTTCTGGTTCCATTGCCAATACCCCTGCAATTGCAACACGGCGCTTTTGGCCACCAGAGAGTTCAAACGGTGACTTGCCATACAAATCTTCTGAGATTCCCACAAGCTTTAGTGAACGCTCCACACGCTCTTTTAGCACTTTGTCTTCACAACCTTGATTTTTAGGGCCATAGGCAACATCATCATAGATTGTTTGCTCGAAAAGCTGGTACTCTGGATATTGAAACACAAGACCTACTTTCTGTCTTAGTGCCTTTTTATTATTTCCCTCACTGTGAATGTCTACACCATCAATATAGACACTTCCTTGAGAAGGTTTAATTAGTCCATTAAACATTTGAATAAGTGTACTTTTTCCTGAACCAGTATGTCCAATAATCCCTACAAATTTTCCCTTTGCAATATGCAAAGTAATATTTTGCAAAGCAATTTTTTGGAATGGTGTATCAGGATTATAAATATGTGTTACTTCTTTGATTGCAATTGCCATATTGCCTCCACCACCTCATCTTCTGTCAATAAATCTACCGGTAAATCAAATCCTTGTTTATTGAGTAAATAAACAAGATATGTCGTATCAGGTACATCTAGCCCAATTGCCTTGATTGCTTCAACATTCTGGAATACTGTGCGCGGTGTCCCCTCAAGGATTACTTTTCCCTTTTCCATCACGATCACACGGTCTGCCTTAACAACTTCTTGCATGTAATGTGTAATATGAATAATGGTGATCCCATATTCCTTATTGAGTCTTTCCATCGTCTCCATCACCTGACGTCTCCCTATAGGGTCTAACATTGCAGTTGCCTCATCAAATACAATGCACTCAGGACGCATCGCAATGACACCTGCTATGGCAATACGCTGTTTTTGTCCTCCTGAGAGTTGATTCGGTGAGCTACGCTTATAAGCATCCATTCCCACAATAGCAATTGCCTCATCGACTCTTTGCCTAATTTCTATGGGATCAATCCCTAGGTTCTCAGGACCAAAGGCAACATCTTCTTCTACAATTGTCGCTACAATTTGATTGTCCGGATTCTGGAATACCATACCCACATGGGATCTGACTTCCCATATTTGCTCTTTATCTTCCATATTAATGCCATTTACCCAAAGTGTTCCTTCTTGGTGAGATAAAATGCCATTCAAGTGTTTTGCAAATGTGGATTTCCCTGAGCCATTATGCCCAAGTACTGCTACAAACTCACCTTTATTAATATGGATTGATACATGATCAAGCGCCCTTACAGCACCGATTTTATGCCCTTCATCATCTCTGACATCATATTCAAATACAAGTTCTTGGGCATCAATCATTTTATCCATTTTATCGCCTCATTTCTTTTCAGTTATCGTTCTTATAAATTACCAGTAACCTTTCTAGTCTTTTATAACAGCCATAACTCATATTATGAAACAAAGGAGGACTTTCGTCCACCCTCTTTTTTAAAGATAAATACAGAAAAGGGATTAAGAAATTCTTAATCCCTGGACATTATACTAATTCAATGATAACTTCTTCAGCACCGTCACCTTTACGTGGTCCGATTTTGATGATTCTTGTGTAACCACCATTACGATCTGTGTATTTAGGAGCGATTTCGCTGAATAATTTTTCTGTTAAATCAACAGATTTAGCTTGTCTTCTCTTGTTAGTTTCAACTTCTGTTACAGGGTATAATACCTTTAACATTTGTCTTCTAGCATGGAGACGAGTAGCGCTATCTTTTTTGATTGTTTTCTCTACTTCTTCGAATACAGTTACTTTTTTACCATCTACAACTTCCTTAACGCGTTTACCGTTAACGTCCTTTTTAGGTACTTTTGCAGTAACTTTCATTTCTTCGTAGTTATCTTTTTCACGAACAGCCATTGCGATTAAGCCTTCTGCTATCTTACGAATCTCTTTAGCTTTAGCTGTAGTTGTTCTGATTTTCCCATGGTATAAGAGATTTGTTACTTGATTACGAAGTAATGCTTTACGACCAGCTGCATCACGTCCAAGTTTTCTTTGAGCCATACCTAAACCTCCTTCGTTTGCTATTAATCTTCACTTGGTTTGAGTGCAAATCCAAGTTCTTCTAGTTTTTGGAATACTTCTTCTAATGACTTACGTCCTAAGTTACGAACTTTCATCATCTCATCTTCTGTTTTGTTTGTAAGGTCTTCAACAGTGTTGATTCCCGCACGTTTTAAACAGTTAAATGATCTTACTGAAAGATCTAACTCTTCGATCGTCATTTCAAGAGTTTTTTCTTTGGAGTCATCTTCTTTAGTCACCATGATTTCTGCATTACGTGCATTCTCACTTAAGTCAATGAATAGATTTAAGTGTTCACTTAATACTTTTGCAGCTAAGCTCACAGCTTCATCTGGTTTTAAAGTGCCATTTGTCCATACTTGTAATGTTAGTTTGTCATAGTCAGTTTGTTGACCAACGCGAGTATCTTCTACTGCGAAGTTCACACGTTCAACTGGTGTATAACTAGCATCTACTGGAATTACTCCGATAGGCATTTCTGTTTTTTTGAGCTTGTTTGTTCCTACATAGCCACGACCTCTTGTAACAGTCATTTCAATGTATAAACGAGAATTTGCACCGCCATTTAATGTAGCAATGTGATGCTCTGGGTTAAGGATTTCAATCTCTGGAGGACATTTAATGTCAGCACCAGTTACTGCACCTTCACCTGTAGCTTCAATATAGACTACTTTAGGCTCCATGTTATCACTTGTATCTTTGATCGCAAGACCTTTAAGATTTAAAATGATTTCTAATGCATCTTCTTTTACTTGTGGGATACTACTGAATTCGTGTAATACCCCATCAATTTTAACGCTGCTAATTGCAGAACCTGGTAAAGAAGATAAAAGGATTCTTCTAAGGCCATTGCCTAGTGTCATTCCGTATCCTCTTTCTAAAGGCTCAACAATAAAGCATCCGTACTTGCCATCTGCAGATAGCTCTTTAATCTCGATTTGTGGTTTTTCAAATTCCAACACCCGGTAAACCCTCCTTTATTTTTAAAATAGACTTTTGAGGGTGACGAACTATTACTTAGAGTAAAGCTCAACGATAAGTGTTTCTTGGATATCTGTATCGATTTGACCTCTGTTTGGTACTGCGTTTACAGTTCCTTTAAGGTTTTCGATATCTGCATCTAACCATTCAGGTACGATACGAGAAGCAGTTACTTCTGTAACTTGTTTGAAACGCTCAAAGCTTTTAGCATCTTCTTTAACTTCAATAACGTCACCAACACGTACTTGGTATGATGGGATGTTTACTCTTTTACCGTTAACGATAATTAAGTTGTGACGAACAACTTGTCTAGCCTCTGTACGAGAACGTCCAAGACCTAAACGGTATGCAACGTTATCTAAACGAAGCTCAAGGTTACGAAGTAAGTTCTCACCTGTGATACCTGGTTGTTTGTCTGCTTTTTCAAAGTAAGTTCTGAATTGTCCTTCAAGAACACCATAAATTCTTTTTGCTTTTTGTTTTTCACGTAATTGTAAGCCGTACTCAGATAATTTAGTTCTGCTTTGACCGTGTTGTCCTGGCGCATATGGTCTTCTCTCGATCGCACATGCAGCTGAGAAACATCTTTCGCCTTTTAAGAATAATTTTTTACCTTCACGACGACATTGTTTACATTTCGCTCCAATATATCTAGCCATTTCTCATTACACCTCCTATTACACTCTTCTACGTTTTGGTGGACGACATCCGTTGTGTGGTACAGGAGTTACATCTTTGATTAATGTTACTTCTAAACCTGCTGCTTGAAGAGCACGGATAGCCGCTTCGCGTCCAGAACCTGGACCTTTTACCATAACTTCTACTGATTTTAAACCATGTTCCATTGCTGCTTTAGCTGCTGTTTCAGCTGCCATTTGAGCCGCGTAAGGAGTTGATTTTCTTGAACCTCTGAAACCAAGTCCACCCGCACTTGCCCATGAAAGAGCATTTCCATTTGTATCTGTTAATGTAACCATTGTATTGTTAAAAGTAGATTGGATATGAGCCATACCACGTTCTACATGTTTTCTGTCGCGACGTCTACGAGTTGCACCCTTTTTAGCCGCTTTTTTTGCTGCTGCCATGAGATCTTAACCTCCTTTATTTACTATTTCTTTTTGTTTGCTACAGTTTTCTTAGGACCTTTGCGTGTACGTGCATTAGTCTTAGTTTTTTGTCCTCTTACAGGAAGTCCACGTCTATGACGAATACCTCTATAGCATCCGATCTCCATTAATCTCTTGATGTTAAGAGCGATTTCACGACGTAAATCCCCTTCAACGATTTGAGATTTTTCAATTTCTTCACGGATTTTTTGAGCTTCTTCTTCAGTTAAATCTTTAACGCGTTTGTCGAAATCAATTCCAGCCTCAGTAAGAATTCTACGAGAGCTTGGACGTCCAATACCGTAAACGTAAGTAAGACCGATTTCAACACGTTTATTTTTTGGTAAGTCTACACCTGCAATACGTGCCATTTCGTTTTGCACCTCCTATTATTGATGTTCAATATATATATATACACAGCATATTCCGAATCTGACTATGCCGCAGCCGCTTTAGTTACTCACAAAACGATATTATATATGATTATGCGAGATAAATCAATGATTAATTGATTTTAGCCTTGTTTTTGTTTGTGCTTTGGATTCTCACAGATAACGCAAACACGACCTTTTCTCTTAATTACTTTACATTTTTCACAAATCTTTTTTACAGATGGGCGTACTTTCATTTTCTGCTCTCCTTTCTATTATACCATTTATTTAGAACGCCAGATAATTCGTCCCTTGGTTAAATCATATGGAGAAAGCTCTACAGTTACTTTATCACCCGGTAATACACGGATAAAATTCATACGAAGTTTTCCTGAGATATGCCCAAGAACCACGTGGCCCCCTTCGATCTCAACTTTGAACATCGCATTTGGTAACTTTTCTATCACTGTTCCCTCTACTTCGATAACATCACCTTTTGCCAAGTTACAAACCTCCTTCTTCTATAGAAGTTTTATTTAAATAGTCATCTATGGCAGATCTAACATCAAAGTCAGTTACTTTGCCATCTTCTACAATCTTGGTGCGAATGCAATCTACGATTGTATTTGTCTTTTGAATATGCTTTTTCTTCTTAAGTTTAGGTTTCTCTACAGGACGTAGGCTCCCATCCACTAAGTGAACATATTCAGTTTCGATACTCGTTACAATAAAAGGTCTACCTTTATCTCTACCACATTTTGAAAATACGATTTGCCCTAAAGCATAATCCGCTCTCATAACTCCACCTCTGCAGTTCCCAAAGAACGCATAGTAAGTATAAGTGGCTCATCATCTGTAATGATAATAGTATTTTCATAATGAGCTGATGGTAAGCCGTCTCTTGTAACAAATGTCCAACCATCACCTATTTCACGTACTTGGTAAGTTCCCATGTTGATCATCGGTTCTATTGCAAGTGCCATGCCTTTTTGCAGTTTAACGCCTCTGCCAGGTGCTTTGTAGTTAGGTACTTGTGGCTCTTCATGAAGCTCTTGGCCTATTCCGTGCCCAACCAGGTCTCTAACGACACCATAGCCGAACTTTTCTGCATGTTGCTGAATAGCTAAGGATATCTGTCCTAGATGATTGCCTGCCTTTGCATATTTTAATCCTTCAAAGAAACTTTGCTTTGTAACTTCAATCAGTTGTAAAACATCAGGTGACACATCTCCGACTGGATAGGTTCTTGCAGCATCAGAGTGGTATCCTTTGTAGTATACCCCAAGGTCAATACTTACTATGTCACCTTGCTGAATCTTTCGCCCACCTGGGATTCCATGGACAACCTCTTCATTAATCGATATACATGCCGCTGCTGGATATCCGTAATATCCTTTGAAAGAAGGTTTTGCACCTTTACTTACGATGAAACGGTCTGCTAGATCGCTTAACTCTTTTGTCGTGATTCCTGGCTTAATATGGCTCTCGACTAACTCATGTGCTTCAATGAGAATCTGTGCAGATTCTTTCATTAACACTATTTCCTTGTCGGATTTAATGGGGATTGGCATTTTAGTTCACTCCTAATGCTTTCTTTACCCTTGCACGAACTTCATCAACTGCACCAACGCCATCGATGTGAAGTACTTTATCTTGCGCACTATAATGAGCAATTAAAGGCTTCGTTTGTGCATGATAAACTTCTAATCTTTTCTTAACTGTTTCTTCTTTATCATCTTCTCTTTGAACAAGATGAGAAGAACATTCATTACAAATACCAGCCACTGTTTCAATCTTATATAATTTATGATAAGAAGCGCCGCAACTAGGGCAAACTGTTCTACCAGCCATACGCTCAATAATCACTTCATCAGCTACATCCACGTCAAGTACGTGATCGATTGGCATTCCTAATTCAGCTAATGTTGCATCGAGTGCCTCAGCTTGAGGAATCGTTCTTGGGAATCCATCAAGGATCATCCCATTCTTACAATCATCTTGTGTGATTCTATCTTTAACTAGCTCGATCACTAGCTCATCTGGCACCAATTGCCCTGCATCCATGTATTGTTTAGCTTTTTGTCCTAGTTCAGTATTTTTAGAAATATGCTCTCTAAAAATGTTACCTGTTGAGATAGTTGGTATCTCGTATAATTTCATAAGCATCTCTGCTTGAGTACCTTTACCTGCACCAGGTGCACCTAATAGTATTAATCTCATTGCGGCTACCCCCTATAAATTCTATAAAAATCCTTTGTAGTGACGCATTAACATTTGGGAATCTAACTGCTTGATTGTGTCTAATGCTACACCAACTACAATAAGTAATGATGTCCCACCAAACGCAACTTGCATATCAAAGATCCAAGTGAATGCTAGTGGAAGCACTGCTAGGATCGCTAAGAAAATAGCCCCCATTAATGTGATATGTGTCGCTACTCTTGATAAATAATCAGATGTTGGTTTACCTGGTCTAATGCCCGGAATAAATCCACCACTTTTTTTCATGTTAGAAGCTATATCCATTGGATTGAATGCTATTGTTGAATAGAAGAATGAGAATGCAAAGATTAACACGATGTAAATCGTACCACCAACTGGATGCGTCCAACGTAAACTATTAATAATGTTTACCCATACGTCGCTTGGGCTACTCACGAAGAGGCCTGTTACGATCTCTGGGAACTGGATAAGTGACATAGCAAAGATAATTGGAAGAACCCCTGCTAGGTTAACTTTAATTGGAATGTACTGTGATTGACCCCCGTAAACTTTACGTCCAACAGTACGTTTTGCGTACTGCACATTAATTCTTCTTTCACCTTGTGCCATTAGCACAACGAAACCAATAACCATTACAAAAGCCAATACTAATATAGCTGCTTTTGCATAATTTTTGTATGATAGTAGGCTCATAGCTGCTTGTGGGAGTGTCGATACAATATTGATAAAGATAATAAGTGACATACCATTACCAACACCTCTTTGTGTGATCTGCTCACCTATCCACATAACTAGCATAGATCCTGCTATAAAGGAAATAAGAGTAATCAGGAATACCCATATATTCTTGTCTACTAACACACCAGCTCTATCAAGAGTAAGTGTTGTCGCAGTTGCTTGGAATATAGCAATGACTAATGTCAAATATCGAGTATACTTGTTGATTTTTTTCTTACCATCTTCGCCTTCTTTTGAGATCTCTTCTAGTCGTGTTATGGCGATTGTGAGTAATTGGATGATGATGGATGATGTAATGTAGGGACCTACACCAAAGGCAAATAATGCCATGTTTTTAAAGCCCCCACCTGTAATAATGTTCATAAGGCCTAACATGTTGTTAGATCCTGAACTCATCATCTCAGCAATAGCATCTGGATTGACTGTTGGTACTGGTACCATGGCGCCAATTCTTAGAAATGCAAACATCCAAAGCGTAAATATCATTTTACTACGCAGTTCTGGCACTCTCCATGCATTCTTAAGAGTTTTTAACACCTACATCACCTCTTCAGCTTTTCCACCCACAGCTTCGATTTTTTCTTTAGCTCCAGCGCTAAATGCGTTTGCTTGTACAGTTAACTTTTTAGTAAGTTCACCTTTAGCAAGGATTTTAACACCATCTCTAGTGTTTTTCACGATACCAGCTTCTACTAATGATGCGATTGTTACAACTGCACCATCTTCGAAACGGTTTAATAAATCAACATTGATACCAACGATATCTTTGCTGTTGCGGCATGTGAAACCACGTTTAGGTAAACGTCTGTATAAAGGCATTTGACCCCCTTCAAATCCTGGTCTTACGCCACCGCCACTTCTCGCTTTTTGTCCTTTGTGTCCTTTACCTGCAGTTTTTCCGTTACCAGATCCATGACCTCTACCTACGCGGAAAGAACCTCTTTTAGAACCTTCTACTGGTTTTAATTGACTTAAATTCATCTTCTAGGCACCTCCTTCTGATAAATACTTTTATTACGCGTTGATTTCTTCAACTTTTACTAAGTGTCTTACTTGGTTCACCATTCCACGGATAGCTGCGTTATCTTCGTGAATGTTTGAACTGTTAATTTTATTTAATCCGAGCGCCTCTACAGTACGTCTATGTTTTGGAATAGCTCCGATTGTGGATTTTACTAAAGTTACGTTTAATTTAGCCACTGAACCTTCCTCCTTATCCTAGAAGTTCTTCTACAGATTTACCACGAAGTTTTGCAACCTCTGCTGGAGTTTTAAGTGTAGCAAGACCTTCAATTGTAGCATGCACTACGTTTTTCTTGTTATTTGAACCTAATGATTTAGTTCTGATGTTACGGATACCTGCAAGTTCAAGTACAGCACGAGCTGGACCACCTGCGATAACTCCAGTACCCTCTTTAGCTGGCTTAAGAAGTACTCTAGCACTTCCGAATTCACCAACGAATTCGTGGTGGATACTATCTGCGTCATTTTTCTCAACGAAGATAAGGTTTTTCTTAGCATCTTCGATACCTTTTCTAATTGCATCTGGAATCTCCATTGCTTTACCTAAACCAACACCAACGTGTCCGTTTCCATCTCCAACTACTACTAAAGCAGAGAAGCGGAATGTACGACCACCTTTAACTACTTTTGTTACACGTTTGATTGTAACAACTTTTTCTTTAAGCTCCAATTGACTTGGATCTACAATAAGTTTTTTAGCCACCGTCTGTCCCTCCTTTACTAGAATTGTAACCCAGCTTCACGAGCTGCGTCTGCTAATGCTGCGATTCTTCCATGGTATAAGAATCCACCACGGTCAAATACTACTTTATCAATACCTTTTGCTAAAGCTTTTTTAGCGATTGCATCGCCAACAGCTTTTGCTGCCTCAACATTTGAACCAGCTTTAACTTGTGCTTTGATGTCTTTTTCTACTGTTGAAGCAGCAGCTAAAGTTACACCTTTAACATCATCAATGATTTGAGCATAGATGTGTTGTTCACTTCTGAACACAGCAAGTCTTGGTCTTTCAGCTGTTCCGTTGAATTTGTTACGGATTCTCTTATGCTTTTTAACACGAACTTCTGTACGTGATTGTTTGTTAATCATTTAATTCACCCCTTTACTATTATTTTTTACCTGTTTTACCTACTTTACGTCTGATTACTTCATCAACGTATTTAATACCTTT